>CAMDPK010000096.1 GCA_945904015.1 Candidatus Kuenenia stuttgartensis | reverse complement strand
GCGGCGCCCAACGCCGCGCTGATCAGCAGGACGGACAGCAGCGTGCCGCGGCGAACGCGCACGGCATGCAGGAAGCGGATCATCCCCGCGACCACGTTGGCCGAGTTCAAAATTGTTGCCGCTGTGGTCTGTTGCGGATCAAGATTCATAAGCCGCACTTCCTCGTTCCTCATTCTTCGTTCCTAAAAGAACGCTCCCAAGGACGCGCCGACGCCGAAGCGGATCAACATGATCGAATCGAGTAGCACGGTCGTTGGAGTTTGCTCCACGGAGATGGTGTCTCCGGGAGCGAGTGCCAGGTTCATTTCGCCGTTCCGCTTCGCTTCGCGGATGCTGGTTTGAATGACAGCCGGTTGCTGTTGATTCGGAAGCTGCCGCACAATGAAGACTTTGTTGGCCGCCTTGTTCGAGGTGCCGTTCGCCAACGCGATGGCGTCGAGCACTCGCAGTTCTTCGCCGACGGGATACTCGTAGCGGTCGGGTTTGTTGACCAAGCCAACGACTCGAATCGCTTCGGGATCACGACGTTCGACATGCACCGTCGCGCCGTCTTGCAGCAGGTAGGAACCTCCGCCCCCTTTTGTGGCGGAAACGAGATCGACTCGGAGCGACGAGGCCGCCGTCCGCGACGAGACCGGCGTCCCCAGTGAGTGACCGACTTGAGTGATGTCGCCCGAGTTGCCGAAGCCGCCGGCAATCCGATCCGGTTGAATCGCACTCGCACCGGAAGGGTTCCGAACTTCGACGATTGTCCCGGCGTCATCAGCAAGCTCACCAGCCGCGACCAACGCGGTGAAGAGATCCGAACTGCCGCGCGGCAGGTTGACGGGGCCTGGATTTTTCACCGCTCCGATGACGCGAACCATGTTCGTTCGCTGTTTTTTCATCAAAACGGTGACTTGCGGCGAGCGATAGATCCCTCGCTGAATGCAAGTGGCCGCGATGGCGGACTCGGCAGTCGGCAAGTCCAAGCCGCGAACCGGAACCTCGCCGATGTTCACAAGCAAGATCGCTCCCGCTTCATTTACTCGCGGCTGCATCACCGGCGGGTTGTCCTTGGTGTTCAAGCCCACGAGGATCTGGACTTCCAGGATGTCGCCGTAGTCGATGATCTCGTTGTTGTAGGCCACTGTCGTCAGCCCGGAGAGGTCGAGCTTCTTCGTGTTGGCGACGTGCGGAGCCTGCAAGTGCGCCGGCAGTTCGCCAGCCTGGTAGATGTCTCGCGAGACGCAGCCGCTCAATCCAATGACCACGAACAACGCGGTCTGCGTGACGAAAAATCGCCACGGCAAACAACGAAACCGCGCAGACAAAGCCGACGAATCGCGACCAACGTGGGTCATCGAGAGGGCCTTTCGGGGGACATGAGCACGAACGGTGGGAGCGGACAAGACGGGAATTGACGGAAGGATCGCCGCAGATGGGCAATGTCGGAATTAGAAGGGGCGCGGACAGTAGGAGAAGCCCGCGAAAAGGGTCAAGACGGGTTTGACGTAGGTCAGCCTTCTCAGGCTGACTCGCTGCGCGACATTGTCGGTGACCGTTCGAGTCAGGCTGGGAAGCCTGACCTACAAAAAGGCGATCATCACCGGATCGGCAAAGAATCGCCCCTCTTGGGTGATGCGTATACCGTCGCCGAAGTCCTCGATCCGTCCGGCCGCGACCTCGCGAGTGATCGTCTCGCCCGCAAGCGAGTCGAGATCGAAGCCCGTCAGCATTCGGAACTCGTCGCGCCGAATCCCGTCGAGCTGTCGCAGGCCGAGCACGATCGCCTCGCGAGCACGATGCTCCGGCACGAGTTCCTCGCTCATTGCGACGCCACTTTGTCCGCCGAGCACTCGCTTGATCCAAGTCGTCGTGCTGCGGTGATTGTTCTCGCGCCGGCCGCCGACATACCGAGCCGCTCCGGGACCAAAGCCAAAGTAGGGAAGTGCTCGCCAGTACGTTTGATTGTGCCGACAGCGGAATCCGGGGCGCGCGAAATTGCTGATCTCGTATTGCTCAAAGCCGGCGGCGGCGAGGTCGTCCATCGCAGCGGCATACATGTCTCGTTCGAGTTCGTTGGGGAGCTGCTGAATCGCCCCCTTCTCACGCCGCGACCAGAACGCGGTCCCCTTTTCAAACGTCAGGCCGTAGGTCGAGAGATGCGTCGGCCTCAGTTCGATCGCGCGACGCAATGTCTCTCGCCAATGAGCCAGCGTCTGGCCGGGCAGTGCGAAAATCAGGTCGAGCGAGACATTCTCAAACCGCTCTTGCAGCCGAGCGACCGCATCGAGAATGTCGGACTCGCGATGATCTCGTTCCAGCAGCTTGAGCAGCCCCTCGTCGAACGACTGCACACCCAGACTGACACGATTGACGCCGGCGTCGGCCAGCAACCGCAGCTTCTCATCAGTCAGTGCGGCGGGATTCGCTTCGACGGAGAATTCGCCACTCGGCGTGAGTCGAAACCACTCGCGAGCCAAGTCCAACAGCCGAGCCAGCTCGTCTGGTGTGAGATGCGTCGGCGTACCACCTCCGAAAAAGAGCGTGTCCACTTCGCGCGGTCGTTCGAGAGACCGCAGTTCTACCTCCATCGCCCGCAGGTATTCACCCGCCAAGTCGTCTCGCCCGGCCAGCAGCGTGAAGTCGCAATACCCGCAGCGATGCGCGCAGAACGGCACATGCAGGTACGCGGCTCGTGGGTCGGCGAAGATCGGAGAGGTCATGGCGGTAGTGTCCAATCGTGGGGCAGGTTTTCAACCTGCCCAGAGTTCGCTCCGGAAATTGGCATCCGACAGAATCATGGCCGGGCAGGTTGAAAACCTGCCCCACGATTTCAAGGCCGCTTGGTCCAGAGCTAAGATGACCGCCATGAAAAACTCGCTCACCGTCATCGTTCTGCTGTTGCTGACCGTTCGTGCTTCGGCTGCCGATCGTGTCTCCTTCAATCGCGACATCCGGCCGATTCTGGCGGACGCCTGCTTCCAGTGTCACGGCGCGGATGAACGGCAGCGGAAAGCCAGCCTGCGGCTGGACGTCCAAGCGGTTGCGTTCAAGCCCGCCGAATCGGGAGCGATTGCGATCGTGCCCGGAAAGGCGACCGAGAGTGAACTCATCAAGCGATTGCTGTCGAGCGTCGAGAGCGTGCGGATGCCGCCGGCCAACTCCGGCAAGCAGATCAAGCCGCAACAGATCGAGACCCTCAAACGCTGGATCGCCGAGGGAGCCGAATACCAAGGCCACTGGGCGTTCATTTCGCCAGTTCGCCCTGAAGTGCCGAATTTGAAATCTGAAATCTCAAATTTGAAATCTCAAATCTCAAACCCGATTGACCAATTCATCATCGCCCGCCTCGATCAAGCGGGATTGAAACCCTCCCCCGAAGCCGACAAGACAACGCTCATCCGCCGCGTGTCGTTTGATCTGACTGGCCTGCCGCCGTCACCCAGCGAAGTCGATGCGTTTCTCGCCGACACTTCCGCGAACGCTTACGAAAAAGTTGTGGATCGGCTGCTCAAGTCGCCGCGCTACGGCGAGCAGATGGCGCGACCGTGGCTCGACATGGCGCGGTACGCCGACAGCAACGGCTTTCAGGTTGATAGCAGCCGCTTTCAATGGCCGTGGCGCGATTGGGTCATCAACGCCTTCAACAGCAACATAGGGTTTGATCAATTCACGATCGAGCAACTCGCCGGAGACCTGTTGCCGAATCCGTCCCGTTCGCAGATCGTCGCGACCGGATTCAATCGCAATCACCGGCTCAACGGCGAAGGGGGACTGATCGCGGAAGAGTGGCGCGTCGAAACGGTCATCGACCGGGTCGAGACGACCGGCATGACATGGCTCGGTCTGACGTTCAATTGCTGCCGCTGTCACGATCACAAGTACGACCCGATCAGCCAGCGCGACTTCTATGCGATGTTCGCGTTCTTCAACAACGTCCCAGAGAGCGGCACGCTGCAAGGCGAATCCAAGAACACAGATCCCACAATCTCGGTGCCGACCGCCGAGCAAGATGCCGAACTGTCACGCCTCGACGCAGCGATTGTCGCCGCGAACGCTCGCGTCGTTGCAGAGGCGAAGCGATTGCCGGAATACATCGCCGCGTGGGAGCCGGGCTTTCGCGAGAAAGTTTTGAAAGACGCCGGCACAGCCGTCTGGTCTCCGCTGCAACCGACGGAAGTGAAGTCGGCAGGCGGAGCGAAACTCACGAAGCAGGCTGACGGGACGTATCTCGCCAGCGGCAAGAATCCGCCGCACGACATTTACACGATCGCCGCGCCGCTGCCGGCCGGGCAGTTCAGCGGCGTGTTGCTCGAATGTTTGCCGGACGATTCGCTGCCGAACAAGAGCCTCGGCCGATACCCGAACGGCAACTTCGTGCTCAGCCGCGTCGAGGCAGAAGTCACCGCTCCCGGATTGGCCGAACCGCTGACCGCGAAGTTTGTCCGAGCCGAAGCGACGTACTCGCAACCCAGTTGGGAGATTGGCCTGGTGCTCGACGTAGTTGCCTCGAACGGATGGGCGGTTGATGGCCCGACTCGGCGCGATCCGACGTCGGCGATGTTCATTGTCGAGGCACCGCTCACGGTGCCGGCGAACGCCACGCTGACGGTGCGGCTCAAGCATGAAGCTCTCGCTCAGCACAATATTGGTCGCTTCCGATTGTCATTCACATCGCTGCCGCCGAGCACCGTGAAACTCGACGGTGCGAAGTTCCCGGAGTCATTGAAAGCGATCCTGGAACTCGCCGCCGACAAACGTTCGCCGGAACAGAAGTCGGAACTCGAAAAGTTTTTCAAAGCGAACGTCGATAGCCCGCTCAAGCAAGCGGAGATCGCCGTCACGTCGGTCAAGAAGTCTCGGGACGACCTCGCCGGGAAGACCCCAAGTGTCATGATCATGAAAGAAGGCCCGCCGCGCGACGCCTTCATCCTGATCCGCGGCGAGTACGACAAACGCGGTGACAAAGTGACCGCCACGCTGCCGGCCGCACTGATCGTGAGACAAAACGTCGAAGACGATATCAGCCGCAGGGCGCTAGCCCCGGTTCAGAACGATCCAACCGGGGCTAGCGCCCCCCGGCTGATGACGCGACTCGATCTCGCCCGCTGGATCGTCTCGCCAACGAATCCGCTGACGGCTCGCGTTTGGGTCAACCGCGCGTGGGAAAAGTTCTTCGGCACGGGTCTTGTGAAGACGACCGAGAACCTTGGTTCGCAAGCTGAGTTCCCGTCGCATCCAGAATTGCTCGACTGGCTGGCTGTCGAGTTCATGACCGATTGGGACATGAAGCGACTCCAAAAGCTGATCGTGATGAGCGCGACGTATCGACAGGCGTCTTCCGTGGGGCAGGTTTTCAACCTGCCCGCCCGGCCTGATCGCGATCAAGCCGGGCAGGTTGAAAACCTGCCCCACGATTCCGACAACCGCCTTCTCGCTCGCGGACCGCGAGTCCGACTCTCAGCGGAAGCCCTGCGCGATCAAGCACTCTTCGCCAGCGGATTGCTCGTCGAAAAGCTCGGCGGGCCGAGCGTGCGGCCTTACATGCCAGACGGCGTGTGGGACGAGACCTCGCGCTACGGCGACTTGCGCGGCTACAAGCACGACACGAACGACGGCCTCTATCGCCGAACGCTCTACACGATTTGGAAACGGACGGCCGCACCTCCCGCGATGTTGCTGTTCGATGCTCCGAGTCGCGAGATCTGCACGGTCAAACGCTCGCGCACCAACACGCCACTTCAAGCACTGACGCTGCTCAACGAGATCACCTACGTCGAAGCCGCTCGCAAGTTGGCCGAGCGAATGCTGACCGATGGCGGTGCGACTCCTGAGTCACGTCTTCGATTCGCATTCCGCTGGGTGACATCGCGTTCGCCGACGGATGAGGAATTGGCGGTGCTCGTGGGTGGACTGAATGACGATCTTGCTCACTTCCGGCAGGACGCGGGCGCGGCCAAACAATTGATTGTGCTCGGTGAAAGCAAAGCCGGTGCGTCGCTCGACCCGGCCGAGTTGGCGGCGTACACGCTCACGGCGAATGTGTTGCTGAATCTGGATGAAGTCGTGACACGCGAATGAATCGAATCCTCCGCAAACCTCCCCCACCAATCGAAAGCGAGTTTGCCATGAAACTGCTCCCTGGCCTGATGCTGGTTGTCACGTTGCTCGTGGTTGGGATTTCGGCGAATGCGGCCGAGACTCCGTGGACTCGCTCCGCGGCCAGCGGTCCGTGGTCGGCTGTGGCAACTTGGGAGGGAGGCAAAGTCCCGGAAGCCGGTGCTCGCGTGCATGTGCGGCCGGGGCATGTCGTCGTGTACGACGTGAAATCCGAGACGCCGATCCGCGCGGTGTACGTCGCGGGAACGCTGACGTTCGCTGCGGACAAGGACACTCGGTTGGATGTCGGCGTACTGAAGATCGACGCCGGCGACGAGCCGACGGAAGAAGGTTTCGATTGCGATGCTCACATCGAAGAGTTACCGGCCGGCGCGGTGCGACCGGCACTGCTGGTCGGCACTCCGGAGAAGCCGATTGATGCGAAGCACACGGCGCTGATTCGGCTCGTGCCGTTTGAGGGGCAAGACAAGCAGTCGTGCCCGGTGATTGTCTGCTGCGGCGGACGGATGGAGTTTCATGGAGCGCCGCTCAGCCGGACGTGGGTGAAACTTGGTGCGACCTCGAAGAAGGGCGACGCCGCTGTCACGCTGTCTGAATCGGTGACAGGCTGGCGAATCGGCGATCGGATCATCGTCACGGCCACGCATCTTGGTCGTGACAACGGCGGCGGGACCGATCTGCTCGAAACGGAAGAGCGCACCGTCACGGCGATCGACGGTGACAAACTCACGCTCGATGAACCGCTGAAGCGAGAGCATCTCGGCGAAGGGGAGTTTCGAGGCGAGGTCGCAAATCTCAGCCGCAACGTGATTGTTGAATCGGCGAACCCCGACGGAGTGCGTGGGCACACGATGTATCACCGCGGCTCGGCGGGCTCGATCAGCTATGCCGAGTTCCGGCATCTTGGCAAGAAGGACACGCTCGGCAGGTACGCACTGCACTTTCATTTGGTCGGCAACACGATGCGCGGCAGTTCGGTCATCGGAGCGTCGATTCACAACAGCCACAATCGCTGGCTGACGATTCACGGGACGAACTATCTCGTCGTCCGCGACTGCGTCGGTTATCGCAGCATCGGCCACGGGTTTTTCCTCGAAGACGGGACCGAAGTTCAAAACATCCTCGACCGCAATCTCGCCGTGCAGGCGATGGATGGCAAGAAGTTGCCGAAACAAGTGCTGCCGTTCGATCAAAATGACGGAGCCGGCTTCTGGTGGGCGAACAGCCTCAACACGTTTACGCGAAATGTCACCTGCGAAAACAACCGCTACGGCTACTTCTTTGAGGCGACCGAGACGAGCGCCCTCAAGCTGACGCTGCCGGTACAGCAGGCGGACGGCTCAGAGAAGCCGACCGACATCCGCACGCTGCCGTTCGTGCGGTTCGAGGACAACGAGGCTCACTGCGACGGCTTGTACGGCATCAACCTCGGCGAGGGAGTCAACCGCGTCGGCCCGGACGCGAAACATCCGTTCGTGCTGCGGAACACGAAGATTTGGGAGATCCATTACGCCTTCCGCGTGCAGGCTCCATGCGTGCTGGTCGAAGGAATGAAAATCTACAACTCGATCTACGGCGTCTATCACCCGAACTTCGATCGCCACGTCTATCGCAACATGTCGATCACGCAGTCCCCGAAGCACGGAGACGCCGAGCCGTTCAATCGCGGCCACGATGACGACAGCATTCAATACGGTTCGTTGACGGTCGATGGCCTGACGTTCTCCGGCCATCACAACAGTTCGATGCCGCTGATTCAGATCACCGATCACAACCCGACCGGCTCGGCCGAGACGCACATCCGCAACGTGCTCGTCATCAATCGCCAAGACAACAACCGACGAGCACTCGTCAACCTCGGCGGCGGCCCGCGTCCGAATCCCAAAACGCCAACCAGTGTGCCGGTCATCCTGCACGACTTTTACGGTTCCGGCCGCCACGCGCGAGTCATCAGCGCCAAGTCGGGCGAAGCGAAGACCGAGCCAGCCACCTACAAATCCGATCCGCCGCTGACCGGCGATGAATCGCGAGTCACCGAAGTCCCAGACGTGGCGTTTCCACAACTGCTTGATCCGATCGACGATCAGCCGCCGTCAACGGTCATCACGCATGTCACTCGCACGACCAATGGCTGGCTGATTCGTGGCTCGGCCTCAGACAATGGCGAGATCAAACAAGTCATCATCAACGGTGTTGAGGCTCGTGCTGTGCGAGACAATTTTGCGGAGTGGGAAGTCACGCTGCCGAAGCAAGACTCGGTTGAGATTACCGCCTCAGCCCGCGATGCTGCGGGTAACGTCGAAATGCAACCTCGTTGAAGCGCGATCATGCGAGAGTTGATGAAAGAGCATCTCAGGGAGACAACGCGATGATCGTCACCGTTCAACAACACATCTTGCAGGACCAGAAGCGATTTCCCGGAGCATCGGGGGAATTCTCTTGGTTGCTGTCGGGGATCACGCTGGCGACCAAAATGGTGCAGGCTCGCGTGCGGCGAGCAGGACTGTCCGACATCTTGGGTGACGCGGGTGATGCGGGCGTCGTCAACGTCCAGGGCGAGGTGCAGCAGAAATTGGACGTCTACGCCAATGAGGCCTTGATGCACTGCTTGAGTGCTCGCACCAGCATCGGCGTGTTGGCCTCCGAGGAAAACGAGAAGCCGGTGATCATGGGACATTGCTCCAAGGAGGCGAACTATGCCGTGGTGTTCGATCCGCTGGATGGCTCGTCGAACATTGACGTGAACGTCAGTGTCGGCACAACGTTCTCGATCATGAGACGCCCCGAAGGGGTCGGTTGCGATGAGCCGGAGAAATGGCTGCTGCAACCGGGCAGCAAGCAGATCGCCGCTGGATACGTCTGCTACGGCTCTTCGACAATTCTGGTTTACAGCGTCGGCAACGGAGTGCATGGCTTCACGCTCGACCCGTCCGTCGGAGCGTACTTGCTCAGCCATCCGAACATCCAGATGCCGCAGCAAGGGAAGTATTACTCGGTCAACGAGGCATACCGCGACGGCTTTCCGCCGGGCTACAACGAGTTCATTGATCGGCTGCGACTGGGAGCACTCGGCCAGCGATATGCCTCGCGCTACATCGGCTCGATGGTCGCCGACTTTCATCGCACGCTGCTGAAGGGTGGCGTCTTCCTGTATCCGCCTACGGCCGATCACCCGCAGGGCAAATTGCGGTTGCTGTACGAAGCGAATCCGATCGCGTACCTCGTTGAGCAGGCCGGTGGCGTGGCCACCGACGGCCGCCGCCGAGTGCTCGATCTGCAACCTACGGCGATTCACCAGCGCACGCCGCTCATCATGGGCAGCGCCGTCGAGATGGCAGAGTTTCAACGCTGTGTGCCACACGAGCTGTAAACAAACTGTGCCAGCTCGCCAGAATGAACGATTTGAATGACGAGGTGAAATCCATGTCGCCTGTTCTGGGACTTCAAGACGCGCTGAACCGGCGCGTCTTCTTGCGAGGAGCCTCATCGGGATTGGGTGTTGCGGCACTGGGGACATTGTTCTCACAGGACGTCTGCGCTGACTCCAAGGACGGCGTGAAAGCTTACGCCGCGTTGCCCGGTTTTCCGAACTTCGCTCCAAAGGCGAAGCGGATCATCTACCTCTTTCAATCTGGCGCGCCGTCGCAGATGGACCTCTTCGATCCGAAGCCGGAGATGGAGAAGCGACGTGGCGAAGACTTGCCGGATTCCATTCGCCAAGGACAGCGGCTGACAACGATGACGTCGGGGCAAGCGAAGTTTCCAATTGCTCCGACGATCTTCAAGTTTGCTCGGCATGGCCAAAGCGGGATGTGGATGAGCGACCTCGTGCCGCAGATGTCGAGCATCGCGGACGAATTCTGCATGATCCGCTCGATCCACACCGAGGCGATCAATCACGATCCGGCGATCACGTTCTCGCAGACCGGTTCGCAGTTGGCCGGTCGGCCGAGCATCGGGTCGTGGCTGAGCTACGGACTCGGCAGCGAGAACCAAGACCTGCCAGCGTATGTCGTGCTGACCAGCTTCGGCAGCGGGCGGCCCGACGATCAGCCGCTTTACGACCGGCTGTGGGGCGCTGGGTTTCTGCCGTCGAAGCATCAGGGAGTGAAGTTCCGCAACAAGGGTGACGCGGTGCTGTACCTCTCGAATCCTCCGGGAGTCGATGCTGCCGCGCGGCGCGGGACGCTCGACCGGTTGGCGAAACTCAATCAGAAGCACTTCGAGCAAGTCGGCGACCCGGAGATTCAAACGCGCATCGCACAGTACGAGATGGCGTTTCGGATGCAGACCAGCGTCCCGGAACTGCTCGACCTGTCGAAAGAGCCGCAGCATGTCCTCGACAGCTACGGCCCGGATGTCAAACGGCCCGGCAGCTACGCGGCGAATTGCTTGCTCGCGCGTCGTTTGGCCGAGCGGGATGTGCGATTCGTGCAACTTTTCCACATGGGCTGGGATCATCACGGCGGCCTGCCGGCGGCGATTCGCGGCCAGTGCAAAGACACCGATCAAGCGACCGCCGCGCTGATCAAAGACCTCAAGCAGCGTGACTTGTTGAAGGACACACTAATCGTCTGGGGCGGCGAGTTCGGTCGCACGATTTATTCGCAGGGAGGCATCACTGCGACGGATTACGGCCGCGATCATCACCCGCGCTGCTTCACCGTGTTGCTCGCCGGAGCCGGTGTGAAGACCGGCACGACGTTCGGCGAGACCGACGACTACTGCTACAACATCACTCGCGATCCGGTCCATGTGCATGACCTCAACGCGACGATCCTGCACATGCTGGGCATCGACCACCTGCGGCTGACGTCCCGCTACCAAGGCCGCGATTTTCGTTTGACCGACATTCACGGCGAAGTCGTGAAAGGTGTGTTGGCGTGACTGACATTTTGTAGGATGGGCACTCTTGCCCGTCCGTCTTTCGATGAACTCAGGGACGGGCAAGAGTGCCCATCCTACGACTTGATTACCCCACGGAGACTGCACCCATGAAACTGCAAGGCAAGACCGCTCTCGTCACCGGCGGAGCGACCGGTATTGGTTACGGCATCGCGAAGGCGCTCGCTGCGGAAGGTTGCCGAGTCGCAATTTCAGGACGGCGTGAAGACGTGCTCAAGACAGCCGCGGCCGAATGGTCCGGCCAGCCGGCGATGATCTATCACGCTTGCGATGTCGGCGATCGAGCGGCCGTCAATGTGTTGTTCGATTGGGCGACGAAACAGCTCGGTCACATCGACATTCTGGTCAACTCGGCGGGGACGAACATCAAGAACCGTTCGATGGCTGAGATGCGGCCGGAGCAGTTCGACGAGGTCATGGCCGCGAACTCGACCGGCATTTACAACTGCATGTACGCCGTGCTGCCGCAGATGCGCGAGCGGCAGGACGGGCTGATTATCAACATCTCTTCGATCAGCGGAAAACGAGCGTTCGCGATCGGCGGCGTCGCGTATGTCGCGTCGAAGTTCGCGATGTCCGGCCTTTCGGCCGCCGTCGCCAACGAGGATGGCAAGAACGGTATCCGCGTGACGACGATTTATCCCGGTGAGGTCGATACGCCGATTCTCGAAAAACGTCCCAAGGCGGTCAGCGACGAGCATCGCGCGGCGATCCTCAAGCCCGAAGATTTTTCGGACATTGTCGTCGCCATCGCCTGTCTGCCGAAGCGGGCGCATGTGCCCGAACTGATCCTCAAGCCGACGCATCTGGACTATCAGTAAGCCGGACGTCTTGTAGTCGTTTCTGGCGACATCCCCGTGTGAACTAGGGAGTCAGGCTAGGAACGGCAGCACACCGTCCATAGAATCCCGGCCGCCACACAGCCCGGCTGACTCATTAGCAGCCGGGCTGTTGGTTTAGTCAGTTTCGAGTTCGAGTTCTGAAAGGACCGTCGGCCATGGAACGCGAGCCGATTTCCATCGAAGGCTACAACAAGCTCCGCGAAGAAATTCGCCGGATGGAAGAAGACGAGATGCCGAAACTGGCGGTGCTCATCGCCGACGCGCGCGCGGAAGGAGACCTGCGCGAGAACGCGGAGTATCACGGCCAACGCGAGAATCAGGGCCGCATGCAGGCCAAGATCAATCAGCTCAAGCACCGGCTGGCCCACTGCGTGATCGTGGATAAATCCACGCAGCCCAAAGGCGTCGCCGCGTTCGGCTCGATTGTCATGCTGAAAGATCTCAGCAACAACAAAAAAGAAGGCTACGAACTGATTGGTCCGGGCGAAGAGGACTACGACGCCGACATCATGAAAATTTTGTTGAGCGGCCCGCTCGGCCAGGCGATTCAAGGCAAGAAGGTTGGCGACGTGGTCAAGCTGACCACGCCGCGTGGCGAACGGAAGTTGGAAGTCACCGAGGTGAAGTAGACCGGACGCCCACGTTCGGTCAGCCATGCTGGAGAAAACGATGCGAACACTGTTGGCAATTGGCATTCTTGGTTTCTTCGTGGCGAGTGTATCTGCCGGTGATTGGGCAGAATTTCGTGGGCCGACGGGGCAGGGCCATGCGGCGGCCTCGAAGCTGCCGACGGAATGGTCTTCGACCAAGAACGTCGCCTGGAAGACCGGCATCGCGGGACTCGGTTGGTCGTCTCCGATCGTGATCGGCGAGCGCATTTTCTTGACGACCGCCGTGCCGACGGGTGACGGTGATAAGAAAGATCAGTCGCTGCGAGCCATCTGCCTGAACGCCGCGACCGGCAAGTCGCTCTGGGACATCGAGGTCTTTTTGCAGGACGGCAAGACGGCGAGTCCGATTCACTCCAAAAACAGCCACGCCAGTTCGACGCCGATTTCTGATGGCAAGCATGTCTTCGTGCATTTTGGCACGCATGGCACGGCCTGTCTGACGCTCGACGGCCAGATCGTCTGGCAGAACCGCGAGCTGAAGTACGAACCGCGTCACGGCAATGGCGGCTCGCCGATTCTTGTCGATGACATGCTGGTCGTTTCGTGCGACGGGATGAACTCGATGTTTATCGTCGCGCTCGACAAGGCGACGGGCAAGACTCGTTGGCGAACGGCTCGCGAACACAAGAACGGAACGAAGTTCTCGTTCGGCACACCGCTGTTGATTGAGGTCAACGGCGAGAAACAAATCGTCTGCCCCAGCACGTTTCACGTCGCGGCGTACCGACCGAAGGACGGCAGTGAAATCTGGCGAGTCGATTATGGACAGGGCTACTCGGTCATTCCGCGTCCGGTGTTCGGGCATGGGTTGATCTTCCTGAGTTCCGGCTACGACACGCCGGTGCTGATGGCGATCAAGCCGGATGGCCAAGGCAACGTCACGGAAACGCATGTCGCGTGGAAAACGAACAAGGCCGCTCCGCACACGCCGTCGCCACTGCTGGTGGGCGACCAGTTGTACGTCGTCAGTGACGGGGGCATCGCGACTTGTTTCAACGCGGTGAGTGGCGAACAAGTCTGGCAGAAGCGGATCGGCGGGAATTTCTCCGCGTCGCCGCTGTTCGCCGACGGCAAGATTTATTTGCAGAGCGAGCAGGGGGACGGGATCGTCTTGCAGCCGGGTTCGGAATACATCGAACTCGCCAAGAACGAACTGGAGCCGCGCACGTTCGCGTCGTATGCCGTTGCGGATGGAGCGTTGCTGATTCGGACGGAGACGCAGCTTTATCGGATTCAGCAGCCGTAGAAATTCGGCGAGCGGAGGGTGTAAACCCTCCGAGTTCGCCAACACGCACGAGCGAAAACTCGGAGGGTTGACACCCTCCGCTCGCCAGTGCGATTACGAGGCTTCGCGGAAGCGGAGTTGTGCTCGTTCCAGCGTGACCTGCGTGTTGGGCGGGACGCTTTTCATGATCGCGCAGCTGGAACCGATCACGGACTTCGTGCCGATGATCGTGTCGCCGCCGAGCACCGTCGCGTTGGCGTAGATCACGACGCCTTCTTCGATGGTCGGGTGTCGTTTCGCGCCGCGGATGATGTTGCCGTTCTCGTCCTTTGGAAAGCTCAGCGCGCCGAGCGTCACGCCTTGGTAGAGCTTCACGTTGCGTTCGATCACGGTCGTCTCGCCGATGACGACGCCGGTGCCGTGGTCGATGAAGAACGACGGGCCGATCTGTGCGCCGGGATGAATGTCGATGCCGGTGCGGCTGTGCGACCACTCGGACATGATCCGAGGGATGAACGGCACTTGCATGCGGTACAGCTCGTGAGCGATCCGATGCACCGTGATCGCTTCGAGGCCGGGGTAGCAGAAGATGATCTCGTCGAGAGTCTTTGCGGCCGGGTCGCCGTCGAATGCGGCTTGCACGTCGGCAGCCAACATTCGGCGCATTTCTGGGAGCGTTTCGAGAAACGCGAAGGTTCGTACCTGGGCCGGCATCAGAAAGTCGATCGCGGAACCGTCGGCATCGATGGGTGGGCTGACGCGGGCTTCGTGTTCGAGCGCGCGGGCGATTTGTTCGCTCAGCGAATCGAAGATCGCGTCGATCAAGTCGCCGGTGTGGTAGACGACGTTGCCGAGGTGCAAATTCTGCCGGCGGCGGTAACCGGGATACAGCACCTCGGTCAGGTCGAACAGAATCTGAATGATCGCCTCGCGGCTGGGCAACGCCGAATGGCCGAGGTGGTTGATTGAACCGATTTGCTGGTACGTCTCGACGATCTGATTGGTCAGGTCGGGCAGACGGGATTTGAACGAGACATTGCTGGACATCGGGCGGCTCCTGCGAATTGGCTGGCTGCTGCGAGACAACGTCTTCGGCAGGGACAGCGGAGCGTCTGACAAAAAATCCGGAACGAACAAACCTGGTTCGAACAAACGAAGTGCGGCGTTCACGGCAGACACCTGCGGCGGATTCTAGGGAGGCGAAGTGGAACAGTCAGCCTGGAAAGACTGACTTACTCCGCCTGCATCGGCCGGAAAACTGGCACTCGATGAGCGATTCCGAACTTCGGCACGTCCGGCAAAGCTGCGAAACTTTGCCGGGCCGAGTCGTGGGGCAGGTTTTTAACCTGCCCGCCAATCACTCGTTGTCCGGGCAGGTTAAAAACCTGCCCCACGAGCTACCGCTGGTTGCTGAGTTGCTCAAGCTGCTGAGGCGTGAGGCCACCAGGCGTCGGATTGCCGGTCGCGAACGGATTGAAGACGCTTGCAGGACGTGAGGCCGTCGGTGTGTTCGCCGCAGCGATATTGGCTCGCGTTGCGGCGTTCGGCGAAAGTTGTTGAGCGGCAGTCTGCTGAATGCCGAGCATGTCGTTGGGACTCAGCCGATGCTCGACGACGGGAGCCGTCTGAAGATTCGTGGTGCTGGGCAAGGCTCCGGACGGAGCTTGCATGTCCGGACGTGGGCGACTGTTGGTGCCGGCCAGCACATTCTTGGTTTCTTTCTCGATGCGAATTTCGCTCAACCAATATTGCGCTTGTTCGAGCGTCGGTTTCTTGACCACCGCTTGGACAAAGTGTTGTTCGGCCAGGTCGAGTTTGCCTTGATCGTGCAGGATCAGGCCGAGGTTGTATTCCGCTTCGGCCTCGCCAACCGAGTTGACGAACAGCGGTTTCGCCGTGACAAGATCGCCGGACCTGGCCGTCGCGACGGCCAAGTGGAAGCGGATGATGTCGTCGTTCGGAGCGGTTTGCAGTCCCTGCTTGAGGATGTCGATTGCCTGCGGCCATTTCTCCTGAGCCGCGTAAAACTGACCCAAGGCATCCTGCACCAGCGGGTTGTTCGGCGAGTTCTTGAGTGCCTTGCGAAAGCCCTGTTCGGCCTCGGGCATGCGGCCGGCGAGTTGGTCCATGCGGGCCAACCCCAACAATGCTTCGATCGACTGCGGTTCGTCGTGCAGGACTCGCTGGTAGCGTTCGCGAGCCTCGGTCATGTTGCCGAGTTGCTCTTGCCACTTGGCGTAGGCCAGATCGAGTTTGCTCGGTTCTTTGAGCTTCTTGCGATTGGCTCTGGCCTGCCGAGCATCCACGTCGCGCTTGGCGAACGATGGCCAGCCGCGGCTCGAAGTCGCGCAGCCGGACAACATGCCCAGCATCAAGATCACAGTGGTGAAGCGAGTCATCGACATGCCACACTTCCGTGTGCAGCGAACGTGAATCCGCGCGAGGTGGTTTGAGGGGGTTCGGTCATCTGGGCGAGTTTGTGTCAGACTTCAGAGAAGAAACGGGACGTGGCTTCCTCGAGCAGCTTCTGTGAAAGCACAAACCTCTGGTTTCGAAATCGGCAGATCGATTGGGCAATCTCTAGCAAATCTCTCGGATCTGACGATCGCGGGGTTCGGCCCTGAGAATAGTGGTTAGCGAAGAGGTACTGGACTGCTCGTTCGTCGAACGGCACTTTCCGCTGCTCGCACGCCAGTTGAAAGATTTGCGAGTACATCTCGGGACTAGGTGGTCCGATCCGAATCTTGTGTCGGATGCGCCGCAAGAACGCCTCGTCCACGAGTTCGTGCGGGTCAAGATTCGTGCTGAAAATAATCAGCATCTCGAACGGCACCGAGAATTTTTTGCCGGTATTGAGCGTGAGGTAGTCGATCCGCTCTTCCAGCGGCACGATCCAGCGGTTGAGGAGATCCTTGGGACTCACGATTTGTCGCCCGAAGTCGTCGATCAAAAAGACTCCGCCGTTCGCCTTCAACTGCACCGGAGCTTGGTAGAAGTTGCTGACCTTGTTGAAACGCAGTTCAAGCTGGTCGAGTGTCAGTTCGCCGCCAGTGATGACCACCGGCCGTTTGACTCGCCGCCAACGGAGATCGACGGCGGCTTCCAGTCTCTGCCGTTGATCGCCGCTGATGGACTCGCGAGTGCTTGAGTTCTCGCTGTCATGGTTGTCGGTGACGATGTGCAGCGTCGGGTCGAAGATCGTGATAATCGAGTTCTCGGTGGTGATGGCATACGGGACGTAGATGTCGCCGCTGTAACGATTGAGGAAACGGCCCAGCCCTCGAGCGACCGTCGATTTTCCGTTGCCGGGTGGGCCGTAAATGAAAATCGAGCGGCCGCTGCACACCGCTGGGCCGACTTCATCGAGCAGTTCGGGCCCGATGACCATGCCGTGGAACGCTTCCATTAAACGCTCGGCGTCGCATTGGATTCCGGCCACCGCCTGCATCCGGCATTGCGCGACGTACGACTCCAGCGACACTGGAGCGGGGCCGACATAGCGGCACTGCTCGAAGGCTTCGCGCGCTCGCGTGCGTCCGAGTTCTGTCAGGCTGAACCGATAGGACGCACGGCCCAGAAAGTCTCCGGACGTCACCTCGATGCACTTTTCATCTTTGAGGAACCGCAGGCTTTCGTCGATCAGGTTGTACGGCAGCCGCGCATTCTTCGCGATGTCGACACCAAGGAGGTGTCCGTGCAAGTAGATCTGCTTGAGGATCAGATCGCAGACCTGCATGCGTGACAGACCGCTGTCTTTCAACGACCGTGGGGCCTTGGGAGCGTTCGATGCCGCACTACCGTCGGTTTTGACGCCCAGCGTCGCCACCTGCGGATCGGCCAGAAGGCTGCGAGTTTCCTCGGACAAATCTTCGAACAAATCGGCAAACAGCTCTCGCGGAGCATTCGTCGGTTCAAGTCCCTCGGTGAGTTCGAGGGTTGCCAATGTCGAATTGGTTTCGCCGTCCATAACTGCTGTGCCCACCATTTCAAAGCTAGCACGACGCGCCAGCGAGTGGTTGTTTTCGAGACTCCAGCCACTCGCTGGCGCGTCGTGCTAAGTGGACTCGCATTGAAAAGTAGGCAGTGGGATAGGCTTCCAGCCTGTCATTTCGCGGAGAATCTGACAGGCTGGAAGCCTATCCCACGATGCGGGTCCACTTAGTTTTGAAATCACTTCTTCTCGCCGTTCGCATCGTCTGTCGCCGGCGCTAAGTTCCACCGCCACTGCCGCTCGCTGCTGACGTGCCAATGGTGTTCGTGCCGATTGGCGGCGTGATGATCGGTTTGAAGATCGACTTCCGTTCCAAGCGGCGGATGTCATCGACTTCCTCAGCCGGACGTCCCAACGGGCTGGTCACGCGAACGAGCACGGGCGGAACTTGATCGGGACCGACCAATTGCGACGCATTCGCCTTCACGGCGGTCAAGCGAATTTCGCTGCTCACGCTGTCGTTACCCGCCTGCACGAAGGCGAAGCGGTGCCGAGTTGGCGCGTTCTCCAAAATCCAACGCAACTGCATCCGCCCCGACTCGTTCAATTGCTGAGTTTCATCGAAGTGGTAGTCGTACAGCGTCGTCATCGTCACCCAGCCGTTGCTGACCTGAGCGGCCGAGAGCGAGCGAACGTAATCACTGTCCTGGCAGTTGTACGGGTGCGGCCAGTAGTGCTCGGCGTGGTAGATGTGGCTGGGCAGATTTGCCGGACCAGTCGGTCGCGGCGTCGGCGGCCACAGCTTTCCGTGCTTGTAGACCTGACGCGATCCAATCGGATCGCAAGCCCGCGCGGCGTTGTACGCTTCGCGTTCCGCTCGATGCTCGGTCATCTTCGGCGGATGCTTCTCGCGCCACGGCCAAGGAATGATTCCGGCCGGAACTGCCGATGGAAACAATGTCCCGCAAACGATCGCTCCACACAGCGACCATCGTCGCCAATTGCCTGCCATGGCTCTGCCCCCCAATGCACGACACGGGCACTCGAACCGAGTGTCTCGTTCGTCGTTATCGGCTTTCGACGCGAACGGTCATAACGAGAAAACCGATTGAGGAAGCGCTGAGGCTACGGCGAGGCCAACAACGCCGCCGCTCCTTGAGCCACCAAGTCTTCGGCCACCACGCGTCCCAAATCGACCGCGTCCGCATCCGAAGCAACCGCCGCATGTCGCTCGGACTCAAATCGCTGCACGCCATCGAGACTCAAGACAACCGCCGTCAATCGCAGCGAATCAGCGTCCGCACGAGTCCACACACCCAGCGGCGCATGACAGCCGGCTCGCAACGTCGAGAGCACCGCTCGCTCGGCGAGCACCGCATGCAACGTCGCTCGGTCGATCAGTCGTGCCAACACTTCGCGCGTCGATTCGTCGTCGCTGCGACACTCGATTCCCAATGCTCCCTGACCGACCGCTGGCAGCATGAACGGCGGCCGCAGCGGAGCACTGATCCGCCCGGCGAACTCCAATCGAGTCAGCCCCGCTTCCGCCAGCACGAGCGCATCGAACTGCCCCTCGTCGAGCTTCCGTAACCGCGTCTCGACATTCCCACGAGCCTCCACGAATTGCAGATCCGGCCGATGATGCAGCAGTTGCGATCGACGTCGCGGACTTCCGGAACCGATGCGAGCGGCAGTGGGCAGAAGGCAGAAGGCAGAAGGCAGAAGGCTTTCATCACCGCTGCTTTCTGCTTTCTGCTTTCTGCCTTCTGCCAAAACCAGCGCATCGAACATCGCCCCGCGCGGCGGCACGGCGGAGAGCGTCAGTCCATCGACCGGCTCCGTCGGCAAGTCTTTCAAGCTGTGGACAGCGACATCCGCTCGGCCGTCGAGCAACGCGGCTTGAATCTCACGCGTGAAAACTCCCGTGCCGCTCCCGCCTCCCAGGCGAGTCAGCGCTTCCGATTTGTCTCGATCGCCAATCGTCGACAGCGGCACGATCTCGACCGTTCGTTCCGGCGCGGCGGACTTCAGCAACTCGCGGACGTGCACAGCCTGCCACATCGCCAATCGGCTGGCTCGTGTGGCAATGCGAATGGGAGAGGAAACGTTCGACACAGCGTAACCTTGCTCTGGAGGATGGGCACTCTTGCCCGTCCTGCGGTTTGAGACGGGCAAGAGTGCCCATCTTCCAAATCATTTCAGCAGCCCGCGTGACGCGAGCCATTCTTCACAACGTTTCGGCCACGTCGAGGCGGCGTCGGAACTGGGCCTCAATCCGAAACCGTGACCGCCGGTCGAATACACATGCAACTCGGACGGTACGCCGACTTTCTTGAGTTCCAAAAACAGCCGCACGCTCGACTCGCAGGTCACTCCGTCGTTGAATGCGTGAGCGAAAAACATCGGCGGCGTGTTTTTGTCGATCGCGAACTCCGGCTTGAGTTCCCCTTGCTTGTCCACGAAATACGCCGGATACACCAGCACGGCGAAGTCCGGCCGACACGAAGCCTTGTCGATTTCGTCACTCGCGTCGTACTGCCGCGACGCATGTTTGATCGTCGCTGCTCCTGCCGCCATTCCACCGGCCGAGAAGCCCAGCAGACCGATCCGCGACGGATCGACGTTGAACTCCGTCGCTCGACTGCGAACCAACGAGACCGCCCGCTGTGCGTCTTGTGCTGGAGCCAGCCAGTTCGGTGAACGAGCCGCCGTTGGACAGCGATACTTCAGCACAAATGCCGTCACGCCGATCGTGTTGAACCACTCGGCGACTTCGGTTCCCTCTTTGTTCCACGCGAGAATGTTGAATCCGCCTCCGGGGCAGATGATGACCGACGTCCCGTTCCGCTTTTCCTTTGGCGGCAGATACACCGAAAGTGTCGGCTTGCCGATGTTCGTGATCCGAATCGTCGGCGGGTTCTCCCCGTCTTTGGGAGGTTGAGTCAGCTCTGGTCCGATGTCCTGCGTCTCACCGGGCGGCTTGCCTTGCCAGACGTCAATGACCTTCGTGGGTTCCGCCGCGCTCGCAGTACCGAGGGCGATCCAGAGTAAAACCCCCATCTTCGTCATCGTTTGCCGCATGTTCGTGATTTCTTTCGCAAGGTGGTTAATTCCGATCATCCTTGTTCGGTTCAGTTGCCATGAAGAAGTTGATTTTCTGGCTGTTGGTTTTCGTCGGATTGGCTGCGGATCAGATTCGCCGACTTGGCGAGTTTGCAGGCGTGGGCATCGGAATCTTTCTTGTGCCCATCGTTTTCATCCTCCAATTGATGCTGGCTCGTTGCTTCGGTTTTCACCGACAAATGCCGACGGACGATACCACCGATGACCACAATCGCTCAAAGCCAAGTCAGTGATTGAACACGAACTCGGAGCTGTTGAGCAACGTCCACAGCAGGTCTTGCAGTCCTTCGGGACGAGACGGTGCCTCGCGGAGCAACTCGTCGATCGCCGCGAGTTCATCGGCATGCGGTCGTCGTGACAGTGTCGCCAAGTACAACTCCTCGAAGATTTCCGCTTCGGGCTTGTTCGCTTTGAGCAGCGTCGCCAGCCGGCCGTTGTCGCTGATGACTTTCTGATGCAGCGTTGTGCTGTTGACGAGGTGCAGCGCTTGCGACAAGTCGGGATTGCCGCCGCGAGCACAATCGCAGGCGTTGTTCCGCAACGGTCGACCGAAGGTCATCAGGAAGTTCGAGGGGAATGACGGATCGGCCAGTGCGATCGCTCGCGTGCCGAACGGCTGGCCATCGAACGCTTCGGGAATTCCCGTGACTTGCGAGACCGCATCCAGCAGCACCTCGGCGGTCAAACGGCGCGGGACTCGATGCGTACAGAGTTGGCCGTCGGGATCGCGGCTCGGCTGGAGTTCGCCGGCCAGTTGATACACCCGCGAGTTGCAGATCGTCCGCAGCAGGTGCTTCGCGTCGAACTTGTGGTCGCTCAATTCACGAGCCAATCGGTCCAGCACGGCCGGCATCGCGGCCGGGTTTGTCGCGCGCAAGTCATCGACCGGATCAACTAAGCCGCGACCGAAGAGCGCGGCCCAATAACGGTTCGCCAAGTTGCGAGCGAAGTACGGGTTGTCCGCGCGAGTCATCCATTCCGCCAACCACACGCGCGGATCGGCCGCCGGATCGGTCGTCGTCGGCAGCGATTCGTGGAACGCCTTCGGAGCGACCACGATTGCGAGCGGCCGATTGGGATTCGGCTTCGCCGAGACTCGCAGACTGCGCGGGCCGCCGAAGCGCGAGCCGTACGCTCCGGAGTCCTTCGATTCCAGTCGAGTGAAAAACGCAGCCAGTCCCCAATAGTCGTCCTGACTCCAAACTTCTTGCGGGTGGTGATGACAGCGAGTGCATTGCATCCGCACACCGAGAAAAATCTGAGCGGTCGTCTCGGCGAGGTCTTCGACTTTCTCGTCGATGAAGAAATATCCGACCGCTCCGTTCGCGTACAAGTTGCCCTGTGCCGTCAGAAGTTCGCGAGTCATCACATCGAGCGGCTTGTTGTCCCGCAACGACTGCCGCACCCAACCGGTGAAGCTCGCCAGGCCTTTGTCGCCGAGATAACGGCGATGCGACCGCAGCAGATCGCCCCAACGCATCGCCCAGTAATCGACGTACTCTGGCCGCGCGAGCAACGTGTCGATCAGCTTCGCACGCTTGTCGGTTGCCTTGTCCGCCGTGAAGGCTCGCACTTCGTCGGGCGTCGGCAACGTGCCGATCAGGTCGAGCATCACGCGCCGCAAGAACTCTTCGTCACTCGCTAGCGGAGCGGGTGACACTCGCATTCGCTGCCACTCGGCGAGGACCAGTTCGTCGAGAAAGTTTGCTGGCGGGAACTCAATCGCCACCGGATCGGCCGAGAACGGCACGGCCACGCTGACCGTCGCCACTTGTCCGAGATACCGCACCATCACCGCCGTTTTTCCGGCTCGTAGTGCCGTCACTCGGCCGGTGCGATTGATCTCGGCGATGTGACTTTCGCGAGCATCGAACAACGCCCACGCGGTCACGTCGCGAGTCTCGCCATCGGCGAACGTCGCCATGACTTTCAGGTGAGCGGAGGACGTCAGTCCTCCGAGTTCCTCGGACGCTGCGCCTGCCGCACTCGGAGGGTTAACACCCTCCGCTCGCCGTTGTGCGGAAAGCACCAATTCGCTGGGCTGAGCCGTCAGTTTGATCGCGGTCAGCTCAGCGTTCGATGCGCCGGGCATTCCAGCGAGTTGCCAATCACGGAGGATCGCGAACACTTCCGAGTCACGAGTGATTCGTCGTCCTCCACCGTGAGGCACCTCGCCCGACGACTTTTTCAGCAGCAAGCTGGACTCCGGAGCCGTCGGAACGACACGCCGGCTACGGCTGGCTTTGCTCAGCACTTCGTGGTCGAACTCCGGGTCAAAGCCGAGCAACGACAGTCGAAATCCGCCGCGCCCTTGAAACGAACCGTGACAAGCACCGGCGTTGCAGCCTGCTTTGGTCAGCGCGGGAGCGACGTCTCGCACGAAACTGATCGGTCGAGGATTCGCAGGGGTACTTGCGAGTCGTGCAGAGATTGGATCGGGCGGTTCGGCGGCGATCACAACCGGCAAAGTCCACAGCAACAGCCAGGCGGTGAAGCCAATTCTTGTTCGCATTGTTTTGATTCCTCGTGGGGCAGGTTTGTAACCTGCCCTGAATTCGCGGGCAGGTTACAAACCTGCCCCACGAGTGACTCGCTGCAACTCGCCGGTCTTCGCCCGGAAGAGATAAACGGTTCGATCCGGAAATTCCGCGACGATTCGTTCCAGCGGCCAATCGGCAACAGGATAACGTCCCCGCAGTATCTCTGACGACAAACTTGGTTCATTGATGACGTAGTCGATGTGTCGATCCGCTGGGTCGGCCTCAATCAGCACTAGCGCGGGACGCTGGCGAACTTCGCGACGTAGCAGTTCGTCGAACGCTTGATACTTCAGCCGCGAGAACGCGATCTGCTCGACACCAGCTTGCAGCTTCGACGGAAACCAGAACGGAGCAAAGTCGGTCACGTTGACCACAACGGCCGACACGATGAGCAGCGTCCACCACACCTGCATCCGAGGCCGCTCCGCCGCCAGCCACGCACGCGATAACGTGTCGGTTGCCGCCGCGAGCAACAAGCACCACAACGGCCCGGTCTCGAAAACGTAATGCCAGTTAAACATTCCGACGAACCAATACGGCACATGCACCGCAAACAGCGACACGATTGCCGTGAGGATCAGCCACCAACGGCGGTCTCGGCTTGATCCCGTCAGGACGAAGACGATCACCGCCGCCAACAACGGCACGAGGCCGACTGTCCATTGCCACGATGCGAGCAATCGGTCCTTCGTGTTATCGATCGCCAACGCCGGAGTCAGGTTGATCGCCCAGCGGTCGTAGTGGTCGAGGACTCGCGGGCCGAGATGTTGCTCGCCACGCACGACGTTGTTGAAGCCATAAACATGTCGAGGCGTGTAGATGTCGTTGAAGAGTTGATACGGCGAAGTCATCACGCTCCCGGTGATCGAGTGGTTATGAATTGCCAGCACAACGAACCCGCCGACCAGCGGCAGAGACATCGCCAACAATGTCTTCAGGCGAGCGGAGGACGTCAGTCCTCCGAGTCGATCGTCATTCGTGGGACTCGGAGGACTGACGTCCTCCGCTCGCCTATGCAGCAACTTCCAAACAAACATCACTCCGAACGGCAACCCGAATCCCGCAGCGGTCATCGGTCGACAGAGCATCGCCCAACTCAGACCGATGCCGGCCAACGTGGCGTCGCGAACCAAGCCGCGACGCAACCATCTCAAAAACGACCACGCGAAGAAGGACAATCCCAGCAGTGTCGTGTGATGAGCCAACAGCAAATTTCCAAACAACGCCATTCCGGGTGACAGCGCGGTGAGCATTCCCGCCATGAAGCCAGTGCCGTTGTTCGACAACTCACGACCGATTCCAAACACCAGCAAGCAAGTCGCCGCTCCGGCCAGCCAATGTCCGAGGATCGGCCAACCCAGCCACAGCCACGGCGCGATCCACAAACCAGTCGCCGGAAAGTAGCGGCTTGCGAATTGGCCCTCGTTGACGACGTGCATCTGATCAAACAACCGCGCTGCCGTCGGTTGACTGTCGAACGACAACCGTCCCGCCAAATACGTCTTCGCCTGGAAGAGATAACTAAATTCATCGTGATACGCCGGCGGGAGATCCCCCAGCCGCAAATGTTCTCGCTCGCCGACCGGCAACGCGAAAACGTGGTAACTCATTAAAAGCGATGTGTAGGCAATCAGCGTCAAGGCGAAGAGAGTTTCTCGGCCAGAATATCGCTCGTGCGTCACGGCACGATCTGTGGCGGAACTCGCAATGTGCGGCCCATTGTTCCACCAGTTTACGAGCCGTTCCCACCCGCGTCTGGAGGGCGACCAGAAGGGCCGGCGCACGAACCAAAAGTACGGCAGCAACCCGATCAGCAGCAGCGGGATCGTCGTGTCGTAGATTCCGAAAAACCAATTCGCGCCGGGGAGTTGCGATGTTCGCCAGTGCTCGACCTCCGTTGGGATCACGACTGCCAGCACGGCCAACAGCGCCGCCGTCTGAGCGATCACGATGCGGCGGGAAAGCTGTGGCACGGCGGCAGTCTTTCGCAGAATCTCGGTGGGAAAGGGGCGGCTTGCGGACGTTTCGGTGGCGGATCATACTCGGCCGATCATGGCTGAAACCACGCAGCGAGTCGCCTTCATCACCGGCATCTCCGGCCAAGACGGCTATTACTTGTCGCAGTTGCTGATCGGCAAAGGCTACGACGTGCATGGCCTGATCCCGTGCAATGCTCCCGGTATCGGTGAGCCACCGGGACTCAATTTGCACTACGGCGATTTGGCGGACGGCGGCAACTTTGATGCACTGCTCGACGCGATCCAACCCGACGAGTTCTACAACCTCGCGGCGCAGAGCCATGTCCGGCTGTCATTCGATCTGCCGGTTTACACGGCGGACGTCACTGGCGTGGGAGTGCTCCGCTGGCTTGAAGCGATTCGGAAACATCAACTCCGCACCGGCCGCGCCGTGAAGTTCTATCAAGCCTCCTCTAGCGAGATGTTCGGCAAAGTGAAAACCTCGCCGCAGAACGAAGAGACTCCGTTTCATCCGCGCAGCCCGTATGGCTGTGCGAAAGTCTTCGGCTATTGGCAGACGATCAACTATCGCGAGTCCTACGGCCTGTTTGCCTGCAACGGCATCCTGTTCAATCACGAATCGCCGAAGCGCGGCGAGGGTTTTGTGACTCGAAAAATCACGCGAGCCGCTGCCCGCATCAAGCTTGGCCTGCAAGCCAAACTGTCGCTGGGCAATCTCGACTCGAAACGCGATTGGGGTTTCGCGGGCGATTATGTCGAGGCAATGTGGCGGATGATGCAACAGGCTCAACCCGATGACTACGTGGTCGCGACCGGCGAGACACACACGATTCGCGAATTCCTTGACGCCGCGTTTGGACATCTCGGTCTCGACTGGAAGAAGTTCGTCGAACAAGACTCGCGTTTTCTGCGTCCGGCCGAAGTCGACGTCCTGTGTGGCGACGCCAGCAAGGCTCGCCGAGTCCTGGGCTGGGAGCCAAAAGTCTCGTTCCGAGAATTGGCGCAAATGATGGTCGAAGCCGATCTGGAATTGGCTCGCCAAATGACCAATTGCCAATAGCCAATCTCCAACCATCAATTTGAGATTGGTGATTGGCCATTGGCTACTGGTGATTTGAAGCGCAGGAACGTGGTCGCTAGAAGTGCTCCGAATTCTTTCCGCCGTCAACCAACCAGCCAAGAAAATTCATGTCTGAGCCATTTTCCGAAAACCACGACAATTCTGAACTGCCTACCAATCCCGAAATGCTTCCGCCGGTTGAACCGCCGTCGGCGAAGTTCATCGTGCAACTGTTTGTTGTCCCCGGTTTGATCGTCGCCGCGATCGTGGGTGTCTGGCTGTTATTCGGCAAACTCGCTTCGGCCGAGCAAGACTGGCAGGCGATGCTGGCCGACATGAAAAGCAGCAACGAGCATCGTCGTGGTCGCGGCGCGATGGGACTGGCGCAAGCGCTGGCGGCGGATCAAAATCGGCGCGGCATCCTCAGCGGCCCGCAAGTCTCAACCAATCCGCAGGTCGCGAAAGAGTTGAGCGCGTTCCTCGCCGAAATGCTCACCAGCAGTTTGCAAACGCCCGCTGCCGTCGATCAGCAAGCGTTCCTCACACGCACGTTGGGAATGCTCGACGTGCCAGATGCGGTACTGCCAGTTCTGCGCGAAGCGATGAATCCGACTCGCGACCGAGAGGTCCGCAAGAACGCGGTGCTCGCCGTCGCCACGATCGCTCACCGAGCATCCGAACGCGGAACACCTCTGATCGACAGTGGAATTGTCGAAGAGTTGTCGAATGTCTCACGCGATGCTGAGCCGTTGTTGCGGTCGTCGTCCGCTTTCGCTCTGGGACTTCTCCCTGCGGAAGCGACCAAACAACCGTTGACTGTTTTACTGGCCGACAGCGATGCCAAAACACGACTGAATGCGGCGATTGCGTTTGCTCGCCAGAAGTCGCTCGATGGGCTGCCCGTCTTTCGCGGCGTTTTGAAGGAGGCGGCTTCCGGCCAGCGTCAGATTTCGCCAGCGAACGCGGCCGAGGCGGCGCAGGGCGCGGGACTCGACGCGCTGCTGGCCGTTTCCAACAGCCTCCGAGCAGTCGGTGAATTATCGCCACTGTTCGACGACACGACTCGCGATGCGGTGGCTCGCGATGTCGAAACGATCTCCAAGAAATACAGCGAACCGCGTGTGCGTCTCGATGCCGCGCAGACGCTCACCAAGATTCGCGGCCAGTGAGAACCTCGCGCGAGCCGGGACCGTCAGTCGCTCGGTTCGCGTGATCCAACCGGTCTTCGAGTCCTCAATTTGCCGTGTCGCAATTGTTGGAGCGGTTGATCTCCGTCGCGAACACGACTTGAGGCGGGCCATCAGCATTGTGACTGGTTGGTTCTAACGACTGCGTTCACTTGCCGGGCTGGCTGCAAGGAACGTGATGTCTCGGAAAACCGTTATGCCGGCCCGATCAAGTGCAACGCCTCGTTAGGCCACGCCCCGAGGCATCCGATTGCCGATGCACGGGCCAGCGACGATCACACCTTTTGCTCCGACATCCTGCCGTAGACCATCCGCATTTGGATCTTCTCGCTAAGCGCGGCGCACTGCGAGAGGAAGATCGCGAACAATTGGTCGCCGCGAACTTTTTCGCTCGTCAATTCCCGGAGAGCCTCTTGTTTGATCTGTGTCACTCTGCGCAAGAACGGGCGCAATTCCTCCGGATCGGTGACCTCCATCTGCTCTAGCTCGACCGCGAGCGTCTGGCCGATGAACTGGTCGAGTTTCTGTTTTTGGAGCTGATCCGCGACGGCCGCGGCTCGCTCGCGGCGGCGGCGAGCCCAGCCCCAGAGCAAGAGGGCAAACGCGATCACTCCCAGCAGCACCTCCTTGGATTTCGACACGATCTCCAGCCGCTTGGCAAGGCGGTTGAGCGCGGCGGACGGGTCGTGATAGCCGGCGACGCTGGGGTGCATCACGGCGGCGTCGTAATCCTTGACGGCCTTTGCCGTCAGCGCAGCCGGGAAGGACGCGCGTAAGTCCGTTTCGTACAGTGCCGCGAGCGTCTCGCGCACCAACCGATCGGACGTGTCCGCACGGCCGACCAGGAGCGCTGTTACGGCGACAGTCCGCACTGGCTCGGGCGGCACCGGTGCCTTGCCGGGATACAGACCGCGTGGGATCGTGGTGGCGGTGAACCACGGGTGGCGGGCGGCGAGTCCTTCCACGTCGGCGATGCCAATCAGCTCCAGATCGCCGCGCTGGAGAAGGTCCTCCAAGATGTGGTTCATCCAGCCGGTCGTGACCAAGGCGGCGTCGAGATCAGGGTCTGTGGCGAGCACGCCGAAGTATTCGGCCGCATCGTGGAGATCCGCGAGCGACACCCCATAGTGCTTCAGCACAGTTTCCGCATGTTGCCGCGCCCCCGAGCCGGGCGGACCGAGCGTCACGCGCCGCCCTACCAAGTCCGTTATCGAGCGGATTCCCTTGCCTTTGCGGGCGAGAAAGTGAAGTGGTTCCGGGAACAGCGGCGCGATGCCCGCGACGCCGTCGGGCGTCAGCGACGCCGCCTGTATGAAGCCGAGTTCGGCACCGCGTTCGCGGAGTAGCGCAGCGTTCGCCTCGCTGCCCTCAGTCTCGATGACACGTACGGGTTGGCCGGTGCGCTCTTCCAGGCGCTTCCTGAGGTGTTGGGCGAATGGATGGTAGAGTCCGTTCGGGTTGCCGGCGGCGATCCGGATCTCGCGCGGAAGTGTCTCGCGAGACGTGTACCAACTGAAGACACAGACGACCAGCACAGCCGTGGTCACGATCACGATGGCGAGATAGGTGCGCTTGCGCATGGCAATTCTCGGCAAAAGATTGCGGGATTTCGAGAACCTCACCGGGCAACCAAGGCCGTACCCCTAGAAGTTATTCGTCGGCAGTAGGCCGTGCTTTCGTGCCTAACAGTCTTATTGAGCAGCGTGCAGCCACCCCTTTCAAGGTCTTTGATAATTGCTACAACCATTTCGATGACAGGGATTTGTCACGAACCGGGAGGGCACAGGGATGTTGCCGAGTGGCGTCTTGGACAAGTTCATTGAGCGGTGTCCGGCGGCGGTGATGGTGCGGGGG
>CAMDPK010000095.1 GCA_945904015.1 Candidatus Kuenenia stuttgartensis | reverse complement strand
GCCGCCGGACACCGCTCAATGAACTTGTCCAAGACGCCACTCGGCAACATCCCTGTGCCCTCCCGGTTCGTGACAAATCCCTGTCATCGAAATGGTTGTAGCAATTATCAAAGACCTTGAAAGGGGTGGCTGCGTGCGGCCTAACTCCGCTAGCAAGGCATGCTGCCTAATTCTGTGATCCCCGCAGTTGGTGGCGGGGCGGAAAAGGGGGCGCGACTCTTTGGAGAGACCGTGTACTCGTTCGACAACCTGGGCCGGGTGACGCAGGTGGTGCAGCGACAGTTCACGTCGGCGGAACGTGCGACCTACGGAGCCAACGGGACGAACACGTTCACCCCCAAGCGTGCCAACCTCGCGTACAACGCGGCCGGTCAGTTCTCCAAGATCGTGCGCAGCGCTTAGATCGGTTCCAGTGATACTGAAGTGGCCACGTCGGTCTACAGCGACTTCAACGGCGGCGCGGCGAAGCAGATTGCGAATTGGCATTCGGGAGTGTTGTTGGGCTCGACGGCACTCACGTCTTTGGGGACCAGCCTCAGCAATGATTCGTGGACCTACGACACGTTGGGCCGAGCGGCCAGCTTTACCGCTCCTGTTGTGACCGGCCTGCCCGATTGCGTTGCCGATGCTTGCTCACCAAGATTCGATCGTGGCGCAGATTGGCGAGAGTCAACCGCGCGAAGTCTCGGGGGACTGACGTCCCCCGCTCGCCGATCTGGGCCACTACCGGAATCTCCTATGCCAATGCAGTGGCCCGACTCGAATGCCAGCGCTGATGACTTGCTGCGTGTCGCGATTGACGCTGCGCGCGAAGCGGGTGCGATTCTGAAGGACTGGGCCGGACGTTTCACGATCACGGAAAAGAGCCGAGCCAACCTCGTAACCGAGGCCGACTTCGCCTCGCAGAAGGCGATTCACGAGCGGATTCACCGCCACTTTCGCGACCACAATTTTCTGGGCGAAGAAGGTCTCGCGGAGACCAACAGCGACTCACCGTGGCGGTGGGTGATCGATCCGCTCGATGGAACGTCGAATTACGTGCATGGCTTCCCGTACTACGCGGTCAACATCGCCGCAGAGTTCGGTAAGGAGTTGATGATCGCGGTGACGTTCGATCCGAACCGCGACGAGTTGTTCACGGCGGTGCGAGGTCGTGGCGCATTCGTCAACGGGCAGCCGATCCGGCCGACTCGTGTGACGGCTTTGCAAGATGCAATGGTCGTGGCGAGTTTGCCGGTTGCATGCCGGCCCGATCATCACGCCGTCAAGCAATTGCTCAATGTGATGCCGCATGTGCAGACGCTGCAGCGAACCGGATCGGCCGCACTCAACTTGGCGTATGTCGCTGCCGGCCGGATGGATGCGTTTTGGTCCGGAAGCCTCAAGCCGTGGGACATGGCCGCTGGTATTCTGCTCGTTCAAGAAGCGGGCGGCCGAGTCACTCGCATGCACGGCGAACCGATCGACATCGAAATCCCTGACCTGCTCAGTAGCAACGGCTCCGCCATTCACGACGCCTTGCAACAGTTGTTGTGATCGCGCCGACGGTAACACCTGCGAAACCCGCATCAGAGCCGGATGCTCCTGTCGAGTGTTCCGCTCGCGAAGTATATTGCCAGCGAAGTAGTTGCAACGTCGGACGGCTGCGTCCGAGTCCTCACGAGTCAGATCATGTTCTGCCAAATCGCACAGCACGTTCGTCGAAGCCTCCGCCCGTGGCTGGCGGTGTGGCTGAGCGTGTTGCTTTTCGGATCGTCACCAGGATTCGCTCAGCAGGCAAGCGACAAGCCAAACGGCACCCCCACGCCGAAGTCGGCAGCACCCTCTTCGCCAAAGAGCGGTTCGTCGGCCCGCGGAGTGAAACCTGGAACGGAAGACGTCGTGCAAATGGTCGGGGCCGACGGAAAGCCCGTTTTGATTCCGACCGGAGAGACGGTTGCCGCATTCCAAAAGTTCTTGAAGTCGCGGCAAGCGAACGATGGGCCGATGGCCCCTCCGTTCAGCGTCAGCGGGGTTTTGTTCGAGGGTTCCACCGAGGCGAATGAAGACGCGGTGACGCTCGACGCGACCCTGACGATCTTGGTGAATCGTGACGGCGAAGATGTGCTCGTGCCGCTGCGGCTCAACGAGGCTACGTTGCTCAAAAAGCCTGTTCACGTCGGCCCCAACGAGGCGGAGTTCGATGTGTTTGACCGCGAAGACGGCTATCGCTGCTGGCTGCGCGGCAAAGGACCGCACGAACTGAAAATGTCTCTGGCGGTCCCGATCCGCAGGCAAGCCGCTGCCCGCAGGTTGATGCTGCCGTTGCCAGAGACTCCCAAAAGTGAAATTAAGCTGAGCGTGCCACTGCCGAAGGTCTCGGCGAAAGGCTTGGACCGCGGCTTTCTGCGGACGAAGCCGCTCGACAACGGCCGCACCGAGATTCATGCGTTCGGTCCACCGGGCAACTTGTTGGACCTCAGTTGGCAGTCGGTCACAGACGTTTCGGAAGCGAAGCCGGAATTACAAGCACTGACCTTGATCGAGGCTGACTTGCGTGCCGAGTCGCTGGTGCTGGAGGTGACGCAACAAATCCGCTCGATCCAAGGCACGTTCGACAAGCTGACCGTGCGATTGCCTCCCGAATTTGAGTTCGTGGAGGTCTCCGGCCGCGAGGTGAAAGAGCACTCGAAAGTTGCCGACTCACCGCCGCGCAGGGCCGTCACATTGGCTGCGCCAACTTCGGGACCGATCGAGTTGAAATGGGTCTTGTCGGCCAAGGTCGCCGCCGATGCCGTGCGGTTGCCGACAATCGAAGGGTTTGAAGTCGATAACGCCCAGCAGCAAAAAGGACACGTCGTCATGATGGCGTGGGAAGGGGTCAATCTTCGCAAGCGAGATGGTGAAGACCGCTTTGTGGACCAGGACACTTTGAACGCTTTGCGAGACGTGCCGGGATTTCATGCGCCTGCGAATGGCAGCCGCAACACGACGGTCTATCGCTTCCTGAAGCAGCCGTTCCGGCTGGTGTTTGACGTACAGAAGATCGAGCCGTATTTCACGTCGGAGCAAACGCATCTGGTGCGACTCACCACCAGTCACGCGAATTTGGAGACGACTCTGACCGTGCGCGTGTTCCGTGGATCGTTGCTCGATTTGACATTGCCGTGGCCGGGGCACAAATCCGAAGGCTGGGAAGCGGTCGCGAATGATACGCCGGAAATCGTCGAGCAGGTCTCCATCGAGGACACTCCCAATGGGCCGCAACTGCGAGTCCGCCTGATCGATCGCAAGACGCGCGGCGATCGCGAATTTGACCTTCGGCTGACGACTCGGCGACCGATTCCCGCCGACGGAACGGCATTCGATCTGTCACTGCCGTTTGTCGCGGCCAGTGGACAGAAGGCGTCGAAAGTCATCGTCGCTCCGAGCAGCAATTTGGAAGTCGAATGGTCTCCGAAAAATGAAACGCTCTCGTTGCCGACGACACCGGACAAAAAAGTGCTCGAACAATTGGAATCGACACGCAATGTGACCGCGTGGCGGTGGGATGCGGGTTCGCCGGCGTTCACCGCGAAGGCGAAGGCGCAACAGCAAACAATCACGACCGATTCTCTCAGTGACTTGGCCTTCGACACGCGTAACGTGACGGTGACGCAGCGGATTAGCTACGACGTCGCCTTCGAACCGCTGTCGCAGGCGCGGCTCATGGTACCGCGAGCCATTTCGGATCGCGTGCGGTTTCACCTGCGCGATTCGACCGGCCAATCCAAGCCACTGCCGCCTCCCGTGTTCACCGCATTGGAGATTGACCAAGCCCGCCAATGTCGGCTGTCGCTTGATCCACCGCAGGTCGGAAAGTTCGAAGTGCTCGCCGAATTCGATGTTGAACGCACGGCGGACATGACGGGCGACGAGCCGTCGCAAATCAGCATTCCCGTGGTGCAATCGTCGGACGCGGAGTTCAGCACGACACGGGTGAAGTGGAATACCGGGGTCAAGCTGGTGGCCTCGCTCGACGATCTCGCCTGGAAACCGGAACTCGGTGCCGACAAGACCTCGTCGTGGAAAGCCAATGGAGCCAAGACCGCGATCGTCGTGAAGATCGCTGCGGCCGGCGATGCGGCGTTGCAGGACTTCACGGTGCATCGGGCACTCATCCGCACGGTGGTCAGCGAGGGCCGGCGGCACTCGCAAGCGTTGTTTGAATTGGACCGTGACGTCCGCGAAATCACACTCACACTGCCGAAAGAAATCTCGTCGCAGCAGTTTCGGGCTTGGTGGAATCGCACCGCAGTACCGGTGGAGACGATCACTCGAAATCAGACGGCCGGCGAAGTCGAGGTCCGTCTCCGTCTGCCTCGGTCACCCGACAAGAATTCGTCACCACCGGAGACGGCCGACGGCACCGACAAAATCAAGGGAATGCTTTGGCTGGATTATTATTCAGACGAGCCCACGCACTTTGGCTGGAGCAATCAACTTCAACTGGTGACACCGCAATTCGCGAGCACGGTCTGGGTGGCGCAAACGATCTGGCAAGTCGTCATGCCGGCGGACCAGCATCTCCTGACGACTCCTCGCGATTACGCCGCTCAGTTTCATTGGCAGCGGTCGCTGCTGTTGTGGAGCCGCCAGCCCAACTTCGGCTACGACCGCATCAATCGTGTGCTCAACGAGTCCGCGCCCAACAAAAGTGACGCGGTTGATTGGGAGTCTTCCGTGACAGGCGGACCTTCTGACAACAATGTTTACCCGGTGAGTTGCTTCGGCCCACCGCAACCCTTGGTCTTCTGGAGCATGAGCCGCTCGGCGGTGGTCGGCTGCGGCGCGGGGCTGGCGTTGTTGCTGGGATTCCTGCTGATTCGCATCCCGGCGACTCGGCACGTTCTGACGTTTCTCGTTGTCGGCTTCATCATGTCACTCGCCGCGCTGTGGTTCGCCGAGCCGGTTAAAGTGCTGCTGCAACCGGCGATCCTGGGTGCTGCGATGGCGGTGATTGCCGCGGTCATCGACCGTGTCGGCCGTCGCCAACCGCAATCGCCGATGGTCACACTGTCATCACCGAGCGATTTTTTCGCCGCGTCGGGATCGGGTCTGCGAATTGCCAGCGTCCCGGCAATGGCCGACGCTTCGACTGCCCCGCCGCAGGTCGGTCTTCCCAGCGAACCAATCTCGGCTTCCGGGTCCGCGTCCGGAGGCCGGTAATGATGCAAGAGCAGTGCAAAGTGCAGAGTGCAAAGTGCAAAGTGCAAAATGAAAGGCGAGCAATCTCCCGTCCGAGTTCGCCTTCCGATTTTCAATTTTCAATTTTCAATTTTCAATTTGCAATCGCCTGTGTGCTGCCTTGGATTCTGCTCATCACGACAGCACAGGCCGAAGAGAAGCCGCCAACCGTTCGCCATGTTTTCGTCCCGGTCGATAACCCCAAAGCCTGGCCAAAGGGCGAGCGTGATTTAGTCCCATTCGAGGAGTATCTCGAACTTCGGGACGCGAATCAGCTCGTTCGGCCGACTCGACGTGGAGCGAGTATTGAATGGCAGTCTTTGTCCGCAACTTTCGATCCGTCGCGCGGCGTGCTGACTGACGGGCGCTGGGAGGCAGAGGTACGCGGCAGCGAAAAGCAACCGCGGCTATTGTCGCTGGAGCCGCTCGACTTGCCGATCTCAGAATTGAAGTGGGCGGATGGCGATGCCGTGTGGGGCACTGCTCCGTCGGGCGAATCGCTGTTGCTGGTCGATGCGGCGGAACGGCGTTTGGAAGGCAAGTTCTCGCGTCAAGGACGGCGTTTGCAGCGGACGTGGCAATTCGATTTGAGGTTGGCGACGGCCACCGTTTCGGAATTCAAGCTGCGCGTGCCGGCGAAGTATTCGCTGACTTGTTCCGCCGCGACGGTTCGCGGTCCATTGACGAGCGGCGAGGATGGTTGGCGGCTATGGCATCTCAACCTGGGCAGTCAATCTCGCTGCGAGATCCTGGTGGTCGAATCGCAAACGGCCGCGCCAACGGTGCCGATGGTCGTCTACGAGCAGACTTCGTCGTACATGCTCCGTGAGGCTGAGATCGAAGTGCAATGCGAATTCGACGCTGAAATTTTTCACACTCCGAAAGCGACGTTGGAATTCGTGGTCCCGGACGATTTGTCGATTTACACCGTCGGCTTCGCCGGAGATTCGCGATTGTCCTGGCGTGAATTGCGACGTACTCCGGGGCAACCACGGCAGATCGAAGTGTCGCTTCCGGAGCCGCAGACCGGACGTGTGCGTGCGTTGCATCTGCTGGGTGGAGTGGCTGCGAAATGGCAGCCGGCGTTGACGTTGCCGCGGGTCACGCTGGCCAATGGTTGGTTCACGAGCGGCCGTTGGAATGTGTCTGTCGACGCACCGCTGGTGTGGCGCGCGTTGCAGCCGGTCGGCCTGCGACTGACCGAGGTCAACGCGACCTCGCCGACGACGCGACGTCTGGCCTTCACACAGTTTTTGGCGGATGCGGCGTTGGGGATCGACATCTCGTCCCCGGAAGCGCGGCTGACTTCGCACGGGTTGCAGCGTCTCAATGCTCGCGAAACGACGTGGCGGCTGACGAGCGAATGGCTCTGGCAATCAAACACGGGAGTGGCGTTTGGTGCGCGATGCCGAGTTCCCGTTGGTTGGGAAGTGCTCGACGTGCAATCGCTGCCGGAATCGGCGGCGTCGGAAGTGCGGCATTGGGACGTCGTCAAGGACGCATCCGGCGAACAAGTGTTGGTCATCGACTTTGTGACGCCTCTGGAGGGTCCAGCGGCGCATCGCATCCAAGTCATGGCTCGTCGCGCACGAGCGCTCGCGGCCGAGCGTGACTCGTTCGAACTGCCAACGCCGCTCGATTGCCGGCACGCGGAACAATTGCTGATTGTGCAACCTCCCGCCGGTTGGCGATGGGACATGCCGAACACGGAGGCCGTGCCGGCTCCGGCGGCCAGCAAGCGGCTGGGAAGTCCGTGGCTGGACTTTGAACTGTGGAAAGAGGACGCACCTCACTGGACCGCCAGCACACTGCTCAATCGCACGACACAACTCAATTCGCCGTTACGTTTGATCGCGGCGTTCATCCCCGATGTCGCTCAGCCCGCGAGCGCGCCGGTCACTTCGGTCACTGTGAACCTGCCGGTCGCGACCGCAGCTCCGGCAACCGATGATCCGTTAGCCAACTCCAGTGCGGCGTTTCGCGAGGCGGCGACCGAGCAATTGGTGTGGACATCGGCCGAGTTGCGATCTTTGATTTTTCCGGGAGGCGACGGCAACGACGTGCATCTGCTGTCGCTGCGAGCCGCGCAGGTCGCGCGAGTCGGACGTCTCGAATTCGACCTGCCGGGACCGGCGGAATTGGTTTCTGTCCGGATGAACGGAGTCCGGGTCGAATCGCAGCGCGAAGGGAGCCGCTTTCGGTTGCCGACCATCCCGCAAGGGGGATTGCAAACTCTGGAAATTCAGTATCGCGTCGCTTCTGACCGTGACTTTTTGCGAAATCGACAATCGATTCCGGTGCCACGAGTCGATGCTCCGGTGCTCGGTTTTCGCTGGCTGTTCGCGCTCCCGCCCGAGGCGCGGCTGGCGGAAGAGCCGAGCGGTCTGCGACTGTTGCAACCGCTCGAACCGACGCCGTGGTCGCGGCGCTTCTTTGGGCCACTGGGACGCGACGGCTCGGAGCTGTTCAATCCGTTTTCGGACACGGCCTGGCGTGAACTGTGGGAACCTTCCCAACCCGCGAGGAACGAGGAGAACACGCTCGAAACGTTGTTCGCCCCGCCCGGTTGGCGAGTGCGTGAGGCAGTCGCTGCAACCTTGCCACCCGAGATCACTTGGCTGACTTGGAGTGGCGTCGAAGTGCGTGTGCTGGCTTGGATCGGAATGCTCGTGAGCGTCTCCGTCGGATGCGTGCTGCGAGTACGACGCGCGAAGCCGCGTGTCCAGATCGCCGCGTTTTGGATGGGACTGTGCGCGGTGGGCGTGGTGCTCTCCGCTCCGGTTTATGCGGAGATCCTCGGTGGGTGTTTCGTCGGGGCGGTGATCGCCGCGCTCATCCCGCGACGACTGGTGATGAGCTACGCGAATCAAAATGAGGCGGCTGGACGTGGCGCGTTCGAGGCGACCGTCGCGTTTCAGCGAGTGGTCGGCGCGCTGATAGTCTCGGCGGTCATCCTGTCGTCGGCGTTCGCTCAGGACGTGAAGGGCACTGGCGAGACGTCCGTGGCACAGGGCGAAGTGTTTGACGTGCTGATTCCCGTCGATAACCCCATCGACGCAACGGGAGAGGTTGTGCGTCCGCCGGAGAACTACTCGCTGGCCTCCGTGCCGAAGCAGTTGTTGAGTCGTTGGCGAGAACGGCGTGCTCAATTTGCCAAGCCGGCCAGCTTGATGGAATCCGCGCGGTACGAAATGGATTGGCAAGATGGCTCGCTGCGGGCCGAGTTTCGCGTACACCGCTTGCAGTCTCAGTTGCCGCTGACTTTGCGGTTTCCATTTGTCAACGTGCCGCTGGCCGGTGCAAACGCCTGCTTGGTTGATGGTCAATTGCGTGCAGTCACGGTCAGCGAAACCCGTGATGCCCTGCTGGTCGAGTTGCCCGCAGCCGATGCCAACATCCCCGCCCAACCGGCCAGCGAGGGATCGACTCCGACCGGCGACGCGGCCAAGTTACCCGCAGATTCTCCGGAGAACGCGATCCGAGTCAGCACTCATCTCGTCGTCTTTTCTCTGCTGCCACCAATCGTCGCCGACGACAACTTGCAACGCGTGCGGCTGACTGTTCCGCGAGTGTTGGCGAGTCATGTCGTCGTGAAGTCCCCGCCGGGTTCAGAGGTGGAATTCCCGCTGGCACGCGGTGAGCAGCAAGGAAATGCGGCGGCCGCAGCGTGGACCGCGCGGCTCGGAAAAGTGGAAGAATGGTCGCTGGAATTGCGGCGTTCCGGTGTGACTCGTCCCCGCAGTGAGGTGGACTTGAATGCGGATGTGTCGTGTCTGGCGGAACTCACGCCGATCGTCTTGCGGCAGCGATATCGCGTGCGGTACGCGGTCTCGTCCGGTGAAGTCAACGAGGTCGCTTGGCTGTTGCCGCGCGGCGTGTTGCTGCGCGACGGCGAGGTCACGGCGGACGATTTGTTGCAGTGGTCCCTGGAACCGCTGGCCGATGGACGGCAACGGTTGATCGTGGAATTCGATCGGCCGCAGACCGGCGAGTTCGTGGTCGATGTGGCGGGCCTGCAACCGCCGCTCGGTACGGCGGAGCAACCGCGCTGGGAACCTTGGATCATCGACGCCCCCGTGAGCAGTGCGCCAGACGCGGTCAGTTCCAAGACGCGATCGTTCGCCTTGGGAATCTCGTCCCTGCCAGGATTCAAAGTCGCGCCTCCGATCGAATTGGATCGGACAGCGCCGCTGAGCGAGACCGCGTTCTTGAAGAGTTGGGGTGCGGTGGCGTTGACTCGGCAACCGCAAATTAGTTTGCAATTGCTGGCACCGGCGGAGCTGACGTTTGGCATCACGCCGCTCATGCCGCAGCGCAAGGTGCGGCACGAACTGTTGCTCAAAGTCGGACGCCAAGCCTTCGAATGGGCGTTGTACGCTGAAGTCGCGACGGTCAGCTCGCCCGCATTTCAGCATGACGTGACGCTGGCCCCGCACTTTCGAGCCGACGATGTTTCGGTCACCGAGGACGAAGCCGAACGGCTTGTCAGTTGGACTCAGACCGAACAACGGCTGTCGCTGTTCCTGCGAGATTCGACGACCGGAATTCAGAACATTGTCTTGCAAGGCCGCGACGCCGTGCCTGCCGATGGCCGCTTGCCGATCCCAACGCGCTGGTTCGCCGATGCGGAATCGACAGAGTTTTCGCTGCGCGTGACGCACGATCCCAGTTGGCACGTCGAGGTGCTCGACGATCAGCAACTTCCGCTCAGTCCCGGCGAACCCGGCGGCTCAATCCCCGATCAGACCGAGCTGGTGCTCGGCAAGTTCCGCGCGGACCTGAAGAGTCCGTCACTCGACGTGCGGCTCACGCCGCATCAACCCGCCGGTCACGCGGCGGCTTGGACGCAGGTGTCGCTCAAGCCGGGCGACTCGTGGTCCTGGCGGCATGTCGAACGATTGCTCGACGAAGGTCAAATCACCGCCCGCGTTTTTTGGCCGGCCGCGTGGGCTAGCAGTGGCTCGATCACGTTGTCTCCCGCGCTGAAGGAACTCGCTCGTCGACCGTTGCCGGATGGCATCGAGTTGACCGTACAGTCGCTGCCCGACATCGCTGGCCCGCGCGAAGTCTTGTTCGAGTCACAACCCGCCGCACCGCCGGTTGACTCGCCGCCGGCGTCGAATCCCGCCCCGATTCGCGTCACGCCACCGACGTCACTGGATGTCGCCGAACGCACGCATCACTGGCTGATCGCCGACGACTTGCAGCCCTGGTTGCCGAACACCGCAACCTCCGCGCTGCAACCGCTCGAAGACACGAACACGCTGCCGGATCGCTTGCCGCGAACTCCGGCCGAAGCTCCGGCGAAATGGTTTCAGGTTCCCAACGTGCCCGTGCTGGAATTGACTCAGCCCGAACCGGCCGGAACGCCGCCGTCACCGAAACTGCTCTGGATGGACACGACCGTGTGGGTCGCCGACGGAGCGATCACTCAGGGCCGTACCTGGTTGTTGCTGCAACCGCATGGGCTGCGTGACCTCGTGCTGGATCGGCCTGAGGACGTGCATTGGGTCGCCGCTTTTGTCGGCGAACGTCCACGCGAACTCTCGGAAGAACTGTCGCAGAATGCCCTGCGGCTCGACGACCTGCCGAACGAATCGCTGCTGTGGCTGTCGGTCTTCTGGCGAATCGACGCGACACATCGAGACCGCATCGTGGCTCGGCGTGATGCCCGGTTGCCGATGCCGGCAGACGCTTCGCTGCGCTCACCGCGTCACGATTTGACATTGATTTCCTCCGGCCACAGCGAACTTTCTTCGACGCGCGGAGCACGCCGAGTGCAAGACTGGGACGGACGTCTCTCGCGAGCCGCGAACATCTTCCAAGCGTTACCGACGTCTCCCGCTGCGATGAATGGTTCGCTGCGCCGCTTGTGGCAACTCGCCGAGAACGACTTGGCCGAAGCTCGCCAGTTGATTGAAGCGCTTCCCAATCTGGGACAGGTTTCCAATTTGCCCGCGCCCATGAAATCCGAACAGGACGGGCCGATGGAAAACGTGCCCCACGACACAGCGCGTGAACGACTGCGAACCGTGCTCGCCGAGGCGGCCGCAGTGCGATCGCGTCTCGCATCGTCATTACCAGCTTTGCTTCCGGCGACTGAGGCGGAGCCTTGGACCAGCGACGCGTGGCGACAGGCACCAAACTCGTGGACCGCGATTGCCCAGTTCGATCAATCCGCGAGGTTGTCGATCATCGTGGTGGATCGTCGCTGGCTCACCTGGATGGTTGCGCTACTGGCTGTCGTGCCGGTCATTCTGCTGTTTCGCTTCTGGCTGCGCTGGCAAACCGGCGAGTGGCTGGCGTTGCATCCGTATCTCGCGTGGGCTTGTTTGGGATTCATTTGGTGGACATGTCTGGCTCCCAGCTTGATCGGTTTTGGACTCCTCGTGCTCGCGGCGATCGTCGCCATTCGACATCGCTGGCGGACACCTTTGCGTGTTCAGTCCGCGAGCTGAGGGAACTCGATTGGTCATTGATCATTGGCTATTGGCTATTGGCTATTGATCATTCCCCAATAGCCAATGACCAATAGCCAATGACCACTGCGTTGCTCCGTCAAATTGACAATGCTCACGTCTGGCATCCGTTCTGCCAGATGCGCGAGTTCGTCGCCGATGACGCACCGATCATCGCCTCGGCCGAAGGCTTCGAGTTGATCGACACGGACGGCCGCCGTTTTCTCGACGGAGTCTCGTCGCTGTGGTGCAACGTGCATGGCCATCGCGTGCTGGAGATTGATCGCGTCATTCGCGAGCAACTCGACCGTGTTTCGCACAGCACTCTCCTCGGCCTGTCCAATGTCCCGTCGATTGAACTCGCTGCCGAATTGGTCCGCCGCGCACCGACTGGGCTGACGCGCGTGTTCTACTCCGACGACGGCGCGACGGCGGTCGAGGTCGCGCTCAAGCTGGCGTATCAATTTCATCGGCAAAAGCCGCAGCCGGAAGCACGCGACCTGTTCGTCGGCCTGTCCGCCGCGTACCACGGCGACACAGTCGGGACCGTCAGCCTCGGCAACATCGACGTCTTTCACCACAGCTACGAACGGCTGCTGTTTCCGACGTTGCGAGTCCCCTGTCCTGTCGCCTCTCAACGGCCACCCAACGTCGATGCGAATTCGTGGCAACAGCACTGCCTGGATGAACTTGAACGAACATTGGCCGCGAACGCCGAACGCATCGCCGCGTTTGTGATCGAACCGCTAGTGCAAGCCGCCGCCGGTATCCTGGTACATCCCCCCGGCTATTTGCGTCGCGTGCGCGAGCTGACTCAGCGACACGGCATCCTTCTGATCGCCGACGAAGTCGCCGTCGGCTTCGGACGCACGGGAACGCTGTTCGCCTGCGAGCAGGAAAATGTCGTCCCCGATTTCCTGTGCCTGTCGAAAGGGATCACCGGCGGCTATCTGCCGCTCGCCGCGACGCTGACGACCGACGAGGTCTACACCGCATTCCTGGGCGAACCGGCTTCGGGACGGACCTTCTTTCACGGGCACACCTACACCGGCAACCCGCTCGGCTGCGCGGCGGCGCTTGCCTCGCTCAAGTTGTTCGAGACCAACCGCGTGCTCGACAACGCCGCCGAGTGCTCAACGCTTTTGACTCGGCGATTGGCGGAGATTCGCGACTGGCCGCATGTCGGCGAGATCCGGCAAAAGGGCATTCTCGTGGGCATTGAATTGGTCGCCGACAAAGCGACTCAGCAAGCCTTTGCGCCAAAACAACGCATCGGTCATCAAGTCACGCTGGCCGCTCGACGGCGAGGACTTTTCACACGACCGCTCGGCGATGTCGTGACGATCGTGCCGGCTCCCGCCATGCCGGCCGAGTTGGTGAATCGGGTGTGCGATCTGTTGTTCGATTCGATTCGCGAAGTGGTCCTGGAAAACAAATGAGATCACGGACGCTTCAGCCACGAGAAATCCGGGGGCGAGTCCGGCGTCTCTTCTGGCGGACATTCACGTCGGCGCGAGCGGCGGCGGACGATCATTTCCACGGCGAGACCGCCGATCACGAGAGTCACCAGAATTCCAATCGCCAAGAACGTCAGCGAGCGACTGTTGTTCCTGCGCGGCGCGGCGGCGGACTTGTGGCTGGCGAGTGGCGTCAGCGTTTTCGCCAACAGCAGCGGAGCCGTGTGAAAGTCGTTCGCTGTCGCGTAGCTGAATCGCTTGAAGAAGTAACCGGTGACGCGAGCACGAATCGGTGGCTGCAAGTCGTCCCCCAGCCGCATGTCAGCAAGTTGGCTGGCAAGCACAACTCGGTACGGATTCAGCCCCGAATCGGCCGTGAACAGCCAGGCCTCGAAAGACTTGTCCGTCACTTGGTTGAGCCGTCGAATGTCCCCTTCGATCGTCAGCACTTCGCCGCGAAAGCGATCGGCGTCGAGCATCAGCACGGCAAACGGGACGTCCTTGTGGGCCAGCGGTTCAAGTTCTGCAAGCGACGTGTTGCGAACCTTCGACAAGATTGCGTCGTAGGCCGGCTTCTCCGCTGCCGTGACGCCGAACGTGTTGTCATTGATCGCCATTAGGATCGACTTGTCGAGCCGAGCATCGCTGCTCTGCTGTGGTGTAGGCGGCTCGCCTACACCTGACTCCGCCGCGACCACGCGCACCGCATCGTCTCGCAAAGGCGAGTTCGCATCCGCTCGCGGTTCCTTCAGAATCCGCTTCAACCGCTGAGCCTCTTCTGCCGTGAGGCCCTCCGAAACGAAATCCGTCTTCGGCAATCGAGCCTGACGCAACGACCACCCCAGGATCAACAGCGCCGGCAGAAGACTCATGGCCCAAATGATCATCCGCCAGCTCGGACCGAGTGGCGGCGGCGACGTGCGGGAGGAAGAATCGAATCGCATGGGCAAGATTGTCTTGAATCGCCGTCAGGTTGTCATCGCTCTGCGGCAAGTACCGTATTTCGCACGCGTTGGCGACTGCGTTTGAAAATCCGACGGCGCGTCGTCACGATACTCCCCGACGTGTCGGTTGGAAATTCTTTCTTGGGAGCTTGCTCATGCTGCGCAACAGTTGCCGTGGGGTGTTCGCCTTCGCCCCGTGGTTAGTCTTGATGGGAATGCTGGCTCTGGCCAGTTCGAGCCTTTCGTCCGCATTCGCTCAGGAAGAGGAAGAACCGGCCGCCGAAAAGCCGGCCGCCAAAGCGACAGATGGCGGAGGTGACGCCACCGAAACGCCGGCCGAAGCCCAGTCCATGCTGATGTGGCTGATCGAGACGTCGGGATTGATCGGTGCGATCATCCTCGTCATCTCGATTTTCTTCGTGCATCGCGTCGTGACGCTGTTCCTGGAATTTCGTCCGGAGATCGTGGCTCCCCCCGACTTGCTCGAACAGATCGAAGGTCTGCTGACCAAGCGCGATTACAACGGCGTCTATCAGGCGGCAAAAAAGAGCGAATCGGCGTTGGGGCAATTGCTCATCTCCGGCATGACGGCCATGTCGTCTGGACTGGGCGAGGCTCGTGAGGCGATGGACCGCACCGGTGAAGCGATCACCGTCCACATGGAAAAGCGAATCAGTTTGTTGGCGGTGATCGGCTCACTGGGACCGATGATCGGACTGCTGGGAACGCTCAAGGGCATGATCGCCGCCTTCAGTGTGATCGCGACGTCGGGCACGCAAATTAAACCCAGCGAGGTCGCGGGAGCGATTTCCGAAGCACTCGTGCTGACCTTCGAGGGGGTGGCGATTTCGGTGCCGGCGATTTATCTGTTCGCGATGTTCAAAGACCGCGTGGCCACGTTGACCGTGGATGTGCAAAATATGTCCGACGAACTCATTCGCAAGATGCACGCCGCCGCGCACGCCAAGACGGCGGCGGCTCCGACTCAAGGGTAAATCTGACTCGAAAGGAGATCGCCGATGTCGGCGCAATCATCCGATGGGGCGGATCCCGACCTCACGCCCATCCTCGACATGGTCTTTCAGTTGATCACCTTTTTCATGTTGGTGATCAACTTCAAGGGAGCGTCGTTGGATCAATCGCTGCAACTGCCGGTGCTCGGTTCCGCTCGGCCGCTGGAGTGGAAAGGGGACTATGAACCGCTGATGTTGAACGTGGACAACGAGGGGCGAGTCAAAGTCTTTGGAGTCGTCGTCCTGGCCGAAAAGTTCATCGCCGACCAGGCTGCCGACCTGAAGAAGGAACTCCGCACGGCCGGCGAGTCGGCTCCCAAAGAACTTCCCGTGCCGGTCGTCTTGCGAGTCGACAAAGGGACGCGGTTTCATTTGGTCAACCACATCATCAAGCTCTGCCAGGAGAATGGTTACGTCCAGTTCTCACTGAGCGCGATGACCGGAAAAGGCGAGGGGGGCAACTGACATGAGCCGTCGTCGTCACCGCCGCAGGAACAAAAACGGCGTCAAACTGAATGTGACCGCCATGCTGGACATGGCCTTTCAGCTTCTGGCGTTTTTTATTCTGACATTCCGCGCGGCTCCGATTGAGGGGCATTTGTCGCTGAACATGCCTCCGCCGATCCCGCAGACCGACGTGGAAACCACGCAAACAGTCGGCACGGAGGGGAACTCGGCACCCGCGCTGCACGCGCTGCATTTGTTCGTCACCTCGACCGAAGCCGGTGACGTCGCACAGGTCCGCTTGGAATCGAACGTCATCGCGGCCGGACGTCTGACTCCGGCAACACTCGCAGGAATTGGCCGACGACTTGGCCCGTTGTTCTCAGCCCGCAACGTCCTTTACGATCGGATTCAGATCGAAGTCGATCGAAACCTGCGCTACGAAGAACTCTTGAAGCTGATCGACGTCTGCTCGCAGCAAAAGCAACCCGACGGCAAGTCCATCGGCAAGGTGAGCTTCGTCGAGATGCAGCGGTAACGGGAAAACCTCATGCGACGCCGCCAAGCACGACCGTACGGGCACACCGTTCCACCGACGCGTTTGCTGTCGCTGCTGATGGGCTTAGCCGTGATGGGCTTGGTGTATCAGCGAGTCAAAGAGCCGCAGTTCTGGCGCTGGCTGACCAATGAAAGTCGAGCCGAAGACGCTGACGTGGCGGAGAGTGCGAACCAAAAGGATTCACTCCCCACTCCCCACTCCCCACTCCTCACTTCTGAAAACATCGTCCCCGGCCCGAACGAGACCGATGCCGACGAGTTGGCGAAGCTGCGGTCGAACCTCAAAGCGGTTCAAGATCGTGTCGCGCTGCAAGACTTCGACATGTCCGCCTACTGGCAACTGCTGCGCTGGAGCCGCACGCGGCCGATCGCCGAATTGGAAAAGCTCGCGCGCCGCGACGTGCCGTACTCGCACCTGTGGGACGAGCCGGACTTGTATCGCGGTCAGCCGATCCGCTTGAAATTGCACATCCGCCGAGTGCTGAAATACGAGCCGTCGAAAAATCCTCAGGATTTGAAAACGGTCTACGAGGCGTGGGGCTGGACCGAGGACTCCCGCTCGTTTCCGTTCTGCGTCGTCTTCCCGGACAAGCCGGACGGACTGCCGATCGGAACCGACGTCGATGCCGACTTCGTCTTCGTCGGATACTTTTTGAAATGGATGAGCTACCAAGGCTTCGACGCGAAAAAGAACGCACCGCTGCTCGTCGGCCGGTTGCGTCCCACCGCGCCAACGTTCGGGGCTGCGAAAGGGAGCGGCTGGGAATCCGCATTCCTGACACTCGTCGGCGGAATGCTGCTGGTAAGCTTCATCGGCTGGTTCGCCGTGAACGGGCTGCGTCGCCCACGCACGATCGTGGCCGCGACCACAGCCGTCCCGGATCAATTGCCGGACAACTGGCTCGCCGGAACCCCCGCCGACTCGCGCTTCGATCCGACGACCGAGAGCTTTGACCTCGCGAGCATTCCCACGCCGATGACATTGCCTCCAACCGCGACGGCGGAATCGGCTCCGTCAGGCGTGAGTTGATTCCGCGACTGTCTCGCCTTCCCACCTTAACGTCTTCTGGACTACCACTCGCGGCAATGTGGCGCACGCGGCTCGCGTGCGACTGCTTGTGGCGAACGAGACGGGGCCTCGCAATGAGTTGCACGCGAGCCGCGTACACCACAATTCCGCCGACGTCTTCCTGTGACTTTGGGAGCCATGATGGAATGGATTCAACAGGTGATCGACCTGTTTCTGCACTTCGACCGACACCTGCGAGAGCTGCTCGATTGGGTCGGACCTTGGACCTACGTCTTTCTGTTTTTGATCGTTTTCTGCGAGACCGGACTCGTCGTGACGCCGTTCCTCCCGGGCGACTCGCTGCTGTTCGCAGCCGGAGCGTTGGCGGCCACGCATTCGCTCAACTTGTCCGTGCTGCTGGTCTCGCTCGCGATCGCGGCGATCTTGGGCGACGCGGTGAATTATCTGCTTGGCGCGAAGTTTGGCGAACGATTCCTGTCCGCGCAGAAGATTCCGTGGATTCGCAAAGAGCATCTCGATCAGACGCATGCGTTCTTTGAACGCTACGGCAACAAGACAATTGTGCTGGCTCGATTCGTCCCGATCGTGCGGACGTTCGCCCCGTTCGTAGCCGGGATCGGCCAGATGAGTTACCGGCAGTTCGGCGTCTACAACATCGTCGGCGGGTGTGCGTGGGTGTTGTCCTGCACGTTGGCTGGATACCTCTTCGGCAGCCGAGAAATCGTGAAGAACAATTTCCCGTTGGTCGTGCTGGGTATCGTCGGCGTGTCCGTCCTGCCCATCGTCTGGGAAGCCGTCCGCAGTCGTGCTCGACGCCGAGCCGAAGTAACAGCGACCGAAGACGGAGATCGCCCCAACTAACCCGATGAGGCTGTGAGTTTTTGTGGGATAGGCTTCCAGCCTGTCGAGCTGCTCCGTGAATTTGACAGGCTGGAAGCCTATCCCACGTCAAAAAATCACAGCCTCTTCGGGTTACTCGTCGGACACTTCTCGCACCGAGAACAAAATGCGGCCGATGCCGGCGGCGTGGCAGGCGGACATCACCTCAGCCACTTTCTGATGCGGGACGCGGCCGTCGGCGCGAATCATCACCCCTTGATCCGGATAGTTTTTGCGAGCCGCGAGCATCCGATCTTTCACCTCGGAGATGTCGATCACGTCGTCGTTGTAGGCGATGGTTCCTTCTCGCGAGACACGCAACTGGATGTCGTCCGGGGCATCGGTCAGCGGCTGAGCACTCGAAACGACGGGGACTTGCACGTCGAGCTTCTGCTCGTCCCAGTCATAAAGCTTCGTGGCCGCCATGAAGAAAATCAGCAGCGTCAAAATCACGTCGATCATCGGCGTGAGATTGATAAACAGCGACTCTTCCGTGGTGGATTTGCTGTGCAGCATCGTAATTCAAATCTCGATCAAGCGGACTTCTGTTCGCTGGCGAGAGCGGGAATGCGTCGCGGTTTCTTTTCGGTGTCGGTCGGCCGCCCGTCGCTGGAGGCCAACGCCACGGCTTGATTCGTCAGCACGTCCATTTCTTGAATCAACCGGTCCACTCGGCCCAGCAAGTAGTAGTATGCGGCCGAGGCTGTGATCGCGACGGCCAATCCACTCGCGGTCGCAATCAACGCCAAGCTGATGCCCGACGCGAGCAATTCCGTCTTGCCGCTGCCGCTCTGCTGTGACAGCGCGTGGAACGCGCTGATCATCCCCAGCACCGTGCCGAACAAACCCAACAGCGGAGCCAACATCGCCAAGCCGCTGATGGCTCGGATGTGCTTCCGCAGATGAAACAATTCGGAATCCGCGAAGTCGCTGACAGTCACTCGAATCTCAAAGGCCGGCCGGCCAGAGTTGGCGACGACAATCGCGAAGAAGTTCGCGATCGGGCTGCCGTTCTCGCGACAGACTTCAGTCAGCTCATGCACCTTAGTGGCGTCCAGCGGACCTTCGCGCAGACGTTGCAGGAAGCGTGTCACGAAGGCTCGCGGCATCACGCGGCGAGATTGCAACGCGGTCAATCGCTCGATGACCAGCATCACGGTCAACACCGAGCAGCCCACGAGCGTCCACATCGGCAAGCTGCTGAATCCGAGAAACAGCTCGCGCAGTTGTCTCCACCCCAGCGTCAACCCGGCCTGACCGACCTCAGCAGGACGATCCGATTTGGCTGGCGCGGTCTTGGCCGACTCACCGGCCGGAGCGGGAATGGCTGTGATCGAGTCGTTCTCTTGAGCGGGCAGCCTCGTCGGCGAAACGGACGAGGCAAATCCCAGCAGAGTCACCGCCAGCAGAACAAAAACCAACAACCGTGTTTTCATGGAAGTCTCGAAAGAGGCCTCGATCGAATCCGTGAGCGGCGGGACTATACGCGATGCCCGCGAAAGCTGTGAAGCCGAGCGGCACCAAACTGCGGCAGTCCCGACGCTTGCTTTGCTGGCTCAAGCCTGGAACATGAGCGACCCAAATCCCACGACGAAAGGGTAGTGGTACAGCTTGGCGAGCGGGGGATGTGAATCCCCCGAGTCAGCCGCGAGAATTCTCGGGGGACTTACGTCCCCCGCTCGCCAATCTGTACCCCTCCGCCGAAAGGACCGCTGATGTCGGAAGCCGCCGAGTACGCCCCGTATGCCTTGCCGGGCGATGCCATCCAGGAACCACCCGTTTCGTTGTGGGCCGCGCTGCGAAAAATCGGGCCGGGAATCATCTTGGCCGGCTCAATCGTCGGTTCGGGCGAGCTGTTGCTAACCACGGCGCTGGGGGCGAAGCACGGATTCGTCTTCCTGTGGCTGATCCTGTTTAGCTGTGTCATCAAAGTCTTCGTGCAGACGGAACTGGGCCGCTACGCGATCTCCTCGGGCAAGCCGACGTTGGGAGCGATCAACGAATTGCCGGGTCCGCGGCTGGGTGCGCATTGGATCGTCTGGTGCTGGCTGATCATGATGCTGACGACGATCTCGCAGTTGGGGGCGATGACCGGGACGGTGGGGCAATCGCTGCATCTGGCGTTTCCGAATGTGTCGGCGAGCATCGAGGATTCGTTGGTCGGCGGTTGGCCGTCTCTGGCAGAGTTGATTCGCGATCGACCGGAGCTTCCGTGGGCGGTGCTGACTTGCCTGACCGCGATGGGATTGCTGTGGAGCGGCAGTTATCGGCGGATCGAATTGGTCACGACGGTGCTGGTAGTCGGCCTGACGTTCATCACGCTGACGGCGACGTGCCTGCTGCCGGCGACAAAATATCCGATTCCGTGGTCGCAGGTGGCGGAGGGTTTGATTCCGGTGCAGGTGGCGCAGGCTCTGACGTTCGCCGTGCCGGTGTTGGGGATCACGGCGGCGTTCAGCGCCTTTGGCATCACCGGCGTCGGAGCCTCGGAGCTCTTTTACTATCCGTACTGGTGCCTGGAGAAAGGCTATGCCCGCTACACCGGCCGCTGCGAACCGGATCCGGCCTGGGAACGGCGTGCTCGGGGTTGGATTCGGGTGATGCACCTGGATGCGTGGGTGAGCATGATCGTGTTCACGATCTCGACGGTGGCGTTCTACTTCATGGGCGCGGCGGTGCTGCATCCGCAGAAGCTGTACCCGGAAGGGACCAAGATGATCGACACGCTGTCCCGGATGTTCGTGGACACGTTCGGCGGCTGGACGCAGATTGTGTTTCTGATCGGCGCAGGGGCGGTGCTGTTCAAGACGCTCTACATTTCAAGCGCCGGTAATTCGCGTCTGCTGGCGGATTTTCTGAGCCTGGGTGGCTTCGTCCGCTACGCCCGTTCCGAACAGCGAGCGGCCATGATTCGTCGGTTCTCGCTGTCGATTCCGGTGATCGCGCTGATTCTCTGCTTCATCTTCCCTGATCCCCGGAAGCTCGTCACCGTCGGCGGTTTTGCTCAGGGCCTGATGCTGCCGCTGATCAGCGGAGTGACCGTCTTCTTCCGCTACCGCCGCACCGACCGCCGCATCACGCCGGGGCTGTTGCTCGACATCTTGCTGTGGATCGCCTTCGTGCTGATCTCTTGCGTGGCGATGTACGCCGCCCAGGATCAGATCGGCAAATGGATGACACCGCCAGCCGTGGCGAAATGAGGCTCACGACCGCTGCCGGGTTCTTGCGAACGCTTTTCAGGAGACGTACCCTTCGTTCGGTCGCGGGGTGAACTGCGGGACGGATCGCAATGGGAGTCGCCATGAGGCTGCGTGGGTTGTGGACGGTGATCGTCGGAGTCGGACTCGTACTGAGTCTCGGCGGGAGTGGTCGTGCCGCCGAACCGATGCGTGAGTTTCTCGACGGGCTGCGGGCGCGGCAGTACTTCGATTGGGCGATATTGTATCTGGATCAGCTTCAGGAACGCTCCGATCTGCCGGCTGAATTGAAGGCGATCATTCCCTACGAACGGGCGATGACGCTCAGCGAATCGGCCAAGCATTCGGTCAGCCCGGAGACGCAGCAGCGGCAGCTCGATCAGGCGCTGGGGTTCCTCGAACAGTTCGCGAAGGACAGCCCGAAGCATCCGCTGGCGGCGACGGCGAACAGCACGCGGGCCGGATTGCTGCTCAGCAAAGCTCGCGTGGACATCATGCAGGCTAAGCTGCCGACCAACAAAGACAACCACTCGGAGTTTCAGGACAAGGCCCGCGAGCAGATCACGCTGGCTCGCGCCGTGTTTGACAAGGCTCACGACCAATACAAGGCCGCTTGGGAGACGTTCCCCAAGTTCGTCGATAAGACGACGGACCCGGTGAAGTTCGAGGCTCGGCATCGGGCCGAGACCAATTACATGCGGGCGCAATTGGACGTCGCCTTGTGCGAGTTCGAGGAATCTCAGACCTACGACCCCAGTACGTCGAACCGCACGTTTCACCTTAAGAAAGCGGTCGATCTGTTTCGCGGCATCTTCTTGAAGTACCGCGCGACGGTCGGTGGCTTGCACGCTCAGATGTGGGAGGCCAAGTGCTACGAAGAGATGAATGATCCGCAACGAGCGCTCGGCATCTACGCCGAGCTGCTGACGCATCCGCCGGAGGGCTTGAAGGCGTTGCAGGATCAAGTGCGGCACTTCAGGTTGATCTGCCTCAACCACGATCAGCGTCGCGAGTACTCGATGGCGATCGTCGAGGCCGAGGACTGGCTGAAGGGGGCCAAGCAAATCGAGCAACGCAGTGCGGCCGGACAAGGGGTCCGTTGGGAAATGGTCGTCGCTCTCGAAAAGCAGGCGGACAGCAGCGGTGTGTCGTCGACCGAAAAGGACAGACTGTTGCGGCAGGCGATCGCGCACCTGACGACGCTGTCGAAGTGGCCGGGGTCGTATCGCGACCTCGCGCAGCAACGAGTCCGCGATCTCAACATGCGGGTGAAGGGGAAGGACGGCTCCGGCGACCCGAAGGATTTTGATTCGGCACTGACGCTCGGCCGGGATCTCGTGAAGCGATCGGGCGAAAAAAAGACGCTGCTCGATTCGGCGATCCAAAGCAAGCAGCCGCGTGAGAACATCGAAAAGCTGCGGGCCGATTTCAGCGATTTGGTCAAAGATCAAATCCGCGTGCTGCGGCTCGCACTCAGTCTGGTGGAAAAATCGTCGCCGCGAGCCGACGTCAATCAAGCTCGGTACTTGTTGGCCTACGGCTACTACCTTGCCGACAAGCCATACGAGGCGGCAGTCTGTGCCGAGGCGGTTGCGTTCAATCCGACGAAGGACAAGCAGGACGAACAGACGGCGCTCGATGCGGCGTACCTCGCGGTGGCCAGCTACATCAAGGGCTTCAATCAAACACCGAGCGAACTGAAAGCCCTGCGTGACGTCGATACCCGGCTGATGGTTCGGCTGGCGGAATTCATCACCGCCAAGTGGCCGTCGCACTCGAAGGCGAATGAGACTCGCATGCTCGTCGGCCGGACATTCGCTCAGACCGATCAGCCGAAGATCGCGGCCGAATGGTTTCAGCGTGTGCCGGAAACAGCGGAGAACTTCCCGGAGGCGCAGTGCGCCGCGGGGCAAGCTCTCTGGCAGCAGTACCTGATGGCGTCGATCGAAGAAGACGTCACGCTGCGAGCGACTCCGGAAGAGCTGTCGAAGTGGCGCGGCGATGCCGAAAAATTCCTGAAGACCGGCATCGATCGCCTGCAAAAGAAAATCCCCGAACAGAGCAAAACGCCCGACGATCTGGTCGCGGCCAAGGCGGCGTTGTCCGAGATTCTGCTGAGCACGGGACAGTATCAGCCGGCGTTGGACTTGCTCAGCAAGCAACCGCACGGCGTGTTGGTCGCGATCAACGTGGACGATCAAACGCGCCGGCCGGCGCATCCCAGCGTTCGCAGCGCGCGGTTTGCCTCGCACATCTATCAGTTGCTGCTGCGAGCTCGTGTCGGCTTGCAGCAGTTGGATGCCGCTCGCGAAGTGATGGCTCAGTTGGAGCAGCTCGCCGAGCACAGCGGCGGGGCCGATGCGGTCACGGCGGTTTATGTGCAACTCGGCAAGGAACTCGAAAAAGAACTCTCCCGGCTGAAGGGAGCCGGCGACAAAGATCGATTCAACGAAGTCCGCAAATCGTTCGAGCAATTTCTCGACGGCCTCTACCAGCGCGAGGACAAGAATCTCTCGTCGCTGACCTGGATTGCGGAGACGTACTACGGGCTGGCCCAGTCGTCGCTCGACAACGCCACCGAATCCAAGACGTACTTCGAGCGGGCGGCGGCGACCTATCTGTCAATTCTCGACCGTGCCAAGAAAGAGAAAGCCTTCAGCGACAAGGACCGCATCGCCGGAATCCGCTTGCGACTGGCCAACTGCAAACGCCGGCAGGGTCAGTTCGACGAAGCTGAGACGCTGCTCAAACAGTTGATCGCAGAACGGCCGCGAGCGGCTGACGTGCAATTCGAGATGGCCTACGTCTGGTTCGATCAAGGCAAAGCTGGAAAGTCGGAGTTCCTCAAGAAGGCGGTCGAAGGTGAGAAACGGGGCCAAAAAGGAGAAGTCTGGGGCTGGACCGAACTCAGCACACGCCTGCAACGGCTCATCGCAGATGGCCGTCAGGAGACTCGCGATCGCTACGGCGACAAGCTCTATGAGGCTTGGTACAACACTTCGCTTTGCCGCCAAAAGATGGGACAAGCTCAGCCCACGACGGCCAAGAAACAAGCGGAACTCGAAACTGCGAAAAGTGTCGTGGAGACGTTCGTCCGCATTTCGGTCGATATCCCGGACGACTGGTGGAAAAAATTCGATCGACTTTACCGCCAGATTCAATCAGACCTCGGCCAATCCCCCAGCCCACTCGAACGCCCGACCACGATTGTCATTACCAGCGCTCCGCCAAAGGCCACGAATCCTGACGAGTCCGCCAGCGACGAATCCGCCAAGGTCTCCACGAAGAAAGACGCGAAGCCCGATGCGACTGCCGTTCCGAAGTCGAGCGGCGGTGGGCTGTCGGTTGCCATTTTTGTGCTTATCATCGTCGGCGGCGGTGGAGCTTCGGTCTGGATGATGATGAACAGCAAGACTCGGAAACGTCCGGTTCGTTTGGCTCACGAAGCCGACAATGTCGTCTTCATGGCTGCCGACGACGAACCTGCGGGCGATGCCGATTTTGAAATACCTGTCGCCGATACGCCTCGCAGAACTGCGTCCGCCAAAAAAGTGCCGACCGTCAAAAATCCCAGCAAGTCAAAAGGCTCTTGAAATCTCGGATTTGAAATCTTCCATTTCCAACCTGTTTCTTCGGACACATACCATGCTCAATTTCCGAAACCTTACCGTTCTCGCCGCGTCCATCGCTCTGACGGCTTCGCCGCTGTTGGCCGTCGACACCATCAACGTCAAGAGCACCGGCAAGCCGGTTCAGGGGGAAATCACGACCGTCAACAAAACGGAAGTGGCGATCAAGCCCCGTACCGGCGAACCGCAGAAGATTCCTGCCAACGATATCGCCAGCATCAAGTGGGACGGTGAGCCCGCCAAACTCTCGATCGCACGGGGCGACGAAGAGCGCGGCAACTTTGACAAGGCGCTCGACACGTACACCGAGGCTCACAAAGACGCCAGCGGCAAGCTGAAGACTTACCTCGATTTCTCGATCGCTCGCACGCTGGCCAAACAGGCGCTGGATGATGAGCCAAAAATCGATGACGCCATCAAGAAGGTGGAAGCGTATCTGAAGGCCAACGCCGATCACGTCGGCTACTACGAGTCTCAGAGCTTTCTGGGGCAGCTTCACGGCGCAAAGGGAGATTACGCGAAAGCGCAAACTGCGTTTGAGGGTTTTGGCAAAGCTCCGTGGAAGGATTATCAAATCGCGGCCAAGGTCGCCGTCGGCCGCATGCAACTCAAGCAAAACAACATCGACGGAGCCACCAAGACCTTCGGCGAAGCCGCCTCCGGCAACGCGGAATCCGACTCTGAAAAGGCTCGCCGCGCCGAGGCTCAGGTCGGCCAGGCGGCCTGTCTCGTCAAGCAATCCAAGCACGACGACGCACTCAAACTAATCGACGAGGTCATCAAAGCTACCTCGACCGACGAAGCCGCGACGATGGCCTTCGCCTACGTCCTGCAAGGGGACTGCTATCAAGCTCAGAACAAGGCGAAGGACGCCGCGCTGGCGTACCTACATGTCCCGGTGCTGTTCCCGAAAGAGAAGGCCGCACACGCCGAGGCGCTGTATCACCTCGCAAAAATTTCCGGCACGATCGGACAACCTGACCGAGCCGCCGAAGCCAGAGATCAGTTGCTGGAAGACTTCCCGAAAAGCGAATGGGCCAAGAAGCTGCAAGCCGAAACCGGTGCAGCCGCTCCGGCGACTCCCGACGCGGAGAAGACCAAAGAGTAGCCCGGCGAAGCTGCAAAAATCGTGGGGCACGTTTCCAACGTGCCCGTCACGAGCACGTTGAAAACGTGCTCCACGTCATGGAGACCTCAATGTCGCTGGATCGGCCATCGCTCAAGACGACTCGCTCACTCGGATTCCTCTTGGTGTCGCTCTCGCTGACAGCCTGCCTCGTTCATTTTGCATCGCCAGCGTTCGCCTTCCAAAACGTACCCGACGAAGCGATGCCTGCCGCTGGACAAGCGGCCGCTCAGCCCGCCGCACCCGCTGGCGATCTGCCGGTGACGAAGACTTTTCTGCAATGGCTGATTGACGCCTCGGGGCCGTTCGGTGCCTGCGTCTTCATCGAGTCGTTCATCATGGTGTCGCTGATCATCATGTGCCTGCTGCAAATGCGGCGGTCGGTGTTCATGCCCCCTGAGTTCCTGTCGGAGTTCGAAGGCAAGCTCACCGCGCACGACTATCAAGGGGCCTACAACCGCGCGAAAGAGGACGAGTCTCTGCTGGCACGTCTGATCGTGGTGGGCATGACGAAGCTGCAAAAGAGCCAGGACGAAGCGCTCTCGGCGATGGGCGAACTGGGCGAGGACGAGAACATGTCCCTCGAACATCGCCTGAGCTGGCTGGCTCTGATTGCGACCACCGCACCGATGTTCGGATTGCTCGGCACTGTGCAAGGCATGGTGCAAGCGTTCGACGAGATCGCTTCTTCCAGCACGACACCCAAGCCCTCGGAACTGGCCGAAGGAATTCAGCTCGCGCTGGTCACTACGTTGGAAGGTTTGATCGTCGCGATTCCGGCGATGATCGCGTACAGCCTGCTGCGGAATCACCTCATTCGCTTGATGTTCGATGTCGGCCACTTGGCTGAAGACCTGCTCAAACGGATTCAAGCTCGTCCCGTCGCCGCTGCCCCTCAGCCCTCAGTCTCCGGCATTCAGCCATGAAATTTCGATCGCCTCCCATGCCGTCGGCGGAAATGGACATGACGCCGATGATGGATCTCACGTTCCAGCTCATCAGCTTCTTCATGATGGTCACGAACTTCGACCAGACGCAGGTCGATGAGCGGGTCCGGCTGCCGACCGACGCGTTGGCAAAACCGCCAGAGGTCCGAGTCGAACACCAGTTGGTCGTCAACATCGGCTACAAGCGAGCCAAAGACGGCACTCGACTCGACCCGCAACCATTCGTCTTTCTGTCCGGCGAAGAGCTGCGCATCCCAGAATACCGCTCGCGACTGCAACAAGAAGCTCGCGTCTACCAGGCCAAAGAGGTCAACTTGAACGACGTCACGATCGTCGTCAGAGCGGACTCGGACGTCCCTACGGGCCAGGTTCAGGAATTCATCAAGATGTCCCAAGACGCCAAGTTTGAAAAGTTCACGCTGCGAGCACAGCAGCCGATCGACTGACCGACGCGTTGTTTCAAATCGCCCGACGCGCAAGCGAGGGGTTCACCAAGTCATGGACTCAACCACTCGCTAGTGTCCTGTGTTGCAAATTCGTTTACAAACTTTCCCCACGATTTGTCGGGATTTGAAGCGGATTTCAATGCAACGAACTTACAACTCAGGACACTAGCGCGTCGTGCTGGAATTACATCGAGCTCAGTTCCCTATGAAAATTAAACAGCAAGAACCCGCGAGCTTGCAGCAACAGACGACGCCGATGATCGACGTCACGTTTCAACTGCTGACGTTTTTCATGTTCACGCTACGAATCGTCGGGCCGGAGGGTGACTTCAACATCAACATGCCGCCGCCCGGAGCCGGGGCTGCGAAGGCGGAGATTCTGCCGGACATCAAGGTTCGTTTGCTCGCAGACCAGAACGGCAATCTCGCCAGCCTGAAGCTCGGCGACCGGCAACTCGGCATCGGACCGGGAGCGTTTCAACTGCTCAACAGCGAAATCCTCAAGCTGGTCGGCGGAGCGAACGCCGCGCGCAGCACCGACATCGAGGTCGAAATCGACGCCGACTACAACCTGCACTTCGACAACGTCGTCAAAGCCATCGGAGCCTGCACCGGCCGCCTCGGCCCCGATGGGAAGACGATCATCCGCTACGTCGAGAAAATCAAATTCGCCCCTTCGGTTCCGTAGGCGGAGTTTTGAAGGGGGGAGAATTCGCCCCAACTTATTCAGCAAGTGGTAGGTACGTGAAACATCCCCGATTTGCGAATGATTGCAAGGCGGTGCGAGGGGTTGCGTGGAATGGTGGTATAGCGACGAAAAAGTGGTAGGAAGTGGTAGCCTCAAAACTGGGTGAATTCCGCGCTCGAATTAGGTTGCTACATCGCCTCAGATGACGGCTGGAATCCGCCTCTCAAACTGTGGCTCAAAGAGCGTCGTTGGAACGGCCTCAGCGGGCACATAGCGCTGTTCAACGAATGTGTCAGACTCCACCTCAATAGCGAGTTGCGACAATAGCATGGCCTCCAAAATCTTCCACCCACTGCTGTTCCTGATCGCGTCGGCGAGCAACAACGAACTCGCGCGGTATGTCGAATTCGTGAAGGCCGAGAACAAGATTCTGCGGGCGCGAGTCTCCGGCCAAATTCACACGAAGCCGGATGAGCGGTCACCGCTCGTCAAATTGGGGAAGGCATTGGGCCATGCGATCGAGGAATTGATCACGTTGGTTGCACCGTCCACCTTTTACCGCTGGCAGCTCACCAATTGGCGACCTGGTAGTCCTTCAGGAATTGACCCCACACATGCTCGCCGGTCAGAAATCCGGTGAAGATCGGGTCGCAGATCCTGGCTGCTGCGTCGACTTGATCGAGCGGCGGACGAAAGCCGAGGACTTCGGCTTTGTGTTGAGCAATCGCGGCCGGATCCTCATCGGTAATCCAACCCGTGTCGACGCTGTTCATGTGGATGCCGTCGCGAGCGTAATCCTGGGCGGACGTTCGCGTCAGCATGTTGAGAGCGGCTTTGGCCATATTGGTGTGCGGGTGTTTGTCCGTCTTGTATGCCCGGTAAAAAATGCCCTCCATCGCTGACACGTTGATGATGTGCTTGTCGCGGGATTCTACTCGTTGCATCAGCGGTTTTAGACGGGCATTGAGAATGAACGGAGCGATCGCGTTGACGAGCTGAACTTCGAGAAGTTCCACCGTCGGGACATCAGCCAGACGCAACCGCCAACTGTTGATTGCCCGGAGGTCAACCTGCTGCAAATCGCCATCGAGTTTCCCGGTCGGGAAGAGTTCCTCTCCGTTCTCAGTGTCTCCGGGAGCCAATGGAATCTGAGATAACTCAGCCGCTCGCTGGATCCCCGCGAGGCTGCTACCGACCTGAATCGGCAGTGATGAATCGGTGGACTCCAGCAGGCCGCCCTTACGGCGGAGCGACTCATACGATTCAAGCAATGGCTGGGCGGCAGCAGGCAGTTCGGACGCAAGCTTCCGCTCGTCAGCCATCAGGTGGCCGTAAAATCCCGGCGGACGTCGGACTGTTTGGCAGGCATTGTTCAGGATGAAGTCGAGCCGCGGCAGTGTCTCACAAAGATGATCCGCAAAGGCTTCAACGCTCGGCGTGTGTCGTAGATCAACGCCGTGAATCTGAAGTCGTGTCGTCCAGTCGGAACTGTCGTTTTCGGCCGTGAAACGCGTGGCGGCATCTCGCGGAAATCGAGTTGTCACAATGACCTGGCAACCAGCTCGCAAAAGCTTCAACGCTGCGTGATACCCGATTTTGACTCGGCCACCCGTGAGCAAAGCAAAGCGACCAGACAGATCGAACGTCCGCTGCCGACGCTCCCAGTTCAGTTCGGCACAGC
>CAMDPK010000094.1 GCA_945904015.1 Candidatus Kuenenia stuttgartensis | reverse complement strand
GTTCCAGAGCATTCTCAGCGTACGGCAGTTCGGGCAAGGTGAAGGCCATGACAAAACTCTCCCAGGTTTGATTCGCGCCGCCGAGCACTCCGCTCCGCACGACGATTCTGTTGGTTGACCAGCGAGAGCACCTCGCCCTCGCCAACACGGGCGACATTGTAGGCGTTGGCCGTGTACTCACAACCGCTGGGCGACGGCTATGAGCCGGCCTTCGCGGCGGCTGCGTCCAGCATGAAGCCTTGAACGCGAGAAACCAGCTCGGCTGGATCAAGCGGCACGCCTTCGAGCAGCAGGGCATTCGCGAACAACTGCCGGCCGCATTGCTGGATGAACGCCGCTTGCTCGGCGCGGTCGACGATTCCGCTCAGCCGAGCGATCAACGGAGCGGATGGATTCACCTCCAGAATTTTCTTCGAGGAGGGCAATTCACGGTCGCCCATCGACAGCACTTTCTGAAGCTGCGCGCTCATCGAACCTTCCGGATTGACGAGGCAGCAGACACTGTCGGTCAGACGCTTTGAGGCGCGCACCTCCGTCACCGTGTCTCCCAACTCTTCGCGGAACAGTTCGAGCACGCGCTGGAAACCGGACGATTCGGCGGCGACCGTTTGTTGCTCTTCGGCTTGGGCCTCGTCCGCCTTCTCGGCGTCGCTCGTCGGCGGAAACTCGATCTGAGACGAATCGATCGCCACCAAATCTTTGCCTTGATAGTTCTGCAAGTTGGACAACACGAACTCATCGACCGGGTCGGAGACAAACAGCACTTCCAGTTTCTTGCGGCGGAAAATCTCGAGGTTCGGATTCTTCTCCAGCGACTTTCGATCCGGCCCGCCCAGGAAGTAAATCTGTTTTTGACCATCGGGTGCGCGTTTCACATAGTCTGCAAAGCTGATTAGCGGCTCCGGCTTGTCGGCCTCCGGCGGCAATGCCGATGACGCGAACCGCAGCAGCCCGGCGATCTCCTCGCGATGCTCGAAGTCCGAGTGCAAGCCTTCGCGCAACGTGATCCCGAACTGTCGATAGAAAGTCAGGTACTCGTCCGGCTTCTCCGCTGCGACCGACTCCAAATGCGATAGCACTTTCTTCGTGAGCACCTTTTTGATTTTGCGGAAGACGGTGTTGTCTTGCAGCGCCTCGCGAGACACGTTCAGCGGCAAGTCTGCCGAATCGACGAGGCCATGCAGGAATCGCAAATAGTCCGGCAGCAGCTCGCGGCAGTTGTGTTGCACGAGGATCCGCTTCGCACAGAGCTGCATGCCGTGCTCGGCGCGGCCGAAGCCCAAGCGTTCGACGTTCGTCTCCGGGCAGTACAGGATCGAGTGAAACTGAAACGGCGAGTCGGCCGTCAGGTGCAAATGCCACAGCGGCTTATCGCCGATGCCGTGCGTGAGATGCTCGAAGAACTTCTGATACTCCTCGTCAGTGACGTTGCTTTTCGGCTCGACCCAAATCGGCTTCTGGTCGTTGACGACCTCGTCACCCAACTTGATCGGATGCGGCACGAACGTCGAATACTGCTTGAGCACCGACTTCAAACGCCACGGCTGAGTGAATTCCTTCAAGTCCGTTTTCAGATGCAACCGAATCTGCGTGCCGCGCGACAGGTCGGCGTGTGGTTCGACGGTGAATCGCCCGCTGCCGTCCGATTCCCACTTCCAACCTTCGTCGGATTGGTACGACCGGCTGAGCACCTCGACTTTGTCCGCCAACATGAACGCCGAATAAAAACCGACACCGAATTGCCCGATCAACGACAAATTGTTCGCGGCGTCTTTTCCCTGTTGAGCCGTGTTCCGCAGGAATTCCAGCGAGCCACTGTGGGCAATCGTCCCCAGGTTCTTGACCAACTCGTCGTGCGTCATGCCGATGCCGTTGTCCCGAATCACGAGCAGCGATTCAGATTCGTTCGGCTCCAACGTGATCTCCAGCGGGGCGTCATTCGGAATCTCACTGTTCGTCAGCGTCAGATGTCGAAACTTGTCGAGCGCATCTGAGGCGTTCGAGATCAGCTCGCGAATCGCAATCTCGCGATTCTGATACAGCGAGTGCGACAGCAAGTGCAGCAGTTGCTTGATCTCGGCTTGGAATGTGAATTCTTGAGGTGCGGTCTCGGTCATGGGGCGTCTTTCGGAGGATGGGCACTCTTGCCCGTCTTTTTGGAGGTGCCAAGAGGACGGGCAAGAGTGCCCATCCTACGTCACGCGATTTGCGCGAGGGGCAGACAAGTTGCAAAGTCACCGTCCATTTTTCAAGAGGGCACCGCAGAGCCGCGAGTCCGTCGGAGACTTTGCCGATCACACGGAACTTGCTGATTTGGCATCGCCGACAGTCAGACGAGCGGCTTGAGCAGGTTGTCTCTCGTTGACTTCGAGAATTGTCGCTTAAACAATGGTGCCCCTTGAGATTCCCCGCGTCCGGCCGCCGCTGGCTGGACCCTGATCCGCCTTCCAAAATTGGGTGCTCGATGACTCCGCGATTCCTCACCGCTCTGCCCGTTTACAACGAGCAATCGCATCTCTCCGAAGTGCTCGCAACCGTGCGGCAATTCGCGCAGGACATTCTGGTTGTGGACGACGGCAGCACGGACTCGACGTCCGAACTCTTGCAACGCGAGTCCAACATCCAAGTCGTCACGCACTCGCCGAATCGCGGTTACGGAGCGGCTTTGAAGTCCGCGTTCGATTTCGCGGTGGAAAACGACTACGACGTGCTCGTGACCATCGACTGCGACGGTCAGCACGAGCCGCGATTGATTCCCGAATTGGTCGCTCGCGTTTTTGAGGACGCCGCGCGGCCGGCGGACATCGTCTCTGGCAGTCGATACCTGCAAATCTTCGAGGGGGACAGCCGGCCTCCGGAAGAGCGCCGCCGCATCAACCAGTCGATCACGGAGCTGATCAACGAACGCTTGAACCTACAACTGACCGACGCCTTCTGCGGTTTCAAGGCGTATCGAGTCGATGCTCTGCCGCTGCTGAACATCACCGAGTTCGGATACGCGATGCCGCTGCAACTTTGGGTGCAAGCGGTGCAGGCCGGTTTCCGAATGATCGAGCATCCCGTTCCGTTGATTTATCTCGACGAGTCGCGCTCGTTTGGTGGCTCGCTAGATGATGCGAACCGGCGCCTGGCGTACTACCGCGAAGTGCTCGACCACGAGTTATCCGCCAGCCGCGAGTGTTCGTCACCGGCATTGTGCCCCGGCGCGTCGAGCTGAATGGATCCGCCGCGGCGGATGAGATTTCAAATCCGAGGAGTCTTCGCCGTGACGCCGCTGGAACCGAGTTGGGAACGGCGTCGCCTGCGTGCTCCCCGCGAAGACGGCGAGATGCTGGCCATTCCGCCGCTGGCCGACATGCCGGCCGTCGTCGCGAAGAACCGCGAGCAGATCGCGAAGTGGGATGCGCAGGTTCTCGGCAAACCGTTGGCCGACCTGCGCTGCTTGGCTCGCGAAGAAGTGTTGACGGCGGCCGAGCGATTCACCCACCAGCCCGACGCGCCAGCGAGGAGTTGCGACGACCCCTCGCTGGCGCGTCGGGCTGGTGGGGACTGCCCGCTGATCGTCAGCGGCCATCAGCCGGAGTTGTTTCATTCTGGCGTCTGGGCCAAGAACTTCGTGCTCGATCGTCTGGCAAAATCAACCGACGGTATTGGTTTGCATTTGATCGTGGACAACGACGCGGTCTCTTCGACACGGATCGCAGTCCCCGTCGGTTCGCGCGAAGCACCACGCATTGAGTCCATCCCATTCGATGCCGACGCCGGTTCGGTCCCGTGGGAGGAAGCAATTCTTCGCGTCGAGACCCTATTTCGCACGTTCGCCGACCGAGTCTCCGCCGCGCTCGCGTGTTGGCCGCTTGAGCCGATGCTCTCAGAAATCTGGCCAGCCGCGATTGAGCGTCTGCCCCCCGTGGGGCACGCTTCCAGCTTGCCTTTACCCCGTTTGTCCGACCTGCTGACCACCGTTCGCCGCGAGGCCGAACGCCGCCTGGGACTCAACAATCTCGAGCTTCCAATCAGCCAGCTTTGCGAGACGGAATCCTTCACATGGTTTGTGTGCAGCCTGTTGAGCGACCCTCAACGGACTCACACAATCTACAACGAAGTCGTCGCCGAGTACCGCCGCGTCAATCGAGTCCGCAATCGGCAACATCCAGTCCCTGATCTCAGCTCTCGCGTGGGCGACACGGATGGCGATTGGCTGGAGTCTCCGTTCTGGATTTGGCGAGCGGGTGACTCGCGCCGTGGCCGGCTGTTTGTCCGACTGACCTCGTCCGAGTTGCAGCTTGCGAACGGAGAAACGGTCATCGCATCATTGCCTCGCCCCGCCGGCGGCTCGGCCGAGTCCACCGTCGCACAACTGCGAGCATTGTCGTCGCGCGGTTGGAAGCTGCGTCCGCGAGCGATCACGAACACGCTGTTCGCGCGAGTTTTCCTCGCCGACGCATTTCTGCACGGCATCGGCGGAGCCAAGTACGACGAGATGACCGACCGCCTGATCGCCCGTCTCTTCGGCGTGACACCGCCGAGCTATCTGACCGTGACCGCCACTCACCGCCTGCCGCTCGGCGGCTGGAACGTCACGCCGTCCGATGTCTCCGCCCTCAAACATCGCCTCTGGGACTTCGACCATACTCCGGAACGCTTCATCACAGCAAATTGGCGAGCGGAGGGTGTCAACCCTCCGAGTGAGACGAGCAAAAAGAATCTCGAAGGGTTGACACTCTCTGCCCGCCTGGAATTCGCCGCGTTGTTGACCGAGAAACAACGCTTGATCGCCGAGCAACACGTTCAAGACGCCCTCGGCCGCCACGATCCGCGCCGGCGAGCGGAGGGTGTCAACCCTCCGAGTGAATCGAATGCCGATCATCTCGGAGGGTTAACACCCTCCGCTCGCCTGGAAAACAACCAACGCCGCCGCCGCTTGCGAGCGATCAGCCAACATCTCGCCGAACTCGGCAGCGCGACTCGCGCGACACTCACGGCCCAACAGCAAGCCGCCGAAACTCAACTCGCCGCCAACGCCATCCTGCAAAACCGCGAGTTCTCTTTCTGTTTGTTCCCGTCAGATCGCATCGGATCTCTGGCACAAGGCACGAGCCAAGAAACGTGACGACCAAACTCGACCGCTACCGCCGGACGACCATGATTGCTGGGTTGCGGCCAGTGATCTAACGAACGCAGTGCTGATCCAAATCTGTCAGCGACTTGCGAATGAGCATGAGCGTTCGCGGGCACTGCCTCTGGTTCTCGTCCGGTGCATTCCTTGCAGGTCCATCAGTGTTATCCCGAAAGCACCAAGTCGGCACGTTCGCGACAGCCATCGGCCAAGATCTCGAAGGAGTTGAGTCGGTCGTTTGTCATCACGCGGTGGCGGGCTTCTTCCTCGGAGTGCGAGATGCCGCAGGCCAGATGTCGCAACGTCAGACGCTCGGTTGCCATGTCGAGATCGCAGTCGAGAAAGACTCGCAGATCAAACAAGCGTTCCAACTGCCAGTCGCGCATCAGGACGTAAATTCCCTCGACGATGATTAGCGGCACGGAAGGGGTCACTCGAATCGTGTCGGGTTTAGGATCTTTCTCGGCATGATCGAAGGTAGGAAACAATCCCGATCGTGTTTGCTTCAGCCGTTCCAGATCCGATCGAAAGCTCGCGGCGTCAAACGTGTATTGAGCGCCGCGACGACGCATCCCCTCGGCATCAAGTTTGGACCGAGGTAGATGGTAGCCGTCCATCGGCACCACCACGGCGTCAGGCAGACGGCTCTTGAGAACATCGCACAGCGTCGTTTTGCCGGAACCGGGGATGCCGGCGATCGCGATCAAATAGGCATCGGGGCGTTGCCGCAGCGATTCGAGAATGGCCTCCGCGCGAATCGTGGCGGCGGCAATTGCGTCAGACAGAATGGTCGGATCAGCGAGTCCCATCAATTGCTCGTTTGTTGTAGTTCGACTGTATGACATTCACTTTGAAGACCCCATCCGGCTTGCCCGGATGGTGAATACGATGGAGAGCTAACAAACGAGAACCAACTCCTCCCCCAGCTCTCCCGTTCCTCCGCCGAAGGCGGAGGAACGGGAGAGCTGGGGGAGGAGTTGCAACGACATCAACTAGCCCACCATCTGCTTCACCAACGGCACGAGGCCGTTGGGGTCAAAAGTCAGACAGTCGAAGTCGCCGAATTCGTGAGAATTCGGACGTTACTCACCGCGACTCCGAAGTCTCACGACTTCGGCTACGACACGCGATGCCGAATCTTGTCGAGCAGCACCGCTCCGAGAATCACGCCTCCCAGGACGACCTTCTGTGTGTAGCTTTCGACGTTCGCGAGGTTCATTCCGTTTTGGATGACGGCGATCGTGAATGCTCCGATCAGCGTGCCGAACATTTTCCCTTCACCGCCGCTGAGACTGGTGCCGCCGACGACCACCGCCGCGATGACATACAGCTCGTACATGTTGCCGTAGGTCGCCGAGCCGCTTTTGAGCTGCGACGCCATAATCACTCCGCCGAGTCCCGCCAGCAGAGCACTCGCGATGTACGCGAACATCAACACGCGCCACACCGGAACGCCGGACAGCCGCGCCGCCTCGCGATTGCCGCCGACCGCATACAGATGCCGGCCGAGCCGCATCCGCGACATCAGCACGTGCGCGGCTCCGTACAGAATCAGCATCAGCAACACGGCGTTCGGAATCTTCCACAGCCCTTCGCCTCGGCCGAGCCACACGAACGAATCGGGAAGCTGATAGATCGACTGACCCTCCGCCAGGAGGTAAGCCAAGCCGCTGCCCACCAGCATCATGGCCAGCGTCACGATGAAGGGCGGGATGCCGAAGACGGTGATCATCCCACCGGAAAACGCTCCGATCAGTCCGCAAATCAGGCCGGCCGCGATACCGGCCAGAGTCATGCCGAGCACGGACGCTTGCTCCGCTCCGGCGTAATCGCGAATGAACCGCGCGGCCAGCACCGCCGACAGCGCGATCAAGCTGCCGACCGAAAGGTCGATCCCGCCGGTGATGATCACCATCGTCATCCCGATCGCGATGATCGCGATCACCGCGATCTGATTGGCGATGTTGACGAGGTTCTCCGACCTCAAAAAGTTCGGCCATTTCTCGGTCCTGGGCTGCACCAACTGCGGATTGCCAAGCATCGGGAAGTCGGCCTTCAAATCCGCGAAGACCAACCACGCCGCCGTTGCGCGCGTTCCGGCGATCGCATCGAGCGACTCACCGGACGCCACGATTTTCTGGAGCGCCGCGCGAGCGTCCTTCGGTTCCCCTTTCACGACGGCCAACACATTCGCGCCGCTGGCCGACAGCGACGCTTCGAGCTTGCTCGCAAACAACGCTTCGTCCGCTTGTTCGCGAGCGACAATCAGTACGCGCGGAGTCTTGCCGAACTGTGAGTCGAGCGTCTTCGCAACTTGCCGGGCCGCCGCTTCGCCGGTCGGAGATTGCTCGCTGTAGGTCGCAACGCTGAAGAACGCGCACAGCAACGCCAGCACGAAGATCATGCCGTAGTCGGTCAGCAATCGAGACAGCGTGCGAGTCATGGGCATCATCCGGAATGTGACGTTCCGTTAAACAGCGTGGCTGGGCCGCATCCAAAACACTCAGTGCAACGTGCAGAGTGACGAGTGCAAAGTGAAGAGTGACAATTCGTCGTGTCCGACACTTTGCACTTTGCATTATTCACTCTGCACTTTGCACTATTTGAAGTCCCCGAATTGTACGAAGGTCATGCGATGGCGAGCTTCATAATCTGTTCCTGCGTTGCACCGCGAGCGTCCGCGATCTCGCCGGTTACGCGGCCTTCGTGCAGAACCAGAATCCGGTCGGCCATTCCCAGCACCTCCGGCAATTCGGAGCTGATCATGAGGATTGCCTTCCCCTGCGCGGCCAGTTCGTTCATCAGCAGGTAGATCTCGTACTTCGCTCCCACGTCGATGCCGCGCGTCGGTTCGTCGAAGATCAGCACGTCGCAATTGCGAGCCAGCCACTTCGCCAGCACGACCTTTTGCTGATTCCCTCCCGACAGAGTGCCGGCTCGTTGCTCGCTGCTGGAGGCTTTGATCCGCAGCGTCGCGACATACCGCGCGAATTCGTCCCGTTCGCGGCGAAGCTGTACGAAGCCGCCGCGCGTCAGCCAATTCAAATTCGGCAGCCCAAAGTTCTCGCGCACCGAATGGCCCAGAACGAGTCCTTGCAGCTTGCGATCCTCGGTGAGCAAACCGATGCCGGCAGCAATCGCGTCGCGCGGCGACCGAATCGCCAGCAAGCGGCCGTCGAGCCGGATCTCTCCCGCTTCGCGCGGATCGGCTCCGAAGATCAGCCGCACGGTTTCCGTGCGACCGGCTCCGACCAATCCGGTCAGAGCCAAGATCTCACCGCGCCGCACCGAGAGTGACACGTCTTGCACCGCGCGTCCGCGTCGCAGGCCAGTGACTTCCAATCGCGGTGGACCGATCGTGGTCGAACGCATCGGAAACTCATCGCTCAATTCGCGGCCGACCATCATTTCGATCAGCTCTTGCCGAGTGACTTGTGCAATCGGCCGCTCGCCAACATTCAGGCCGTCGCGCAGCACTGTCACTCGGTCGGCGACCGTGAAGATTTCATCCAGCCGATGACTGATGTAGACGACGCCGATCTCTTGCCGCTTCAACTCCTCGATGATCGCGAACAACCGGCTGACCTCGTGCGACGTGAGCGCGGCGCTGGGTTCATCCATGACGATGATCCGCGCTTGAAACGCGAGCGCCTTCGCAATCTCGACGAGCTGTTGCTGCGCCGTCGTCAGCCGCCGGCACGGAGCATCGAGATCAACTTCGACTCCGAGACGCTGAAACAGTTCGACCGCCTGACGTCGTTCCTGGGCCTGCGCGACGAAACCAGCGCGGGTTGGCTCTTGTCCCAGAAAGATGTTCTCGCACGCCGTCAGACCGGGAACGAGATTGAACTCTTGATAGATGACCGCCACCCCGGCACGGCGCGAGTCCTGCGGTGAGTTGAAATGTTGAGCGACCCCGTCGATCTCGATCGCACCCGCGTCGGCTCGGAACGCTCCACCGAGCACTTTCATCAGCGTGCTCTTGCCGGCTCCGTTCTCACCCAACAACGCCACGACTTCGCCGGCCTTCAACGAGAAGTTGACGCCGCGCAGTGCCTGCACACCCGGAAACGACTTTACGATGCCGCACATTTCCAACAGCGGCGCGGCAGCAGTCATAGTCCTAACGCCTGTCCCAAAGCTCGCCGCATCACCGCCGCATCCGGTTCGATGCCGGTCCAATACTGCACGCCGACAATCCCTTGATTGACCAGCATTCCCAATCCGTCGAGCGCCGTGCAGCCGCGCTCCGCCGCGTCGCGAATCAACCGCGTGCGCGGCGGATTGCCGATCACGTCCGCGACCACCATTCCCGGCTGCAACGAACTGACCTCCAAATTCAGCCGAGCCTCGGCGTCGTAGAGTCCGATCGACGTCGCGTTGATCACGACATCGGACCCGGCGGGAACTGAAAAATCTCCGCTCCACACGACCAACTCGGCGTTGAGCTTCAGCTTGCCGCGCAGCAGTTCGACCAATTCGGCACCGCGCGATTCGGAGCGATTCACCACGGTGATCTGCTGAATTCCGGCCATTCCCAACTCGACTGCAATCGCTCGCGCCGCACCGCCGGCTCCGAACATCACCACCGATTTGCCGCGCGGATCGGCAACCGAAGTCAACGATTTGAGAAAACCTTTTCCATCGGTGTTCTCGCCGATTAATTGGTCGCCGCGACGGACAACGCAGTTGACGGCTCCCATCACCGCGGCCGATTCACCGAGTCCATCCAAATGCGAGATGACCGTCACCTTGTGCGGCAGACTGCAATTGAACCCGCGAAAGCCCAGCGCGCGAGCACCTCGCACGGCCGCTCCCAAATCTTCGGGCGTCACCTCCATGTTGATGTAACGCCAATGCAAACCGTGATGAGCAAACGCCGCCTCAATCATCGCCACCGTCGGATTCCCCGCGGCTCCCTGCGACATCGAGCCGACCAGTTCATGCAAGAAGTTCTGTGGATCGCTCATGAGTGCCATTCCCGTCCTGTAGCCGAAGTCGTGAGACTTCGGTGTGGTGTCGCGAACGTCAACCGAAGTCTCACGACTTCGGCTACAGCAGAGATTACTTGAGTTCGGGGTCCGCCTCGGCGTCCGCTTTGCGATACAGGCTCGTCGGAATCAGCATCTGCGGTGGAAGTTCCTCTCCCTTCGAGTGCTTCACGATGGCCGCGACGATCTCGACCCCCATCTTGTCGGGAAACTGAATCGGGTCCGCATAGATCTTCCCTTCCTTGATGGCTTGCTTCCCTTCGGGTTGGCCGTCAAAGCCGACGATCACAACTTGATCCGCTTTGCCGGCCTTCTCCAGTGCGGCTCGCGCGCCCAGAGCGGCGGGATCGTTGATCGCGAAGATGCCCCGCAAATCGGCATGAGCTTGCAGCGAATCTTCGGCCGCCTTGTAGCCCAGGTCCTTCGCTCCGCCGCTTTCGAGTTCGGTCACGAGATCAATCTTCGAGGCGGCCGACTTGTTGTGCTCGTCGATGACTTCGCGAAAACCCTTCACTCGGAGCAGGCAGGATTCCGCCTGTTTGAAGTGCAGGACGGCAACCTTGCCTCCCGCTTCGCCGAGCGCCTCGATCATCGCGTGCCCCGCTTCCTTGCCGCCGCCGTAGTTGTCGGTCGCGACTTGCGTGACGATCTTCACGCCCGGTTCGTTGCAGGGGATGTCGACGGTGAAGACCGGAATCCCGGCTGCGTTCGCCTCTTGAATGACGGGGATGATCGACTTCGAATCGCACGGGCTGAGCACAATCGCGCTCACCTTCTTGACGATGAAGTCCTTGATCTGATTGCTCTGCTTGGCGACGTCCTTGTCGGCGCTGACCACGATCGTTTCGTAGCCGAGCTTCTTTCCCTCGGCAGTGATGCTTTCGCCGATGACCTTGAAGAACGGGTTATCGAGCGTCAGCAGCGAAACGCCGATTGTTCCCTTTGAGGCTGCGGGAGTGACGGCGGGCGTCGGCGAGCCTGATGGCTTGACGGCTTCCTCCGACTTGCCGCATCCGAGCGAGCACAGCAACGTGCTCGTGAGCAGAAACCAAATTGTGTTTTTCATGGTTGGTCCGTGTTTTGGAGAGATCTTATCGGGGAAAACTAGTGCGGATCACGTGATTAAGTTTTTGGCGTTGGAGTTCTCCATCCGCAGTCCGGCTTTGCCATCCGCAGGAAGTCTGACTTTCGGAAACTTCCTGCGGATGGCAAAGCCGAACTGCGGATGAGGCACAATGACATGACAATCCCAGCCACTGACATTCATTCGAGTTTTCGGGACTACAGCTTTCCGGTTTTCAAAAACTCGTGTCTTACTGGTACGGTCACGCGCTGGCCGATCGTCGAGACAAACGTGACTTTTCCCGGAGCGAATTCGAGCGTCTTGACCATCTCGAACCCGTCGGGAATCTTGACCGCGCCTTGGATGTAATTCACCGTCGTCGGCTGCGACGCTTTTAGTTCGATCGCGGTGGCGATGCCCTCTTTGCTCAGAATGTTCTCGCGAGTGGAGGCCGCCAGCCCGTCGGCAAAGTGAGACGTGACATCTTCGAGTCCCAGGCAATTGTTGCGACCGTTCCAGGGATGCCCGTGCCGGCCGTGGTTCTCGATCCAGAACACCGTGCTGCTCAACACGGCTGGGTCTTTGAGTGAGAACCACAGGTATCCCGCTTCGGCAAATGTGGCGGCCATCCAGGCGGGGCCGTTCGTCTTCTCCCACGGTTCATTCACGAGCTGAATCAAATCGGCATACCCCTGCCGAGCCGGCAGCTTGGTGAGATCCGCATCCGGTTCTCCTTTCCAAGCCGCCGGTACTTTGGTCAGTGTCGTCCACTTCGCGCCCGGCAACAGCGATTGATACTCCCGCTGCGTCGGATCGCTGAACGTGCTGGGATAAGTCATGCCGAATCGAAACGGACTAGCCGCGAGCCGCACGGTTCCCTCTTTGTCGGGCATCGCGAGCGTCGCGTGATGTCCGAGCGGCACGCGACCGGCAAACCCATAAATCGTGTGCCGCGAGTAGATCACGTTCTGAGCCTCGACCAGCGAGAGTTCCTTGGTGACTCGGCCGCGACGCACCTGCGTGTCGATCGACATCGTGAGCGTGGTCACGTCACCTGACTTCTTCGTGCCGACGTGCTTCCATTTCGCGCCGACGATTTCGCCATGCGGCGGATGTTTCTCGCCCGCGCCTTCGTCCGAGTTCCCTCCAAACGGCATGCAGAAGAAGTCTCCCCGCAACGGCACCAGCACCGGAGCCGGCATGGCCAACGGCTTTTCGTCTTGCCACGGGCTGACGTAATAAGGCCGCACCGGCTTGTCCGAGTCACGGAAGAACGTGACCGGTGCCATGTGCCCGCCCAATTCGGTAACAGCCAGCTCCACCTGCTTCGTCGAGACGACATAGCTCGGCTGCGAGTGAATCGTGCGCACGTTCGCGTCATCGGCGAAGCAATCGGTCACGGCGAAAACGATCAACACAGTGAAAACATGGTGGTACGTCAGAAGCAACTTCATGGAATGTCTCCTCGATGCAACGGGCAGAGGGTTTGAGAACTCAGGGCCTCGAGAGGATCTTCATTTCGCTAATGAGCCGATTCATCGCCGCGAATCAGCAGGACTATCGCTGCGAAGATGACTCGGAGGCGATGCAGAACAGATGCGTTTCGCCGCGGATGAGGATGCGGTTCGAGGCCGGGACGGGGGAGCCGATGACGGATTCGGCCATGTTGTTCTCGGACAACAATTCAAATTTGTCGTTGGAGACGCTCGCGACAAACACGGTTCCATCCTCGCGCGGAGCGAACAGCTTGTCTCCGGCGATCAGCGGCGAGGCGTAGAAGTTTGATCGGCTCTTGGGGAATGCTCCCACCCAAATCGTCTTGCCGGTGACGGGGTCGATGCTCTCGATTTCACCTTTGTCACCGACCAGGATCACTCGGCCCTTGTAGGCGACCGGAGTTGGGACGAACGTGCCGACATCGTCTCGCTTCCAGACATGATTGGTCTGCGTGACGTCACCACTTCCCGTCTGCCGAACCCCATGCAGTCGCGGAATGCCTCGATCGTTGCGGCCGTACGCGATGACCACCATGTCGCCGACGATCACCGGCGTCGCGATGGCTGGCCACAACTTGTTGCCGTCGGGATTGAAGTTGCCGCACGACCAGGAAACCTGCCCATCGGTCGCGTTGTGAATCGTGAGATGTTCGGCTCCCCAAACCAGGATCGACTCCTTCCCCTGGTGTTGAATGACCAACGGGGTTGAGTAGCCGTGATCGCATTCCGTCGGCGTTTTGAAATTGCGAGCGACCTTCCAAACCATGTCGCCAGTCACTTTGTCGAACGCGGCGAGCCACGACTCTCCTTGGTGCATGCGAACCATGATGACGTGCTTCTCCGTCAGCACGGGCGAAGTACCATGATCCCAGAACAAGGTGTCCTTGCCGAACCGCTCAACGAGGTCGGTTTTCCAACGGACCTTTCCATCGAGTTCCACCGCCGCGAATGTGCCGCTCTTGAAGAAGACGAAGACAGCCTTTCCATCGGTGACCGGCGACGCATTGCTTCCCGATCCGTTGCGATGCTTGCCCGCGTTCTCGTGACCGAAGACTGCCCGCCATTTCTCGGAACCATGCGAGTCGTAGCAGAGCAGGGCGTCATTCCCGTCGGCAGGGGACGTCAGATAGATCTTGTTATTGAGCAAGATGGGCGTTGAACAACCCTTGCCCGGCAACTGAGTCCGCCAGAGATATTTGTCCGCACCGAAGGAGACGGGATAGCTCCCCTGTTCGATGCTCCCATTCCCCAGCGGACCGCGCCACGAGCGCCAGTCCGCCGCATCCGCAGCAAACCCCAATCGTGCCGCGAAGAAAACCAACCCGGCCGTAGCAATCAGAACTTTGTTTGGCATCGTTGTCGAAATCCTTTGAACTGCGTGTGAGGCGGTGACAGCGTGCCAGAATACAGTTTCCTGCGGTTATGCGGCCAGCGGCTCTTCTTGAAGCCTATGCCAGAATCTCCGTGGCAACGTTGCCGTACACGTCGGTCAGGCGGAAGTCCCGGCCGCCGTAGTTGAACGTCAGACGTTCGTGATTCAAGCCGAGCAAGTGCAGGATCGTGGCGTGCCAGTCGTGAATATGCACGGGCGTTTCGACCGCTTCGTAACCGAACTCGTCGGTGGCTCCGTAAGTGAGACCTGCTTTGACACCGCCGCCGGCCATCCAGATCGAGTAGCCCTTGTTGTTGTGATCCCGGCCGTTGCCGCTTTGAGCGTATGGCGTGCGGCCGAACTCGCCGGCCCAGACGACGAGCGTGTCGTGCAACAGACCGCGTTGCTTCAGATCCATCAGCAGCGCGGCGATCGGGCGATCAGTGGCGAGGCAGCTCTTCGTCAATTCGTCCTTGAGCAGGAAGTGATGATCCCAGCCGACCGGCGCGGTGATCTCGATGAACCGCACGCCCGCTTCGGCCAGTCGCCGAGCGAGGATGCACTGCCGCCCGAAGCGATCCGTCGGCAGGCTCGAACCGACGCCGTACTGCTTGAGGATCGACTCCGGTTCCGAACGCAGATCGAGCACGTCGGGGACTTCGTCCTGCATCCGAAACGCCAGCTCGAACGATTCGATCGCCCCTTCGATCTCCGGGTGATGCACGTCCCGTTCGAGCTTGTGCCGATTGAGACTCCGCACGAGGTCAAGCTGTGCTCGTTGCTGGTCGCGCGAGAGGTTTTTGTTCTCGATGTTCTTCAGCGGCGGCCCCGGCTCTTGGTCCTTGCGAAGCAGCGCGGCGTAGAACGCGGGAATCTGATTCGTACCGACTCGCGTCCCTTGGCTGATCGCGGGCAAGAATCCGCTGCCGTAGTTTCTCGCGCCGCCATTGTCCGACGGCGGATTGATCGTGACGAAGCCGGGCAGGTTCGCGTTCTCGCTGCCGAGACCGTACAGGGTCCACGCTCCCACCGACGGCCGGACGAATTGAAAGCTGCCGCAGTGCATTTGCAAAAACGCCTGCGAGTGATTCGGCAGATCGGTCTGCATACTGTTGATCACGCACAATTCATCGGCTTGCTTGGCCAGCTCCGGGAAGACTTCCGACATCCACAATCCCGACTCGCCGTGCTGAGCAAATCGGAACGGTGAACCGAGCAACTTCGCACCGCCGCGCCCGCGGCCGATCGGCGACGCCTCTCCCGATTGCTGATTCAGCGCCGGCTTGTAATCCAGCAGATCCACATGCGAAGGCCCACCATTCATGCAGAGAAAGATCACTCGCTTGGCCCGCGCGGGAAAATGCGTCGCCTGCGGAACCAGCCCGCCGTCGCGAGCCGCTGCCGCTGCTTCGTGAGCCAACCCGGCGAAGGCCAGATAGCCGAATCCCGAAGCACACGATTTCAAAACGTGCCGCCGTGAGACGAACGATGCCGAGCGAGAGTCTGAATTTGGAGTTGTCATGGCGATGATTCCGAATGCTGGCTTCGTAGTTCCTAAACGTCACTAAACGGGCAACTTCTCTCCAAAGACGATCCGATGGCCGTCCGGAGTAACGATCGCAAACTCGCGCATTCCCCAGGGTTTGTCCGCGAGCTTGTGCCAAATCTCAACTCCGTTCTTCACCGTCTCGTCGTACAAACTCAGGGCATCTCGAACGTGAAGGTACGCAAACCAGGAGTGATCCGGGGCATCTGAAATTGGGATCGCATCGGGACAATGGCCAAGACGCAGTTTGCATGCTCCGCGACTCAAAAATGTCCAGCCGTCAACGCAGAAGTCTTCGGCGAAGCCCAGCTTCTCCGTATAGAACTTCTTCGAAAGGGCTAGGTCGTTCACTGCCAGCACAAACGTCGCCGTCACAATTTCAGACACGGGATAGATCCCTTCTTTGTCGAACAATCGGGAGACCGGACGTGGGCGTTCGGTCTACGAAAACACTAATCCAGGTTCCTGAACTCCGCTGTCGCCAGCAGGGCCTGGCAGTAGCTGGCGAGGAGTTTTCGATATTGCTGATCGTTGTCGCTTTTGTTCTGGCTCGGATCGAAGAAGGCGGCGGCGAGTTTGGTTTCTTCGGCGTCGGGAGCGCGGCTAAAGCAGAGCACGAAGGCGTGGCGGAGTCGTTGCTCGGGGCTGTCGGCTTCGCGCTGCACGCGATCGGCGAGTGCGGTCGCTCGTGATTGCACGAACGGGCTGTTCATCAAATAGAGGGCTTGGACCGGGACGTTCGTCGTTTCGCGGTCGCCAGTGACGAGGCTCGGTTCGGCGAAGTCGAACAAGTCCAGGATGTCGGGCAAGCGGTCGCGCAGTACGGGGAGATACACCGAGCGATGCCGCGAGCCATCGAGGTCGGCCGGGATGTTCGGGTCGAGGCCGATCAGCGAGATCGGTCGGTCGCCGATCTTCGTGCCGACGAGCGAACCGACCGGCCGCGCGGTATCGAGTTCTCCGGCGACGACGAGCATCGCGTCACGAATCGCTTCGGCATCGAGCCGTCGTTTGGACGCTCGCCACAGCAACCGGTTTTCGGGATCGGTGCGGAAGGCGTCCTCGCGATACACCGACGCCTGCCGATAGGTGCGCGACAGCACGATCTCTCGCACCAGTTTTTTCACCGACCAGCCGTCGGCCATGAATCGCACGGCCAGCGTGTCGAGCAGTTCGGGATGACTCGGCCGCTCGCCGCTGAAGCCGAAGTTGTCCATCGTGCGGACGAGGCCCGCTCCGAACAGATGCCGCCACACGCGATTCGTCATCACCCGCGCGGTCAGAGGATGATCGGGATGCGTCAGCCAGCGAGCGAACTCCAACCGTCCGCTGTGACGAGCGGGGACTGTCGGAGCAGCGGAAATCTCGATGACCCGTGGGAAGCCGCGCGGGATTCGCTGACCCGGCTTGTTGATCTCGCCCCGTTCCAGCAACGGCGAGTTGATGATCCGTTGCCGATCCTGCACGCCCATCGCGAGCGGCAACGCTTGGCCCGACTCGTCCACTTTTTCGAGTTGCCCCTCAATGCCGCCCGATGTCCAGAAGATGCGGAGCGCGTCGCGAATCGAAAACTCTTTCTCGGCATCACCGCCGCTCCTGCGAGCTTTCATCGCGGCGGCCATGCGGTCTTGCTGTTCCTTCTTGAGCGACGCAAGCTGAGTCTTCAATTGCTCGACCCGTTGCTTGCCGATGCTCGGATGCAGGATCGGCGCGTCCGCACCGCGCGGCAGCACCAGAGGATCGCCGCCGATCCGATTCGATGGCGAGACCGCCGTGCCGAAGTACGTCTTCGTGCTCGCGAAGACGCCGGACAGCGCGTAGTAGTCCTGCATCGAGAACGGATCGAACTTGTGATCGTGACACCGAGCACACGCGACCGAACTGGCCATCACCGCTCGCGTGACCGTGTCGATTTGCTCGTCCGCAACGTCCGCCGCGAATTGAAGCGGATTCATCTCGTCGAGATTCTTCGGCCCGATCGCCAAGAATCCGGTGGCGATCAACAGCCGCGCCCGTTCGGCATCGTTGTCGGATGACAGCAAGTCCCCGGCGATTTGTTCGACGAGGAACCGATCGAACGGCAGGTCAGCATTCACCGCGTCGATGACGTAATCGCGATATCGCCACGCATACGGGAACGAGATGTTCGCCTCCTTGCCGCTCGATTCAGCGAAGCGAGCCACGTCCAACCAATGCCGTCCCCAGCGTTCGCCAAACTGCGGCGACACGAGCAACGCATCCGTTTCGGCGGCCATTGCCGAGTCGATGCCGTCAGACTCGATGCGCTTTTGAAACGCCGAGATTGCGTCCGGCGACGGCGGCAGTCCGACCAAATCGAAATGCAATCGCCGCAGCAACGTCGCTGGATCGGCGTCATGTGACGGAGCCAGACCATTCGCCTCCAGTTTCGCAAGGATGAAATGATCCAGCTCGCGTTTCGCCCAATCGGGACTCTTCGTCGTCGGAGCTTTGTGAGTCGCCGGCTTCTGAAACGCCCAGAACTTCCGCCCCGCCTCGATCGTCACCGGCGGAGTCGCCGTGCTCGCCGCTTCCTCTTCGCGCGGGTCTACTGCGCCCGATTTGATCCACGTCTGAAAATCGTTGATGACCGAATCCGGCAACCGTTCCTTTTTCGGCGGCATCTTGAGATCGGGATCGGTGTGCGAGATCGCTGTCAGCAGCACGCTCTTCTTCGAGTCTCCCGGCACGATCGCCGCTCCGCGATCACCGCCCGCTCGAATCCCGCGTCGCGAATCGAGCCGCAAGCCACCTTCCGACTTCCCGGCCTTCGCGGAATGGCACTGATAACAATGCTGCACCAGCACGGGCCGGATCTTGGACTCAAAGAATGCGGCTGCTTCCGGAGACTCAGCGGCCTTCGCCAGAGAGCCACTCGTCATGAGCAGCACTCCGACGATCAACCACCCAACGCAACTTCGAGCGACTCGCGGCATAACAATCATTCCTTGCGAACGGGCTCCTGGAAATACCGCTCGGCGAACTGCAGGAACGTCGGCCAGTTGGGACCGGTGGTGTGGGCACCGCTATGTTGACGGAAGGCGATCATGCCGTCGATGAGCAACGCTTCTTGCGGCAAGAACTCGTTGGTCGCGTTTTCAATCCGAATCATCATCCACCCATGGCTCCTTGAGTGTTCACGAACAGCGAATACATCGACGTGCTGCCGCACATGAAGAGGCGATTGCGGTGGCGACCGCCGAAGCACAGGTTGGCGCAGCGTTCAGGGAGGTCGATTCGGCCGACGAGCTTGCCTTGCGGGTTGAAGATCGAAACGCCGTCGAGTCCCTCTTTGCCCATGCCCCAACCGACCCATAGATTGCCGTCCACATCGACTCGCAGTCCGTCCGGAGTGCCGTCCGGTTCGGCGGTGATCAGTGTGCGGCCGTTGGATAACTCGCTGCCGTTTTTGATGACCTCATAGACGCGAATCACGCGCGGCGAGACGCCGGCCTCGACGATGTAGAGCTGCGATTCATCGGGCGAAAACGCGAGGCCGTTGGGGCGATCAATGTCGCCAACTACCATCGTCAACTTCTTGGAGTTCGGATCCCAGCGATAGACGTTGGTCGGGAGTTGAGGCTTCGCGATTTGCCCTTCGTAATAGCCGAGGATGCCGAACGGCGGATCGGTGAACCAGATCGAGCCATCGGACTTGCACACGACATCGTTCGGCGAATTGAGCGGCTTGCCGTCGAACTGCTCGGCAATGACCGTGATCGAGCCGTCGTACTCGGTGCGTGTCACTCGCCGCGACTCATGCTCGCAGGTGACGAGCCGCCCCTGCCGGTCGCGCGTGTTGCCGTTCGAGTTGTGCGACGGCTTGCGAAAGACGCTGACGGCCCCGGTCTCTTCCTCCCACTTCATGATCCGATTGTTGGGGATGTCGCTCCACAACAGAAACCGGCCATCGCCAAACCAAACCGGCCCTTCGCTCCAGCGCAGGCCCGTCGCGATGCGTTCGACTTTGGCCAGGTTCAGCCGATACTTCGTGAAACTCGGATCGACGATTTTGATCCGCGGATCGGGATAGCGCTGACTTGGTTCCCAGTCGGCCCTGATCCGAGCCGTCAAAGCGACTGCCGAAAACAGGCTGCTGGCGAGGAATGTTCTGCGGTGCATGGTCATGTTCCGTGGGTCCATCGGCTCGTTGAATGACGTGACATTGGACAGTTCCGATGCCATCCATGACAGTGATCCCGCTTGAGTGCATCAGGAGGACGACTGGAAATGAAAACAAACGCGTTGAATCGCTTTTGGCTCGTCGCGGTCACGCTCATTTTAATGAGCTACGCACCACTCGTGTTTGCTGCCGATGGCACGATCAATTTCGCCAAGCACATCGAACCGCTGCTGGCGAAAAAGTGTGTTTCGTGTCACGGGCCGGAGAAGCAGAAGGCGGGGTTGCGATTGGATCGGAAGGGGGCGGTGCTCAAAGGGGGGGACGACTTCGGGCCAGCGATTGTACCGGGGAAGAGTCGTGAGAGTCCGCTGTTTCGCGTTGTGGCTGGATTGGAAGAAGGCGTCGAAATGCCGGCCGAGGGGGAGAAGCTGACGGCGGCGGAGATTGAGTTACTCAAACGCTGGATCGACGGCGGAGCGGAGTGGCCTGATGACGGCAGCGAGAAGGAGGATGTTTTCAAATCGCATTGGGCGTTTCGGCCGCTAGTGCGGCCGGAATTGAGCGGCACGGCGCTAGCCGCCGGTCGATCTGCACAACGGCCGGTGGCTAGCGCCATTCCGCTCAGTTCGACATCTCAAAATCCCATCGACTCCTTCGTCCTCGCCAAGTTGGAGAGTGCAGGGCTCCCACCGAATCCGGAAGCCGACCGCACGACGCTCATTCGGCGACTCAAGTTTGATTTGCTCGGACTGCCCCCTTTGCCGGAGGAAGTTGCGGAGTTCGTCGCCGCCCCAGAACCCGATGCTTACGAGCGGCTTGTGGATCGCTACCTCGCGTCGCCGCACTTGGGCGAGCGGTGGGCGCGGCATTGGCTCGACGTGGTGCGGTTCGCGGAGAGTCATGGCTTTGAGATGAATCAGCCTCGGCCGAATGCGTGGCCGTATCGCGACTACGTCATCCGCAGCTTCAACGAGGACAAGTCGTATGACCAATTCGTCTTCGAGCAACTCGCGGGCGACACCGTCGGCGCGGACGAGGCAACCGGTTTTCTGGTCGGCGGTCCGTGGGATCAAGTCAAAAGCCCGGACCTTGGCCTGACGTTGCAGCAGCGAGCGGACGAACTGCACGACATGGTCAGCACGACCGGCAGCGTGTTCCTCGGCCTGACCGTCGGGTGTGCTCGCTGTCACAACCACAAGTTCGATCCGATCTCGCAGCTCGATTACTACGGCATGAAAGCCTGCTTCGCGGGAGTGCAACACGGCGACCGACCGCTGCGTGCAGCGGGGACGAACCGCAGTCAGCCTGGGAAGGCTGATCTACAAGCGACGGCGATCCGCGAACAGCTTGCCGCGATCGAGACCGAAATCCTTCGGCTCGATCCGCAGGCCAAACGGAGCGGAGCGGTGTTCATCGAGCGCTTCACGCCGACGAAAGCCCGCTTCGCGCGGATGACGATTCACGCGACGAACTCGGCCGAGCCGTGCATCGACGAACTCGAAATCTTCACGACCGGAGCGAAGCCGGAGAACGTCGCTCTTGCCTCGCGCGGCACGAAGGCCAAGGCATCGGGCAGCTTGTCGGGCTTCGCGATTCACAAATTGGAACACGTCAACGACGGTCGCTACGGCAATAGTTTCAGTTGGATTTCCAACGAGCCGGGGCGCGGCTGGGTCGAACTGGAACTGCCGCAGGAGGTCGAGATCGATCGCATTGTCTGGAGCCGCGATCGAGAGCCAGCCCAGTACAAAGACCGCACTGCCTCGAAATATGTCTTCGAGATTTCCACCGACCGAGAGAGATGGCAAACCGTCTCCAGTTTCCCCGATTCCAAATTCACTGGCTTGTCCGCGGAGAACAAAGCCCGCGTCGAACAACTCACCTTGCAGCGTGCGGCGTTGCAAAAGACGCTGGCCGAATTGAGTGCAGTGCCAATGGTTTACTCTGGCAAGCTCATGCCGCCCGAAGAAACGTTTCGGCTGCATCGCGGTGACCCAATGCAAAAGCGTGAACCGGTCGTGCCGACCGGCTTGGCCTCGTTTGGCTCGGCTTGGCGGTTGGATGCCAACACGGCGGAAGCCCAACGCCGAGTGCAACTCGCAAAGTGGATCAACGATCCTGCCAACCCACTGACCGCGCGAGTCATCGCCAATCGGCTCTGGCATTACCACTTTGGCGCGGGACTCGTCGATACACCTAGCGACTTCGGCCTGAACGGTGGCAAGCCGACACATCCGGAGTTGCTCGATTGGCTGGCAGCGGAAAGTAGGGTGGGTCAAGCGCAGCGAGACCCACCAAGCGGAGGCCGATCGCGTGATGTGGTGGGTCTCGCGATGCTCGACCCACCCTACGGATCGCTCAAGCGTCTGCACCGGCTGATCGTCCTCTCGGCGACTTACCGCCAAGCGAGCACTCCGAGGAAAGACGGTCTCGCTGCAGATGCGGGATCGCGATTGCTGTGGCGGTTTCCTCCGAAACGACTGGAAGCCGAAGTGCTCCGCGACGCGATCCTCGCGACGAGCGGGCAACTCGATCGTCGCATGAACGGATCAGGGTTTGATCTGTTCGAGACGAATGCGAATTACGTTCGCGTGTTCAACTCGAAGCAAGAATTTGTGCCGGAGACCGACTTCCGGCGCATGGTCTACTCGCACAAGCATCGAATGCAGCTCGACGACACGTTCGGCACGTTCGATTGTCCGGACGGCGGGCAAGTGGCTCCGAAACGGAACTCGTCGAACACGCCATTGCAGGCGCTCAACCTGCTCAACAGCCGCTTCTTGGTCCAGCAATCAGAACTGTTCGCGACGCGAGTGCAGGCCGAGGCTCGCGGCACTGCGGCCTCGCACGCGGCGACCGCAATTCAGTTGGCCTTCGGCCGTGCGGCAAGCCCCGAAGAGATCGCCTCGGCGGAAGAACTGCTGCAAGCCCACGGCCTGACGGCTTTGTGCCGAGCCTTGCTGAACGCCAACGAGTTTTTGTTCGTGCGCTGAGACGGGCGAATTAACCCGAAGCGTCAGCGAGGGCGAACGCTTCAAGACGCTCCAAGTTCGTAATCAGCGAGATCGCTCGCCCTCGCTGACGCTTCGGGTTAGTTTTCCAAACGGCGAGATGTGTCGGTGTTTCAGTTCATCGGCTTGACGTGTCCGGGCTACAGCCGTCCCGTGAATTCCCGCTATCATTTGCCGATCTTCACGAGGTCATCACACAAAGGAGTCTCCCTTGGACCTGCCCCGCAATCCCACGCGAGCCGTGCGCATCGGCTCGATCACCATCGGCCAAGAGCATCCCATCGCCGTGCAAAGCATGACGGCCACGCACACCACCAACATTGACGCGACCGTTCAACAGGTCAACGCGATCGCCGCCGCCGGAGCCGACGTCATCCGTATCGCCGTGGACAGCAAGCAGGACGCCGCGGCCCTCGCAGAGATTCGCAAGCAAACGACGGCCAACCTCTCCGTCGATTTGCAGGAGAACTATCGCCTCGCCGAACTCGTCGCTCCGCATGTGGACAAGGTCCGCTACAACCCCGGACACCTCTACCACCACGAACGCGAGAAGCCGTGGCAGGACAAAGTCCGCTACCTCGCCGACGTCGCTCGCGACAACGACTGCGCGATCCGCGTCGGAGTGAACTGCGGCAGCGTCGATCCCGACAAGAAAGAGAAATTCGATCCGGCCGACTCGATCACTCCGATGCTCGAAAGCGCGTGGGAGCACTGCGACTTCTTGGACTCCGTCGGCTTCACGCGGTACGCCGTCTCGCTGAAGGACAGCGATCCGAGCAAAGTCATCGAAGTCAACCGCCGCTTCGCCGAGCGTCGTCCCGACGTGCCGCTGCATCTGGGCGTCACCGAAGCCGGGATGCCTCCCGACGGCATCATCAAAACGCGCATCGCCTTCGAGCAGCTCATCAGCAAAGGGATCGGCGACACGATCCGCGTCTCGCTGACCGTGCCGAATCCTCGCAAGGGGGAAGAGATCACCGTCGGCCGCCAAATCCTGGCCGACATCGCCGCCGGCCGAGTCCGCACGTTCGTGGACTTCGGCCTCAAGCAACTCAACATCATCAGTTGCCCCAGTTGCTCGCGCGTGGAAAACGAAGCGTTCGTCGAACTGGCTCAGCAAGTCAAAGAGATGACCGCCTACGCGAAAGAGCACGCCATCACGATCGCCGTCATGGGCTGTCGAGTGAACGGCCCGGGCGAAACCGACGACGCCGACCTCGGCCTCTGGTGCGGCCCGACGCATGTGAACCTCAAGAAGGGACCGGAGTCGCTGGGAGCGTATCCGTATGACGCGATCCTCCCGCAACTCAAACGAGAACTCGATCAGTTGATCGCCGCGAAATCGTAGCGCACGCGGCTCGCGTGCGATTCGCCTCTGGAGATTTCGATGCCCACCGTTGTCCGACCACGACTGCTGACCGCTGAAGAATTCGGTCGCCTTCCCGATGACGGCTTCCCGTCCGAATTGGTCCAAGGCAAGATCGAACTCTACAAAATCACGACACCGCTTCACGGTCTCGTTTGCGCGAATGTGGCTTACGTTGTTGGGAGTTTCGTGAAGCGACACGAACTCGGTCGGACGTTCAACAGATTCGGCGTCATCACCGAACGCGATCTCGACAGCGTGCGCGGCCCGGACGTCGCCTATTGCAGTTACAAGCGCTTGCCCAAGCGGTCACGCCCGAAACGCGATTACCTTGCCGTTGCACCGGAGTTGGCCTTTGAAGTCCGTTCTCCCGACGACCTCCGGTCGAAGCTGCAAGCGAAAGTTGCCGAATACCTCGACGCCGGAGTGCTCGTCGTCTGCGTGGTCGAACCCAAAGACGAGTTCGTAATGGTTTACACGCCCGACGCCGCTCCGCAACGACTCTCCAGCGACGATCTTCTAAAGCTGCCAAGCGTGCTGCCCGGTTTCTCGGTGCGAATACGCGAGTTCTTTGAATAGCACCCGTGGGTCTGATTCAGTGAACTGCCCGAATGTCGGAGTATCAAAAGGTGTCTAAACAACGGATGCCCAAACTATTTTCCTACGTCGTAGACCACGATCATGGGTTTGCTCCGAATCCATGCGACGGTTTTTGCACGTTGGCAAAATGCAAATTTGGTAAAAAAAATATCACTGAGCTGGCACAGAAAGGTGATTGGATCGTGGGAACAGGTGGAGCGAATCTCAAGAAGAGTGCCGGACATGGAAACCTTATCTATGCCATGAAAGTTGATGACAAGATTCCGCTTGCTGAGTATTGCCACGCCTATGGTGGAAAGCGAATCGACGCAGACCATGTAGAGAATGAAGACGACCGGTCCGTTTTGACTTCCAACCATTTCTTCTACTTTGGAAGGAATGCAATCCCGATTCCAAAGCGCTTTGGTGAGGATTTCGAGAAGCGTGGGCGGGGGTATCGGAGCAACTTCACCGATGAACTTGTCGAGAAGTTCGCGAAGTGGTTGGAAGCCAATTTTACGATCGGCGTAAATGGTGCGCCATGCAAGCCTCATCCTGACATTCGGATCAGACTCAGTTGCGAGTCAAAGTCTAAGCAAAAGCGGAAGGGCTGCGCGAAATGAGCAAACAGGTAGTCCTACTGCGAGTTGGGATTGATGCTGGTTGCGGTGGCATCCAAGGCCCACTCTACAAAGATGGGACGTTCGATTTCGTTTGCATCCCCGACAATAAGCGAGTTAGCGTCCACACCTACGGGAACCAGTGCGGGAAAGATGGACGACGACTGGTGGACTACTTTCCCGAATCACGGCGAAAGCAGATGGCCGAGCAGCACGTCCATGTTGACCCGGAGTTCGAGACATTCACCTACGGCGATCCGACGACTCCCAAGCGATCATTGCGGAACTTGATGCCGGGGGATTTTCTGGTGTTTTACTGCGGGTTGCAGGAGTGGGATGTGACCGATGGTTGGAACCGTGAACGTCGTCCTGCGCTTTACTTGGCGGGATTCTTTGAAGTGGCACTTGCGGGGATGGCCAAGGATTTCGACAAGAAGGTGTTGAAGGCCGAGTTTGGCAACAACTTCCATGTTCGCTACCGCTCTGTCTTCGAGCAGCAGAAAGACGACTTGGTACTGGTGAAGGGTAGCCCCGATAGCCGCTTGTTTCGCAAGGCTCACAAAATCAGTTCTGTGGGCCAGGATCGTGCAGGCAATCCGCTCAAAGTGCTGTCGCCACAAATGCAGAAAGTGTTCGGCACTTTTGATGGGCACATCTCGATTCAACGAAGTCCGCCCCGCTGGGTAGACCCAGCATTTGTGGACCGGGCGATTGGGTTTCTAAAAGACCTGGAATAGATCGGCTGAGATCGACCGAAATCGGGGACCGACCATGTGGATTTTCACCAAGCACGGTTTCTTCAGTGCGGTCTGCGCCCGCCAAGAGAACGGCAAGCACGGCCAGCCCGTCGATCCTGACCGCATCATGGTCCGAGCACGGATGCGTTCGCATCTTGAATCGCTCAAGGACCGATTCGCTGCCCTGCTCGGTCAGTGTGAGATTCAGGAGTTTGCAGGGACTGACTACGCCTTTCGTTTGTTCGTGCAGAAGTCTGCATGGATGCAGGTGCTTTCAGGGCTAGCCGAGGAAACCGACTACGACAACTTCAAATCAGAAGTCGCTCGCCACCAAGGACGAAAAGGAGCGGCCTACGAACATTCGCTGCACGAGGTCTGGTCCGTGATGAACCGGCTTCAGAAGTGAGCGACTTAGACGGAGACGGCGTCTATTCAATCCAATCGCACGCGTGACGCAAAGATTCGTCGGAGAAAGTCCAGAAAAACCATCTCGCCGAATTGGTGTGACTGCATTAGATTCGCCGCCGGAGCAGCGTCTCAATCTCAAGGAAGTACCATGAAGGTCTTTGAAACAACGGCTCGCGCAGATGGTCCTGATCGGCTCGTGTTGGATACGCCTTTGAGCGAACTGCCGAAGGGGCGAGTGAAAGTCATTGTTCAAACAGGGGACGAGGTCGAGTTGCGCCCGTTGCCGACTGTGGACTTCATGAAAGCCCTCGGATCCGCCTATCGCGACTTTCCGGATTTGCCGCGAAGCACAACCGCGGAGTTGATGCATGAGCTTCGGGAAGGCGAAGAGTGACGATGGCTTGGATCGTTGACACCTAAGTTCTGTTGGACGTCCGGTTGGATGATCCGAATTTCGGGCGAGCGTCGGCGGCCTGTCTGGAAGCTCATTCGCGGACGGGTTGCGGTTGTGTCCCATCACGTTCATCGAAATCGCTCCGAGTTTTCGTGGTGATGTGACACGGCAGAAACTCTGGATGACGGAACTGGCACTCGACTTTCACGAACCCTGGGCGGATCAGGATACCGACGAAGCTCACCGACTCTGGGATGACTTCATTCAGAGACGCCGCCAAGGTCTGGTCGCGAAGCGTCCCATTGCGGACGTCTTGATTGCCGCGTTTGCGTTGCGGCATCAAGGTCTGATCACTCGCAACACGGCGGATTTTCGCTCCATCTGCCCGACACTCGCCCTGATTGAGCCGTGAGGCGAGACCTCCGGAGTGCGTTTGCTTCTCAAAGTCAAAACGGCAGCGGCGTGCCGAGGCGTTGAGTGCGAGCCAATTCCAGCAACTTCGCTCCGAGCGCGACATCCTCGACGGCAAGGCCGACCGACTTGAACAGGGTGATGTTTTCTGGCAATGCTCGGCCGGTATCGCGGCCGGAGACGATCTCTGCGAGTTCGTGCATCAACGACCAATCCGTGACTCCCGCTTCGATCGCGGGGATGAAGTCGCCAGCTTCCTGACGGCATTGTTCAACGCTGTCGCAGATCAAATGATCCGCGCGGCGGATTGTCGTGACATCCACTTCGGCCTTCGCCAGAAAATTTGAGCCGATGACGTTCAAGTGAGTCCCTTCATTGAGTGCTCGGCCGTTAAAGACCGGCGTTTTACTGGCGGTCGCCGTGATGACGATGTCTTTGTCGGCGGCCACTTCATCCGGAGCATGTCCCGGCATAACTTCGGTCGCACAGTATTCCGACATCTGTGCGGCGAAGGATTCGCGTCGAGCGGCATCGCGGCAATAAACCTCGACTCGTGAAATTTTGCGCACCGAGCAAACCGCTTTGAGTTGCGTGGCCGCTTGCAATCCGGCACCAAACAGCCCGACGACTTTCGCATCCGGCCGCGCGAGGAACTCAGTGGCGACACCACTGGCCGCTCCGGTGCGGAGTTGGCCGAGAAAGTCTGCTTCGATGATTGCCAGCATTTCACCGGTCGCGAGGTCGTACAGCCCGACATGAAAACGGGACTTCTCGCGAGTTGTTGAATACGCCTTCCAGCCGCCGACGCCGAGGTACTCGCACGCGCCCGACATCGTGTGCAGCAGCATCTTGCCCGCTTGAACGCGCTGTCGCGGCACGTTCTTCGCGCGGCCGTTTGCCAGTTCGCGAAACAACTCTTCAACAACCTCGATGGCCGTCGGCATATCGAGCAATTCGCGAACGTGGTCCTCGGTCAAAAACAGCGCACCCATGATCGCCTTTCCGGCAGTGCCGCCGGCGGCGTGTCGCTAGGCTTCGACCAATGCGGTGAACTCCATCAGCGGCAGCGACTCAACGGTGGCCTCGCGATCATAGACTTCCTTGCGCAAGATCGAAACATCGTCGGGGCAACGGAACCCCAGCCGGACTTTGCCGTGCTTCACTTCCAGTACGACCACTTCAATGTTGTCCGCGATTCGCACCGACTCGTTCGTTTTTCGGCTGAGCACTAGCATCGCATCTCCTCCTTGAGGCGACCGCGGCAGCGACCGACCTCGATCCTAGAAGTCACTCATGGCCCGCTCGAAATCGCCGGCCTTCCGCCGGTCGTTATTCCTTCAGTTTCCCTAAGGACATTTACGCTTGATACCGCGATTTGTGTCATTGTCTTGCCAAGGTTTTCGGGAAGCCGCAGCAGATTCGGCAAAGTCGGCACCACTTTGATTCCGCCATTCTCTTGAAGTACAGGTACCAGTTGACGATGAAGATTTCGGAACCGAAGGCGCAAACTTTCGATGAAGACAACAAAAAACGTCTGCGTCCCCCTGGGGACGCAGACGCTCAATTCACGAGTTTGTTGACTTGATTCCAAGTCGCTGCGGGTTTCGAACTAGCTCTTGGCGGCTGCCAAAGCCGCTTCGTAATTCGGATGGTCGGCGATCTCCTTGACGTACTCAACGTGCTTGATCTTGCCAGCGCCGTCGATCACGAAGATTGCTCGACAGAGGCAGCGATCCAACACGCCGCCGGAAATCAAGGCACCGTAGTCCTCGCCAAACTTTGAGCAGCGATGAGCGCTCAACGTCTTGACGTTTGCCACGCCTTCGGCACCACACCAGCGCTTTTGACCAAACGGCAAATCCATGCTGACGACCAGGACTTCGACGTTCGGCAGGTTCTTGACTTCGTCGTTGAACCGCTTGGTCTCGGCGTGGCAGGTTGGCGTGTCGAGCGACGGAATGGTCGCGATCACTCGCGTCTTGCCGGCGCTGGAGGCCAGCGTGACTTCGCCCAAACCGTTGTCTTGAAGCTGAAAATCCGGCGCGGCTTGGCCGGCTTGAACCGCCGCACCTGCGAGCGTGACGGGGTTGCCCTTGAGGGTGACAGCACCGGTGCGAGTCTCTGCCATGTTGCATTCTCCTGGCTGCGTTGGGTGGCAGCATGTTGGTGAAAACTGACGAACTTTCGACGACCAGCGAGTATCGCGATTCACCGGGAGGATTCAAGTAACCCGATGTGTCAGCGAGGGCGAACCGTGACGACGCCCTCGCTGACGCATCGGGTTACATTCCGGCCATGAATAATGCCATCACAACTTTTGCCCGTGGTAGCGCACGAAGCCCTCAAGCGCGAAGAACTCCGGCAGGCCGAGGTCGTTGTAGATTTTGGCGGTTTGCTTGGTGCGGTCTTCGGCTCGCATCCAGAACTCGCGGTCGTCGGAGCCCATGAACATGGCTCCGTCTTTTTGGCTTTCGTGACGCAGGATCGCCTGTTTTTTCTTGGCCATCACTTCAGGGCTGAGCGGCAC
>CAMDPK010000093.1 GCA_945904015.1 Candidatus Kuenenia stuttgartensis | reverse complement strand
CAGTCGTTTCCCCCTCGTCGACGACTCGGCGGCCGATTCAAAACCATGAGCTAAAAAACACACAGACAAACAATCCAAGAAATCAACCGCTCAAGATACTTGACTGGTCCTTCCATACCAGGGTGGGTCGAGTCATCGAGACCCACCGCCAACATTTTCCGACCTCATTGGTGGGTCTCGGATGCCTCGACCCACCCTACAATTTCGGTCAACCACCCCAGAGTGGTTTGGCCAACTCGGCGTCCCACTTTTTCCAGAGGGCTTCGAGTTCCTTCACCTTGTCCGGCTTGTCGGCGGCGAGGTCGTGCGACTCGCCGAGATCATCGGCAAGGTTGTAGAGCTTGTATTTGGTCAGGCCCGGCTTCGCTCCATCGGCGGCGGTGTCGTAGCGGACCAGCTTCCAATTGCCATGCCGGATCGCCATCTGTTGACCGAACCGCCAGAGCAGAGTCTCGTGCGGTTGGCTGGTCACCTTGCCGGTGAGAAACGGCAGCAGGTTCACTCCGTCGAGCTTTGCATGAGGTTTCGTTTCGATGCCAGCAGCAGCCAGCGCGGTCGGCAGTAGATCGAGTTGAATCACGGGTGATTCAAAGGCCTTGCCGGTCGGAAGCATCCCTTTCCACGACAAGACGAACGGTACGCGGATGCCCCCTTCCAGCGTCGTGCGTTTCGAGCCTCGCAGCGGCGTATTGATCGAGCCGTTGATCGTGACCCCTTTCATCGTCGGTCCGCCGTTGTCACTGATGAAGGCGATGAGCGTGTTCTCTTCCAGTTTCTCGGTCCGCAGCTTGCCGAGGACTCGGCCGATGTTCTCGTCCATCGCGGCCATCATCGCGGCATAGGTGCGACGCTGCTCGTCGGCGATCGACGCAAACCGCTTGAGCCGCTCGTCGGTCGCGTGCATCGGCGTGTGAACCGCATTGAACGCGAGATACAGAAAGAACGGTTTCGCTTTGTGCCGCTCGATGAACGCGACCGCCTCGCGACCGAAGGCGTCGGTGAGGTATTCCGCTTCGTCAGCCGGTTCGGTGCCACGCAGGATCGTGCGACCACCGCGCTTCTCTGGGAAGTAGCTATGTGCTCCGCCCAGGAATCCGAAGAACTCATCGAACCCGCGCCGCTGGGGATGAAATTTTTCCGCACCGCCGAGATGCCATTTGCCGACGAGGCCCGTCGCATAACCCGCCGCTTTCAGCCGATCTGCGATCGTCGTTTCAGACAACGGCAAGCCCGCGTTCGGTCCGCCGCCGGGATTGAACTCATGTCCGAACCGCTGCTGATATCGTCCGGTCAGCAACCCGGCTCGCGTCGGTGAGCAGTACGGCCCGGTCACATACCCGTTCGTAAACCGTACGCCCGACTTCGCCAGCGCGTCGAGGTGCGGCGTGGGGATGTCCCGACAGCCGTGAAAGCCGACGTCCGCGTAGCCCATGTCATCCCCGACGATGACGAGGATGTTGGGACGCTTGGCCTGCGCCGACACCGAATCCGTCATCACCAAGGGGACGGCAACCGCAGCGATCAACACCAGCCAGCGCGTCATGGAACCCGCCTTTCCGTGAATCGAGTTTTCCGGGGCCGAGTCAGTTTGAAGAATCACTGCCGCACACACCAGTCCTGGCACATTGTCAGCACGACGCGCCAGCGAGTGATTCAATTCAATACGACCAACCACTCGCTGGCGCGTCGTGCTGGTTTGTCAGCAGACGATCGACTTGCGACGGTTGACGTAGTCCCAGACGACGAAGCGATCGAGGTCTCGGCCGGCGGTGAAGAAGACTCGCCCTTTGGTCGTTTCGGCGACGCGATGTGCGAAGCGGATGTCTTCGTGCGACTGGTTCCAGGTCGCGAGCAAAAAGATGTTGATCACGATCCCCTCGCGCTGACAAAGCAACGCCTCGCGCATCGTCGCCGCTTCGGTCTGAGGGTCGGACGGGTACAGCAAGTACAAGTCCGATCCCTCAAAGTGCGCGGTCGGCAGGCCATCGGTGATGAGGATGATCTGCCGGTTCGGAGTGTCGCGGTTGTTGAGAAACTGCCGACCGAGTTGCAGTGCATGTTGGATGTTCGTGAAGTGTGGCGGGATCATCGACTCGGTGATGTCCGCATTGCTCATGTCGGCTCGCAGGCGCACGACCGGATCGAAGATCGTCACCGGCTTCGGCAACAGCGAGACGACATCGCCCATCGGAACCGGCCGAGCAAAGCTGGCCATCTCGATGAATTGCAGGAAATCGCCTGGATACTCTTTGCGAATCAGCCCATCAAGCGCGAGAGCCATCCGCTTCACGCTGACGTACAGCCCGTCGTAGCGCATCGAGCCGCTCATGTCCATCAGCACGGCCGTCGCGCACTTGGGGTTGTTTCGCGTCCGATGGATGACGATGTCTTCGGGCTTGAGCCGCAACGTAGCTCGGTCGCTCCGCGACCGAGATTCCGAGTCACGGAGTGACTCGGCTACGTTTCGCAGCAGCGCGTTGACCAGCGTTTGCGGGATGTCCATCTGCGTGACCGAATCGCCGAACTCGTACTCCTTCGTGGACTGCAATTCGACGGCTCCCTCACCGACGATCGGGCCTTGATGCCGACCGCTGCGCGACGCCTGTAACTGGCTGAAAATCTTTTCGAGCAGCTTGCCTTGAAACAGCCGATACGCCTGAGGAGTGAGCTGGTAGCCCCGTTTCGTCTTTTCGAGACCTTGCTGCTCGGCCATCTGCCGCATCAGTTCTTCGACTTGCTGTTGCAGTTGAGCCAGCCCTTCGAGCTGTTCCTCGTCCGCGAACTGCGACAGTTCTTCGAGGTCGATGATCGCGATCTGCGCCGTCTTCGCCGCCTCTTCGAGTTGCTTGAGCAACCGGTCGATCGTTTCGAGTTCCTCTTTGATCGCCAGAGCCTGCTCGACCGACATCGGCTGGCGGCCGATGAATTCGTACTTCGCGGCGAGTTCATCGACCTGATACTTCTCGCCGAGCCGCTCGGCCAGTTGCAGCAGTTGCCGAGCAAACTTTGATCGCTCGTTGCCCGCCCGATACCACAGCCGCTCGATCTCGCGAATCTGCTCGTCCTTCACAGCCTTCGCGAACGACGCGGCGAGTTCCTTCGGCGGCTGCATCGACTCGGCCTGCGTTTGAAACGCTTGCTTCGCGTCGGCGATGACGCGCTTCGTCTCCCACGTCTCCAGAATCTTCCGCTTCCGTTCGAGCAACATGCGTTTCAGTGATTCGAGGCTCGGACCCAGCCCCGCGATCTGACGAATGTCGAGATGCACCGCGCGCGCCAACTCCTCGTCGGTCAGCTCGCTCATGTCGCCGTATTCGAGCATGTGCTCGAACGCCGGCGACACCAAATCCGGCGGCGGCTGACTCAGCGGCGGAAAGTTCCGCGGGTCGTACCGCTGATACGTGTGAATCACGCCGCCGAGAGATTCAGAATTCATACCGAATGCTCCCGTGTGTTTGAGATCGCGAAACGCGATCCGTGGCGTACAAACCGGCGAGAACAAATTCGACGCACGATGCACGGACGGCCGGGTCGGTGGAAGCGTTGAGTTCAAAGGCTCTGTCCCACGCGGGCGGCACTCGCTTCAACCGTTCGGCGTAGTAGCTCGATGGCAGCATGTCGCCGACTTCGATCTTCACACCTTGAGCGAAGATTTGCGAAACCTCTTCCAGGCCGTGCTCTTCGACGTACTCGCTGAAAACAGTACGGATCGCTTCGGCCAGCAGAGCGTCGAGGATTTGGCGTTCGCTCATCTGATGGCTGCCCATCAGGTCCAGTTCCAACTTGCCGAGCGACGACGAATACAGATGGCCGAGATCGCTGATGCGCGGCACGGCCGGACGTTCGCCGAGTCGTGCTCCGCGCTGTCGGGCGCTGGCAATCATCGTGCGAAAATTCGCGATGCTGAAACGGGCGCTCACGCCGGAGGCTTGGTCGATGTACTTCGATTTGCGAGCGGCGATGCTCAGTTCTTCGATGATCTCTTTCATGAAACGCGGGACGATGACGGGGAATGGTTCGCCGAGGTCGATGGCCGCTTCCTGTTCGAGGATTTCGATACCTTGATCGCGCTCCTTCGGATAGTGCGTGTGAATCACCGAGCCGATGCGGTCCTTGAGCTGCGGGATCACCTTGCCGCTGCGGTTGTACGTCGCCGGATTCGCCGAGAACAAAATCAGCACATCGATGTCGAACTTCACCGGGTAGCCACGGATCTGCACGTCGCGTTCTTCGAGGATGTTGAACAGCCCGACCTGCACAAGTTCATCGAGTTCCGGCAGTTCGTTCATCGCGAAGATGCCGCGGTGCATGCGCGGGATCAGGCCGAAGTGCAGAGCAGCCTCGGCCGACATGCTGACTCCGCCGACGAGCTTGGCCGGATCGATCTCGCCGATGATGTCGGCGAACTTCGTGCCGGGAGCGAGTCGCTCGACGTACCGCTCGGATCGCGGCCACCACGCGATCGAAACTTCGTTGGCCGGGACGTTCGCGACCAGTTCGCGGCAGACGCGCGTGATCGGCCGGTACGGATCGTCGTGCAGCGGAGCTTCGGGATGTGCGATGAATGGAATCTCGTCGTCCAAGAATCGCACGAGTGTCCGCATCAAACGGCTCTTCCCCTGCCCTTTCTCGCCGAGGAACAGCATGTCGTGTCCCGCGATGATCGCGATATTAGTTTCTGGAATGACAGTGCTCTCGTAGCCAACCATGCCGGGAAAAAGTTCTTCCCCTGCCGCGAGCATTCGCAGGAAGTTGTCGCGAATTTCTTGCTTGACTGTTTTGGAAACCCAGCCGCTGTCACGCAGTGCTTCTAAGTTGTCCGGTCGCTGAAGTGGCATCGTCATGAAGTCGCTCGCTGTGAGTGTTTGGCCGAAGGCCGGCAATGAGGACAAGACCTTGTAGCGGCAAGTGCGGTTCAAAGCTTGCATTCGATAAGTGGGAAGCGAGCAGCGCGCCTCCGCCGCCTGTCACGAAGATCTCCGTGTCCGATCCGACTTGGCGTTCGATCAACTCTTTGACGGCTCCGAGTTGTCCCCAGAAAAGTCCGCTGCGAATCGCCGCTCGCGTGTCGCGACCGAGCGGTTCGGGAGTCGCTTGTCCGAGCTCCAAGACCGAGACGAGCGGCAACAGCGCGGTGTATTCGTGCAACGCTCTCGCCGAGAGCGCCAAGCCGGGCAGGATCGCGCCTCCCTCGAACGCTCCGTCTGCCGAAACGACATCGACCGTCGTCGCCGTTCCCGAATCGACGATGACCGCCGGACGATTCTCGCCGCGCAGTTCATTCACGGCGACAGCGTTCAACAGCCGGTCGATGCCGACTCGGCGCGGCTCATCGACGCGGATCGACAGCGGGAAGTCGTCGGTGTTTGCGATCGTTCTCGGCACCGGGCCGAGCGAATCCGGCCACGCGGACTTGAGCCGCTCAACGCCGGTCGGATTCGAGCCGGCAATCGCGGCCGGCAACCAATTGGATGTCGCCGATTGCCATTGAGCGAGCAACTCCCACGGCAGCGGTTCGTCCGCCAGCAGAGAGGTCCGCTCGACACACGCCGGGAGTTCGCCGCGCTTCCGCGAACTCGGCCACAAGAACAGGCCCAGCTTGACGCGCGTGTTACCCACGTCGATGGCGAGACGATGTTGAACCACAGGTCGTTCCACAATCCGAGCTTCGCTCCGTGGGGCAGGTTTTCAACCTGCCTGATTTGTCCGTGCTAGTGTCCTGAGTTGTAAGTTCGTTGCATTGAAATCCGCTTCAAATCCCGACAAATCGTGGGGAAAGTTTGTAAACGAATTTGCAACACAGGACACTAGGGCAGGTTGAAAACCTGCCCCACATTGCTCGGCAAACGATACGCGGCAGGCAGACGTGTCACCACCCTCTTGAGAGTGGACCTCCGAAACTGGCTGATGGCCCCGTGTCTTTCGCGGTTGGCTGTGAGCTTTCAGGCTTGAAGCTTTCGCACCTGCACCGCGGTGACTTTGTATTCGGGAGCACTCACCACCGAGTCGCGGTGGGGGCTGGTCACATGGTTCAGAAACACGCTGGGGTCGTGAAACGTGCAAAACAATTCGCCGGGGCGAACGTCCGGATTGATGCGCGTCGGAAGTGTGGCTTCTCCATGTCGACTGCGAATGGTGACGGGGACTCCGTCGGTCAATTCCAAACGCGAACCGTCGGCGGGCGAGATCTCCAGGAAGTCGTGGGGATACAGCACGGCGTTCAGAGTTCGCTGGGTCATCGTGCCGGCGTTGAAGTGGTAGAGCGTTCGGCCGGTCACCAGCAGAAACGGGAAGTCTTCGGACACGGTCTCGGCGGTGGGTCGGTAGTCGATGCGTTGCAGCGCAGCACGTTTTCCAATCGGGAATGATTCGCCGTGCAAGATCTGAGTGCCGGGATGTTCCTCTGTCGGACAGGGCCATTGCAGTCCGGTGTCGTCGATGCGCGAGTACGAGATCCCAGCCACGGCCTTCCAGACTTTCCGGACTTCGTTCCAAATCTCTTCGGCGGATTTGAACGTGAATCCGGCTTCTGTCCCCATCGCCTTGGCTAACAAGCACACGATCTCCCAATCGGATTTCGATTGTCCCACTGGGTCAATCGCTTTGCGGACGCGCTGAATGCGACGCTCGGCGTTCATGAACGTGCCGTCTTTTTCAAAAGACGAGGCCGTTGGCAGAAAGACCGTCCCGAACTCTTTGGCGGTCTCGTTCAGAAACATGTCCTGCACGACGACGCATTCCAACTGCCGCATCGCTTCTCTGGTGGAATGAGTGTGGGCGTTGGTCAGCAGGACGTCGTAGCCAATCGCCCACAACGCCTTGAACGTGCCGCTCTGCGCGGCGTCGATCATTTGGAGCAGGTTCAAGCCGGTCTCGTGCGGCACGGGGGCTTGCCAGACTTGCTCGAACAACGCTCGGTTCGGGGCGATCGGAACGTAGCCGGTCAAGCTGTTGGGTTCGCAACCCATCTGGGCCGAGCCTTGCACGTTGTTCTGTCCACGCAGCGGATTGACGCCCGATCCCAGGCGACCCATGTTGCCGGTCAGCATCGCCAGATTGACCAGACACATCACTCCTTCCGTGCCTTGAATGTGCTCGGTCATGCCCAGGCCGTGAAGGCACATGGCCGGTTTGGACGTCGCGTAGATGCGAGCCGCTTGTCGGATGAGTTTGGCCGGAACGCCGCACCGATCGGCTACGGCTTCGGGTGCGTATGTGCGAACGAAGCTGTCGAACGTGTCAAATTCGGCGACTCGATCGCGGACGAAATCGGCGTCCATCAACCCCTCTTCCACGATCGTTGCGGCGAGGGCGTTGAACAGCAACACGTTCGTACCGGGGTGCAGTTGCAAGTGGCATTCGGCGTACTTGGCGAGTTCGATTTTCCGTGGGTCGATGACGATCAGTCGCGCCCCGTGCAGCGCGGCTTGCTTGATTCGCGCACCGACGATCGGATGGTTCTCGGTGGCATTGCTGCCGGCCACCAGGATCGTCTGCGCGTGCTCAATGTCGTTGAAGGAATTGGTCGCCGCTCCGGTTCCCAACATCGTCTTCATGGCGGCGGCTGTCGGGGCGTGACACACGCGAGCGCAGCAATCGACGTTGTTCGTGCGCAGCACTACACGAGCGAACTTCTGGGCGACATAGTTCTCTTCGTTCGTCGCGCGAGCGGAGCCCAACACGCCGATGCCGCTGGGACCGTAGCGGGCGACGATCCGTTGGAATTGCTCGGCAACGTGAGCGAGGGCGGTGTCCCAATTCACCGGCTGCCACTCGCCGCCGGGCGAACGCAGCATCGGTTCGGTGACCCGGTCGGGAGCGTTCACAAAATCAAAGGCATACCGTCCCTTCACACACAGGTGCCCGTGATTGACCGGAGCCGACATGTCGGGGCGGATCGCCACCAGACGCTGATCGCGCACGCCCGCGTGCATCTCGCAGCCGGTGCCGCAGTACGGACACGTCGTCTTCGTCCAATTCGTCGGATGACCGTGGGCCAGAATGGATTTGTCCTCCAACGCGCCGGTCGGGCAGGTGTCCACGCAGGCTCCGCAACTGACACACGAACTCTCCAGCAACGTCGTCCCGGAATCTGGTCGGATGGTGGTGCGGTCGCCGCGATCCCACACCTGCCAGACGAATTGGCCTTGGACCTCGGCGCAGATTCGCACGCAGCGAAAACAAGTCACGCACTTCGACATGTCCACATGGATGTAGGGATGCGAGTCGTCGCAACCGTGGCCGAAGCTGCCTGCGTCGGCATGAGCGGTTGTTTGTGAATTGCGACGGACGCTAGCAGCGTCCGCCACGATGCCGTACTGGCTCAAGTACCGATGGAACTCTTTCTCCGGAGCCTGCGCGACGCTTTCGAGCGGATAGTCCTGGGCCAGCAGTTTGAGCAAAGTGCGCCGATGGTTCTCCAGATCAGGCTCGTGAGTGTCAATCTCCATGCCGTCCACCAAGGGCGTGGTGCAGGACGGCACGGGACGCGACCAGCCTTGCACATTCACGACGCACAATCGGCAACCGCCCATTGGTTTCAAACGATCGTCGGAGCACAACGTGGGAAGCTCGATGCCCGCCTGTCGGACGGCTTGCAGAATCGACAGCCCGTCCGGAAACGAGTGGCTGGTGTCGTTAATCCTGACGGAAGGCATGTGCCACCTCCTTGGGATAGTGCTTGAGCGCGCTCAGCGCGAAGTCGGCCAAGCCCGTACCCAATCCGCAGAGACTCGTGGCGTGCAGGGCCGATACGATATCGGCCACGAACGCCTGATCGTCTCGCGATGCCGGCCCGGCATTCAGCGCCCGTTGGAACACCTCTTCCACAGTTCGCGAACCGATGCGGCAGGGGGTGCATTTGCCGCAGGATTCCTCCGCCGCGAAGGCAAAGACGTGCTGCATCAATTCCGGCAACGAGGTTCGCTCGTCAAAGGCGATCACTCCGCCATGTCCGACACTCGCCCCCACCTGTTGCAGTTCGTCGAAGCCGAGCGGCGTGTCGAACAGGCTCGGTGGAAGAACGCCAGCCAATGGACCGCCGATGATGACTCCTTGGATGGTCCCGGTTCGCAAGCCGCCTCCCAATTCTTCGACGATGTGACGAACCGGCACGCCGAATTCAACCTCATACAGTCCCGGTCGATGAAACAGCGAGTTGAGCGAGACAACCTTCGTGCCGCGGCTGCGCGAGAAGCCGAGCGCGTGATACGCCGCTCCGCCTTGACGCAGAATCCAAGGGATGTTGGCGAGCGTCTCGACATTGTTGACGAGCGTTGGTTGGCCGAAGAGACCATGCTCGGTCGGATACGGAGGCCGTGGCCGAACCATCGGAGGCACACCTTCCATTGAGTTCAACAGCGCCGTCTCTTCGCCACACACGTAGCTCCCCTGGCCGCTGAAGACATCCAGATCAAATGCGAATCCAGTTCCCGCGACATTCGCGCCCAGAAAGCCGGCGTCGCGTGCCTCGGCAATCGCTGCGGTGAGAATTCGCAGGGCGTCCGGGTATTCCTTGCGCAGGTAAACGGTCCCCTTGTTGGCTCCAACCGCGTATCCCGCCAGGATACAGGCTTCGATCACCGCGTGCGGATCGTCCTCCAGAATGAATCGGTCGATGTAGGCTCCGGGGTCGCCTTCATCGGCGTTGGCGATCACATACTTGGGCTGTGCGTTTTGAGCGGCGACCGCACGCCATTTCTTCGCCGTTGGAAACCCCGCGCCGCCGCGACCACGCAAACTCGACTTCTCGATTTCATCCAGGATTTCCGCCGGTGGCCGCCGCAGCCAGTCCGTGAGCGCGGCATAGCCTTCCGTCGCCGTGTACTCCGTCAGGGTTCGAGCACCGCCCTGCACAAGACGAGAGAGCACGATCCCGTTTGGCGCGTCGATCGCCATGTGTGGCCGAGCTGTGTCTGTTCCACACGCCGGCGCAGCGAAACATTTTCCGAGGCAGTACATGTGCGGTTGCTGCGCGGAGATCGCCTCCCACTTCGTCGCCTGAGCATGTCGCGCCACAAAACAGGCGAGACCCTGGCACGCATGATTCGTGATCGTGGAATCCGCCAGATGATAGTACGAACGGTGACGCTGGCTGGCCGACGCACTGGAAGCTGCGTTCATAGCGTGTGAGTTCGATTCGAGGAGATGTCCGAGGTGAAACAACTCGTGACGATCGACGCAAGCGACGTGCCGACTCGGTGGAGATCGCTGATCTCGACGAAAGACGCCGATCATCGGCCTTCAGAGTACCCGACCGTGCGCCGTTTCGCACATGCCGCACACCAACGAACTTTTGTTGGCTCAGACCCGAGGTTGCCAGACGAGAATCTCTCCCTTGCCGGGAACGGACGAGTCGCCGGAGTAACGCTGATAGGCTCCGTCTTGTTCGTTGATCGGAAGGGTCAGGCCGAGCGTGGCGAGATGCTTGGCGTACAGACGCAGAAACGTCGGCGTGTAAGTACAAGCAAAGCTGAAGGTGGGCAGGAGTTTGATCGGCTTCAGCGAAATGATCGTGCCGCGAATCATCCAGGCTCCGGTGCGGATTTCGGCACCGTTCATCAGGAGGATTGTGCCTCCCTTCATTTGCAGCCCACAAAAGTCGCGGACCAGCCCTTTGATGACGATGAGGCCGCGTTTCATGCGCATGCCGACTTCCAGGCCGGCGGTGCCGTCGATCAGGATTGTGCCGTTGTTCATGCCGGAGAGGCTGCCTCGGTAGGCGGCTCCGACTTGGCCGCCGGCGTTGCCGTGGACATGGATCAAGCCGCCGGTCATTTCGCCGCCGATCCAGTCGGAGGCGTTGCCGGTGACTTCGATCGAGCCCCCTTTCATGTAGGCTCCCAAGTGCATCCCGACGTTGCCGAAGACTTTCACTTGGCCGCGCGTCATGGCTCGACCGATGTACTTGACCCTGGCGAGGTCGCCGTGGATTTCGAGTTCGTCGCTCGGTTCGCCTTCGACGGTGAAGAAGTCGTCCACTCGCAGTTGTCGCTTGCCGTGGAAAACGGGCAGTGCCTTGATCGCATCGAGACTTAAGCCCGCGACATGATCGGGAGCGAGCATCTCGGCTTCGAGCGGAACGGTCGGTTGGTCTTTGAGCGTGAGCTTGAGCATGGGTAATGGCGTCGAAAGTTAGATCGGCGAACCGGCGGGCGTTAGCCCCCGGAAGGGGGTGTTGTCCGGGGGCTATCGCCCTCCGGCGCGCCTGTTCTGGTTTCTTTGTGATACGAGCACTCGGCGATTTGCATGCCGTGAACGCGCTCGGCTTCCACGGGGTAGTTCTCGAAGGACATCGTGTATTGCTGTTGGAAGACCGGCTTCAAGTAGTCTTCGATTTTTTCGTCGTAGCTCGGCTGACAAACGAACTCGTGGCCGTCTTTGACCGAGCGGATTTCGCCTTCCTCGACAGCGACCTCGCCCCCTTTGATGACGTAGCGCGGGTAGCGAAACATCAGCTCGCCGTCGGGATTTTGGTTGTAGATCGCGATGTCCGCGTCCGCGCCGACACCGAGATGTCCCTTCTGTTTCATGCCGAGTGCTCGCGCGGGGCCGGCCGATGTGATGATTGCGATTTCGTAGAGCGTGTATTCGCGGTCGAGATCGGCGAGGTAGATGCGGCTCAGCGCGGCATCCGGCAGAGCGCGGACTCGTTCGCGGCGAATGTCGGCGTGCATCAGCAGGTGGATGATTTCGGGATAGCGCCAGAAGCACGCGCCGTTCGGGTGGTCGGTCGTCAGGAAGATGCGCCACGGGTCGTTGATGAGCAGCAGCAACTCCAAACCGACGGCCCACTGCACGGCGTTGACCAGATTGCTCCCCTTGTAGGTGTAGGGCACGATGCCGCAGCCGGTTTCGTTTTCGACATCAAGATTGCCCCACTTGCGACCGGTGAGCTGATACAGCAAGTGCTGCCACGGTCCGTCGGCGGTGATCGTCACGGCGTTGCCGAACAGGACCGCCCCGGCGTCGCACGTCAGGTTCGGATGCGCGTTGAAGTACTCGGCGAGCTGCACCGATTCCGACCGCATGTTGTGCCAGTCGTCGCCGCCGTAGGCGTGGAATTGCAGGTGCGCCATGTGTGCTCGGTTGCCTTCGAGCAGCTTCATCGTTTCCAGTGTGGTGGAGACGTTGCCGGGGACTCCGAGATTGTTGCAGTGCAGGTGCATTGGATGCGGCAGGCCCAGCTCATCCACGATCTTCGCGAGGTTGGCGATGATCGTCCCCGGATTGACTTTGTTGTAGCCGTCGATGGGCGAGTGAATCTGCTTGGCGTCCTTGCCAAATTTCCACGCGGCGACACCGCCGGGATTGACCGCCTTGATACCGTAAGTCTTCGCCGCCGAGATCAGCCACGCGACGGTGTGTTTCGCTTTCTCGTACTCGCCGACTTCCAGCAGGTCCATCACCAGTTCGTTGTTGCCCATCAGCAAGCAGCAGGCTTTATCGACGATCGGCGTGTCACGCAATTCTTCGTGCGTGTGCTTTGCGGACAAGATCGGGACCGCCGCTTCGACAACCGTCGTGTAGCCCATGCCTGCGTACAAGTAGCCGGTCGCAAACGTGGTCGGCGTCTGCCCGCCGATCCCCATGCGCGTGTCTTTCGTGCGCATGAACTTCGCGGCGACTCGTTGATTTTCCGGCGTCAGAGCACGCGCAAAATTCAGCGCCGCACCCGCAACGTGCGTGTGAATGTCCACGCCGCCAGGAAACACGATCATCCCGTTCGCGTCGATCGTCCGGCCACCTTCCACATTGGCGACGACCTTGCCGTCGGCAATGCAGATGTCCCGCACTTCACCGTTGATGCCGTTGGCCGGGTCATAGACCTTTCCGCCAGTGATCCGCAGCATTGTCCACTCCAAAACCAACGTAGCCGTCATCGCTCCGCGTGACGAGCCGAGTGCTTCATCGACGCTGATTGGCGACTCGGCTCATCACGCGGAGCGATAATGGCTACGTTGTCGTTCCCGATACTTGACTCAACCACGACATCATTTTGAACTCATATCGTTTAGGCCACGCCGGATGACATCGTTTCCGGCCGAGGCAACCACGCAGTTTTCTTATCGACGGCGGCAATGATTCGGCGCACGACTTCTTCGTCGCTGGGGTACGGCGACTTGAGCACCGGACGCAGCGGCAGCGGAACTTCGTCCATGCGATAGGCCGTGCCGGGCGAACTGATGCCGGTCACGGACGTCGTGATGTGGACGCGAGCCAGTCGGCTGGTGTGCGTGACTTTCGGATCGAGCACGATCGTCGGTACGCGAGCCAGCGTGTCGATGCCCGGTTGAGGCATCGTCGCGCCGGGGTCGGCTCCCAGCACGAAGGCCGCGTCGATGTCGCCGCGCACCAGCAAGTCCACCGTTGAAAACTCTCCGGGATTGAATCGCGGGAAGCCTCGGCACAAGTTGACTCCGAAGGGATAGCCCGTCGTCCAGCGCAGGACCATGTCCGCGCCCGCAACGTTGCCGTGTCCGCGCATCGGCATCGCCACGAACTTCGTGAAGGCATTCATCTCGGCGGCCAGCGTCAGCACGGCCGCCGAGTTCATGTGCTTCCCACGAGTCATCGACAAGCCCATCCCAAAGAAGATGACGCCAAATTTGCAGCGCTTCATGCGATCGACCAAGTCCTGCAACTGTTCCAGCTTCAGCCCGGTCTCCTCCACGAGTGCGGTATCCACGCGGTTGCCCTTCACGAGCGCACGCAACGCCGTGATGACTTCAAAATCTTTGCCGGGTCGCACCTGCAAGAAGATGTCCGCCGCTTTGACGCTCATCGTTTCGCGAATATCGACCAGCACCATCGTCCGCCCCTTGCGGCCTTCGGGCAGGAATTTGCCCTTTTGCATGATGGTGTATTTCGTGAAGTGCCGCGGATGACACTCGGCCGGGTTGCCTCCCCAATAGAGGATGAAGTCCGCTCGATTTTTAACCTCGCCGAGCGTACACGAGACCTTGCCACCCAACTGGGCGGCGATTTCTGTGGGCCCGTGTCACAACGAGGTGTGACTGTCGATCACCGCTCCGATCTTTTCGGCGAGCGACACGGCCTCGCGCTGAGCCTCGCAGGTCACGTTGCTCAGGCCGTAGACCAACGGCATGTTGGCCCGGTGCAGGTATTCGGCCGCCACCTCGACCGCGTCATCGACCGACGCTTCTTTGCCGTCAATCAGCGCGTCGGGATACAGCCGCTCGGCCGTGTGATTCAGAAACCAAGAGGTTCCCAGGCTGCACGCCGCCTTGGTTTTGATGATCTTGACGCCGTCGTCGTGCAATTCGATGTCGTCACACACGCAACCGCAGAAGGTGCAGGTCGCGTGCTGCGTGATGGTCACGGTCATGGTTGCCTCTCATTGATGTTCAGGCCATGTAACCCGAAGCGTCAGCGAGGGCGAAGGCTCAAAACGCTTCAGATCAAAGTCTCTTGGAGCACCCGCCCTCGCTGACGCTTCGGGTTACATGGCAAACGATTTATTCAGGAGTTTGACCGCCCGGACCGGGCGGAACGAAAAACGTTCAACCCAGTTCCCGGCCAGGGAAGCTCCCGCAAATGCGGCGAGGCATGTACCGGCCGTTCTCAATCATCTCCCAAGCGATCGGTTCCTCGACCGGCGTCTGTTGCAGCCGCTGGCCCACCGGAGCGGACGCTTGAGCTTCATCGTGATTCATGTCTGATTCCTTCTTATGTAGGTTGGGACTCTGTCCCGACCGTTCAGTGCAGGTCGGGACAGAGTCCCAACCTACTTCGACGCGATCGGCTCGACTTCCACTTCCCAACCTTTGGACGTCGGCATCCCGGTGCCATCGGTGATTTGCCCCATCAATCGGCAGGTCGGCGGCCCGTATGGAACGAAAATGATGCCGGGCGGGACTTTTCCTTCCTGGCAAAGAAACACAGCCTCGCCTTGTTCCGAAATGACGCGGACATTCGAGCCAGCCGTGATCCCCGCCTCTTTCATATCGTCCACGTTCATGTGAATGGTGTTGACGATGGCCTGATATTCCGCGCCGTCCTTGCCAACGTTGATCTGCTGCCCCTGTTTGGTCGTTCGACCGGCATTCATGCTGTATCGCTTCCCTGGCATCAGACCCTCTTGGCTTTGCAATGACAACGAACCGGAAAACCGATGTCGAGTCTATCGCCCTTGGCGGAATCGTCACAAGCCGGCCAGCATCATCGCGGCAGGTTCATTTCGCGAGTCGTCAGGTTGGACGATGTCTGCCAGTTTTGGCGGCCGCTTGGTGGAAGGTATTGGCTGCACTTTGTAGAGTTCGTCCGCTCAAACTTGCCCATGACAGCCTTGGCATTACGGTCATGCACCGAGTTCCTCTCACACTCGCCTCGTCCCGCCTCCCGGCTGCCTATGTGCGACCGGGCTTCACCTGACTGCGCACCTCACTCTAGCTGCGTGCCAGTTACCACTGAGTCGCCATCGACTCCCCGCTTCATCATCGCCACGTTGGCGTGATGGCTCCCTCGGTCATCACCGACCGCCGCTAGTCATTACTGGCGCGGTTCGGAATCTCGGTTCTGCGTCGTGTGTGCCTCGACCGGCTGACACCGCAGGCTGAGCGATTTTCACAGAAGGACAAATCATGAAACGTTTTCGCATTCGCAACCAATCCCGCTCTCTCTCGCGATCCGGCTTCACTTTGATCGAACTGCTGGTGGTGATTGCCATTATTGCCGTGCTGATCGCCTTGCTCTTGCCCGCCGTGCAGCAAGCTCGTGAGACGGCGCGACGCAGTCAGTGCCGAAACAATCTCAAGCAGATCGGCTTGGCGATCCAAAATTTCCATGAAGTGAAAGGGACTCTGCCATCCAGCCGGCTGGGGCCGCAGCACGCGAGTTGGTTCGTCCAAATCCTGCCTCAAATTGATCAGACCCCGCTCTACAAACAGTGGAATCTCAACGACACCTACTACTTGCAAAAGGCCGCTGTGAGAACGACCTCGGTGCCGATGTTCTATTGCCCGAGTCGGCGAACCCACATGTTGAGCTCGCAGTTCGAGATCTCCACCACCAGTCTGCCGGACACGCAGCCATATCCGGGAGCGCTGGGAGACTTTGCCGCCAACGGTGGTCAGCACGTCAATGCGATCGTGGATAATCCGCAGTGCAATGGAGCCCTGTGCGAAGCCCAGTCGCAGCTTTCCGGCAGCAAAATCTTAAACACTCAGTCGCGGACGGGCCTGCGTGACCTGAAGGATGGGACGAGTCACGTCTTCTTGGTGGGCGAGAAGCATGTGCCCGAGAGCAAATACGGACAGAGCGGCGGACAGGGTGACGGCTCGATCTACAATGGCGACTTCCCTCGCAGCTACAACCGGCTCGCTGGACGCGACAACGTGGGGCAACCGAGATTCAAGCTGGCGGCCAATGGCGAAGATCTGAGCGGCCCGTGGCATTGCCGCTTCGGGAGTCATCATCCCGGAATGGTTCAGTTCGTCTTTGCGGACGGCCATGTCGCATCTCTGAATGTCGCAACCGATATCGACGTGCTCCATAAACTGGCCGTGCGAAACGACGGCAAGCCCGTGGAAGATTTTTAGTCGAGCCGGCTTCGATCGCGGCGCATGATTGCCTTTCTGATTTCCTGTAGCCCAGGCCTTCGTGGCCTGGATGATTCGTTCGGATTGTCGGAATCATCCGACCCACAAGGGGTCGGGCTACGGTCTTTTTTCTGGAGCACCGTCGTGTCTCTTCGCGGGTTGTTCGTATTGGCTGTCTTGTGGCTTGTCGGCTGCAATCAGGAAGTCAAAGTCGCCGTCGATATCACGCCACCGCCGCCGATCGAGACAAACTTCGATCGTCTGCCAACGATTCTGGCGGGCATTCCCAAAACGGGAGTGGCGCTGCTCTACGAAGGTCTTCCGAGCGACTTCTGGGAGCCTCAATTGTTGGAGCAGGAACTCGCGCGGACGAAGACGATCCGGCTTCACGGCTATCCGTTCTACGAGGAACTGCTCGCTTTGCAGGGGACCGACGGCGAGCAATTCACGGCGTTGTTTTCCGCTCGGACTTCGTTCACGAAGTACACCGACGGAAAGAAAGGGGGAGGCTTTCATGCCAACTATTGCCTGGAGTGGAAGACCGGCGAGGAAACCACTCACGTCGTGATCGCCCTGGAGTGCGGCGAGGTAAAGATGTTCGGCCCCAAGAGCGAATTGCACTGCGACCTCAGCCAAGAAGCCGCACAGAAACTCCGCCAATTGCTGAGTCGCTATCGCAAGAATTGCCCGGTTGAGACGCCGAGTCCGTGAGACCTACTCGACGTGATACCGACGAATACAAAAACGCGACGACCAGGACGGGGGCACACAACGCGATGTCGGCGGGCTGCATCAAAAGTCTCCGACCACTTCACGGCCGTTGCGGCTGCCGAGGGCTTGCCACGTCATGAGGTTAATGTTGTTGCTGACGAACTGGACGTGACCATCGACGAACAGCGCGTGAACTCCGCCGTTGTGGAGGCTGCGCGCGGCGGTGTTGTGCGACATGGCGTCCCAAAGAGCGTTCGTGCGGGAGCCATGCGGCACGCCCCCTCGGCAATCGACGTTCTTGTCGTTGGGAGTGCGAATGTGGTTGTACATGGAATGTCCCGGAGCACCGTACAACCACTTGTTCCCGCGAGTTTGCATCAGAATCAGTCCGGCTGCGTGGCATTGCGTGGCGTAGTTGGTCAGTTCCGGCCCCACGGTCGAGTTGTTGTTCCCTTGGGTCAGCACGAAGCCGGTAATGGGGCTGACGCCGTCCCAAATCGTCGGCCCGGCGGGATCGGACTTCCACGTTTCGCTGACACAGACGGTCGAGCTGGTGCCGTCACGCACGTCTGACATGCGTGTGCTGGAGTTCTCGTAGAAGATGCCCGTGATCGCGACGCCACCCGAATTGCCGCGCGAAATGGGAAACGTCGTGCCGGTGTTGAGCGGATAATTGTGAACCGCGCTGTTGATGCCGACGCCGTTGACGATGTTCGTTTGCAGGATCGCATATGAGTCCGTCGGACACAGGAAAAATTTTATGGTCTTCCCCAGTGCGGGACCATTCGTGGCGACGTCGTCAGCGTTTCCGTTCCAGTTGATCAGGCGATACAGCGGCGACGCATCGAGGTGCGGCAGCAACTGGGCATACGCTGAAAAGACACGCCCTTGCCCATTCGTCATGCTCCGCGTACGGCCGATCGGCAGCATTTTGGCTGTCTCGTGGTAGTTGTTGAGCGCGATCCCAATCTGCTTGAGATTGTTGCGGCACTCGCTGCGCCGAGCCGCTTCGCGAGCCGCCTGCACGGCCGGCAACAACAGGGCAATCAAAATGGCGATGATCGCGATGACAACCAGCAATTCGATCAAAGTGAAACCACTCGGTCGATTGACGTGACGCATTTCCTCGCACCATTCTTTCGTGAAATGTCTCGGCCTCGACAAGGCACTGTCGAAGCCGTATGACACGATGCAGTCAAACGGTGACACAATCATGTCAGTTCTGCGGCAGTCTTTCAACCGCGTTCTCGAGCGCCGAACCGTTCGCGGCTGGAGCCAAGCCGAGCTGGCGGAGCGGGCGGGCATCTCGCGCACAGCGGTCAGTGCGATCGAGGCCGAGCGGCTCGTGCCGTCGGTCGCAGCGGCACTCGGCTTGGCACGCGCGTTGGAGTGCTCGGTCGAAGAACTCTTCGGTACGGGACACTCGCGAACGGCCAAAGCCGCGTCACCGACGTGGGCGTGGGAACCGACTCAGCCGCTCAGCCGTTATTGGCTGGCGCACGTGGACGGTCAGCGACGGTTTTATCCCGTCGAAGCAACGCCGTTGGGCGAGATTCCTCACGACGGTGTCCACTCGTCGGGAGGACGTGCGGCCAACGAACGACTCGCCGACAGCACGCTGGTCATGGCGAGTTGCGATCCCGCTGTCGGATTGCTCGCCCGCATCTACGAGCAGGCCACCGGATACCGATTGCTCGCGTTTCCGCGCTCCAGCCGGCAGGCGTTGCAACTGCTTCAGCAGGGTTTGGTGCATGTGGCCGGCGTGCATCTGAGTGCAGCGGATGCTGACACCGGCAATGCGACACCCGTTCGAGAAATCCTGAGTCAACCGGCTTCGTTGCTGCGAGTCGCCGTGTGGGAAGATGGCGTCGCGGTCGGAACGGGAGTCACCGCCTCCACGCTGCGCGGTCTCTTGCGAGACCACCCGACGTGGATCGGGCGCGAGCCGGGTTCGGGTGCTCGGCAATGTCTGGATGAATTGCTCGATCATCGTCCCGCCCCGCGACGGATGGCTCGCGATCATCGCGGCGTCGCTGAAGCGATTCGCTGCGGTTGGGCCGACGCGGGAGTTTGTCTGAAGCTGGTCGCCGACGAAGCCGGACTTCGATTCCTGCCGGTTCGCACCGAAGGGTTCGACCTGTGCTTCACCAGCAAGCACGAGCACGACCCGCGCGTGCAAGCTCTGGTGCGAGTCATCCAATCCAGCGAGTACCGCGGCCTACTCGGCGAGCTACCGGGCTATGACGTCTCTCAAACCGGGACACTCCAATCCGTGAGTTAAAATGCCCTCCGCGATTCCGCGCACGGTGTCAGTGGTCGGCCTCATTGCAACTCCAGAACTTTTGCCACCGCGAGATGCCGGTCGGCTTCGTCGGCGTTGCCTGATTGTCGCAGCACTTCGCCGAGCTGGACGTGCGCGGCGGCCGAGTCGGGTTGCAGCGAGACCGCGTTTCGGAACGATGCCACCGCATCACTCCAATGTTCCAAAGCCGCGCTCGATAGACCCAAGCCGATCCAGCCGTCGAACGAACCGGCTTGGTACGACAACCCGCGCTGTGACGCCACGACTGCCGCTGCGTGATCGCCGATGTCGCGCAGCGCGTCGGCCAGTCGGAACTGGATTTCGGAGACTCGCGGGCGAAGCACCGCCGCGCGGCGCAGATGCGGGACCGCGTCCGCCGAGCGTCCCTGCTCCATGAACAGTTCGCCGAGATTCAGCAGCGTCTCGGCACTGTCCGGTTCGATCGACAAGGCCAACTCGTACTGCTCGGCGGCTCGGTCAAGTTCGCGCCGTTCGCGAAAGACGTTGCCCAAATTCAGCCGAGTCTGCCACGACTGCGGTGCGTCGAGCAACGCGGCTTGCAGACTCGCTTCCGCGGCGTCCAAGTCCCTTTGCTGAAGTCGGATGATTCCGAGATACGTCTGCGACTCGACACAATGCGGATCGGCGGCGACGGCTCGCTCAAAGTAGTCGATCGCCTGACTCACGTCTCCGAGTGCGTGCCACGCACTGCCGAGGTTCGTCAGATACTTCGCCGAGCATTCCTCAATCTGCACCGCTCGATGAAAGTGTTTGACGGCGGCTTCGAAGTTGGACTTCTGAAACTCGATGACCCCCAGCAGTTGCCACGCTTCCGCCTGCTGCGGATCGGACTTCACGACATCCACCAATCGCCGCTGAGCCTCGACGAATTGGCCGCTCTGAAAATGTTTCAACGCCGTGGAAAACGAATTAGCCGGGGCCACCATATTTTTCCTGCTTCAAATCATGGCGAGCCGGAAGGCATCAGCCTCCGGACTGTTTGCCGTTGCATCCGGGGGCTGACGCCACCCGGCTCGCCGAAAATCAAGAGAACAACGAAAACGCCGCTGACCACTCAGGGTTGTCAGCGGCGTTTTGTAAGTTGTAAGCCATCCGGCGTCACGCGGCTTGATCGGCCTGCGGCAGGCGGTCTTGAACTTGCTTGGCCAAGCCCAGCACTTTGAGAAGCCGGATCACCATGTAGGTGATGTCGATCTCCCACGGCTTGTGACCGTGGCGAGCGAGGCGCTGGTGAGCGTGATGGTTGTTGTGCCAGCCTTCGCCGTAGCTGATCAAGGCGACCCACCACAGATTGCGTGAGCGATCGGTCGTCTCGTAATTGCGATAACCCCAGACGTGTGTCGCCGAGTTCACGAACCAAGTGCTGTGATATCCCAGCACCATTCGGAGGCACAGGCCCATCAGCAGGCAGGACCAGCCCAGTCCGAAGAAATACTCGCCGCCGAAGTAGAGCACGGCACCAAACACGATTGGGAAGACCGGGAAGAAGTTGTGGAAGAACCGCTGCACCGGATCCTTGTACATGTCGGGAGCCCAGCGCTTGAGCAACGCATCCAACTCACCCGGACCTTCCTTCGGCTTGAACCACAGCATGTGGGACCACCAGAAGCCATCGTTCGGCGAGTGCGGATCACCTTCTTGGTCGGAGAGAACGTGGTGCTTGCGATGCGTGGCCACCCAGAACAGCGGACTCCCTTCGGCCGCGATCATGCCACACATGGAAAAGAAATACTTCAGCGGAGTCGGCACGACCATGCTGCCGTGAGTCAACAAGCGGTGATAGCCGAGCGTCACTCCCAAGCAAGCCGTCACGAAGTGCATGACGACGAGGATCGCCAAACCGACCCAACTGAGATGCCAGAACGCCGCGACCGCGCCGACGTTCATCAACGCCATCCAGCCGACGTTGCCCCAGTTGACGCCGTGAGGAAACCGCTGCCGAAAACTGCTGACCACCGGATGCGAAATTTCCGGGCGAACACGTTTGGCTTTAGTGCTCGATTCCGTCGTGCGATCGTGAATCGGCAGCCAGCCGGTGGAGTGTGTTGCCGCCGAACTTCGCAGCGAGGTCACTTCTTCCGAACTGACCGGTGCGGACGGGGCCGAGATTTCCGAAAGGGCGGAGTCGTGGTTCACAGCAGCATCTCCGATGCAGGAAGGATTTCGGCGGCAACCTAGCCCCGAAACGGTGCGGGATTATAGAACTGCATCGGAAATTCGTGGGTCAGGGACGGGTCAAACTTCTGTCATACTTCTGTCACGGGCCGACACCTCGTTAGCGGACCTGTGACACGTAATTCGCGAACTCGCGAAATGCCGCCGGATATTCCACGACTTCGGGAAGGTCGGGGGACGTCTTCGAAGCGGACGCTTGCAGCCACGTCAAGAATTCCGGGCTGAGCGGTTCGAGTTCCGGCAGCACGGCGGGCGGGACGATCTCAGCCAAAGCCGATGAGAATTCCTCCGCCGAGTCGTACCGGTCGGTGGGATTCTTTGCGAGGGCTTTGGAAATGATCTCGTCCAGAGATTCCGGGATCGTGCGGACGAGGCTTGCCAGCGTCGGCGGAGCATCTTCAGCGTGTTGCAACACTTGTCGAACCGGATCGGGATTCGGAAACGGTACTTGACCTGTCAAACAGTGATACAGCGTGCAACCCAGGCAATACAGGTCGCTGGCCACGTTGGCGGCATGCGGATCGCGAGCTTGTTCGGCCGGCATGTAGTCGTAGCGACCGAGCACCTGCGGCGGTTCGCTCGACTTCAGCATGTCCAGCGTCAGGCGGCCCCAATCCTGAGCATCGAGGTAACTCATCGCATCGCGAGCCGCTCCGAATTCCATGATCTTCACGAGGCCGTGTTCCGAGACCCACAAGTTCGTGGGACAGATGTCGCGATGAATGATGAGCTGCGAGTGCAGATATCCCAATCCCAGCGCGGCTTGTTGAATGAGTTGGCACGCTTCGATGTACGGCAGCCGAGTATCTCGTTCGAGCCGCTGTTGCAGTGTGCCGCCTGTCAATTCTTCAAACGCGATGAACGTCACTTCGCCGACACGTCCGACTTGAAACGCCTTCACAACGTGCAGGTGATCGACTTCCAGAGCGATGCGCGACTCGCGACCCAACCGTGCGAGCCGTTCTCGGCTGCGGCCGAGTGCCGCCGGAAAAATCTTCAAACTGACTGGTTGTTTTGATTCGACATGCTCGGCGCGAAACACATTTCCCAACCGCCCGGCCAGCAGACGCCCTGTGACCCGAAATGGCCCCAAGCGATAGGGACCAGGAATGCCAGCTCGCAGTGCGGCCGCTTGAAAGTCGGTGAGTTCGCCGCACTGAGCCAGCTCGCGCACAAAGCCAACTCCGTCATCCACGGAACCGCCGCCGGTCAACCACTGCCCACGGTGTTGATCGAATCGCTCCGCCGTGAACAACTCCCCGTCGATCGCAATTTTCCGAATCTGGTCGATGTGCATGCCACAACCCTCCTTGCTGGTCATCCCAGGATCGTCTGCTCGCGATCCGGCCCCACGGAAATGATCTCGACTCGCGAGTTCAGCAATTCGGCAATCGTATCCACGTAGCGCCGCGCGTTGGCAGGCAGATCGGCCACTTTGCGGATGTGCGAGATCTCCGATTTCCAACCAGGGAGTGTGCGATACACCGGCTGCACCAGAGCCAGCCGTTCAACGTGACTGGGGAAGTCAGTCGTGCGCTCCCCGTCGATTTCATAAGCCTCGCAGATCTTCAATTCGTCGAGTCCGCTGAGCACATCGAGCAGCATGACCGCGAGACAATCAATCCCGCTGATGCGTGCTCCGTAACCGGCGGCGACCGAATCAAACCAACCGCAACGGCGCGGGCGGCCAGTCACGGTGCCGTACTCGTGGCCGACATCGCGAATGTGTTGGCCGATTTCGTTGTTCAACTCAGTGGGGAACGGGCCACCGCCGACGCGCGTCGTGTACGCTTTCACGATGCCAATCATCCGTGTGATTGTCCGCTCCGGAACTCCGCTGCCGCTGTGAATGCCGCAGCCGGAACTGCTCGATGACGTCACGAATGGGAACGTACCGTGATCGAGGTCGAGCAGGCTGCCTTGAGCACCCTCGAACAACAGCCGCTTCTTGTCGGCAATCGCGTGATGCAAGAAGGCCGTCGTGTCGCAGATGTACGGCTTGAGCCGCTCGGTGTAGGTCAGGTATTCGGCGAAGATTGCGTCGGCGTCGAACGGTTTGAACTCAGGATCGAGCGCGGCCAGCATCTGGTTCTTGAACGCGACGATCTCATGCAGCCGACTGCGGAGCAGATCGGGATACAGCAGATCGCCAATCCGGATCGCGTGCGTGCGACCGGCCTTCTCGCGGTAGCAGGTGCCGATGCCGCGCATCGTCGTGCCGATCTTCTCGGCCTGCCGCGAGTTTTCCAGCACCGCCTCCTCGGCCAAGTGATACGGGAAGATGACATGCGCTCGGTCGCTGACCTTGAATCGTTCGGGAGCGACCGGCCCGCGCCGCGACACAATCCCGTCCAACTCGGCGAGAAACGCCTTGGGGTTGATGACGACGCCCGTCGCCACGACCGACGTGATGCCGTCTCGCAAGATGCCGGCCGGCAGCAGCGAGAGCTTGTACGTCTGCCCGTCGAACTTCACCGTGTGCCCGGCGTTATTGCCACCTTGATAGCGGACGACGATGTCATGCTCGGACGTCAAAAGGTCGACGATCTTCCCTTTGGCCTCGTCACCCCACTGCAAACCCACGACTGCTGTTGCCGACACGATGCGGATTCCTTGCTGCGAAACAAAACTGTTGCAAAACAAAAATGACTGCGCACAAAACGCGGGGAGTGTAACGGCCTCTCTTTCAGTGAGGAAACGGCCGGACCGACAAGCGTAGCCGCCTCGCTCCCGCGAGGCGGAGCCCACATCAAAATTGAACGTCGAAGTCTGAAGCTCCGCCTCGCAGGAGCGAGGCGGCTACATTGACGGCGACGGGTGTCGCTCGAAACGACGACTCCCTCGCTTGCGGCCCTGCACGGCCACGGCCAAGATGATGTCCCACTTTGACCCGGCAACCACCGCCTCTTGGCACGAAAGGCCTCTCCATGAGCGTTCGGCTGAAACTCTTCGTGATGATGTTTCTGGAGTTCTTCATCTGGGGTGCCTGGCTGCCACTGATCTTCGGATACCTCGACAAGGGAGGTTTGAATTTCACTCCGGGCCAACAATCGCTGATCCTGAATGCTTTCCCAGCCGCCGCGATCCTGGCGATGTTCTTCAGCAACCAATTCGCCGACCGTAACTTCGCCGCCGAAAAGTTCCTGGCAGTGAGCCATCTGATCGGTGGGCTGTCGATTATGGGCTGTGCCTTCGTGACAGACTTCTGGTCGTTCTTCATTTTGATGCTCGTTCACTGCATCTTTTACGTACCGACCATTTCGATCACGAACTCGATCGCCTTCGCCAGCATGAAGGACGCTCAAGAAGAATTCGGTATCGTGCGCATGGGTGGCACGATCGGCTGGATCGCTGCCGCGTGGCCGCCGGTGTTCTTGCTGGTCGATTGGAAAAAGGTCGAAGCCGCCGGCGCGACTGACCTCGTCGGCAAGCTGGGGGCAATCTTCGATTCGCCGCTGACCGGTGAGGCGATGCAGCAAGCGACCTCGCTGACCTATGTGGTGGCTGGTGCGGCGTCATTATTCTTGGCTGGGTTCAGTCTCACGCTGCCACACACTCCGCCGAAACCGGTCGTGGAAGGCGAAGACTCTTTGGCGTGGCTAAAGTCGATGAGGTTACTCGCTCATCCATTCGTGATGGTGCTGTGGCTGGTGACGCTGGTCGACTCGTTCGTCCACAATTGCTACTTCAACTGGACCGGCCGTTTCCTGCCGACGGTGGGTATCCCCGGCAATTGGGTCACGCCGGTCATGAGTATTGGGCAGATTGCCGAAATCCTGACAATGGCGATTCTCGGCCTGTGCCTGAAGAAACTCGGCTGGCGCACAACGATGATCTTTGGAATTCTCGGTCACGCCGCTCGATTCGCCGTCTTCGCCTTCTGTGGCACCGAGGACTTCCGAACGCTGATCGTGCTCGTGCAAGTGTTGCACGGCATCTGCTACGCCTTCTTCTTCGCGACGGTCTACATTTTCGTCGACGAGTATTTCCCAAAGGACATCCGTTCGAGCGCGCAGGGTTTGTTCAACCTGATGATCTTGGGGATGGGGGCACTCGCCGCCGGCTTCGTCTGCCCGCCGCTGTTTGATGCTTGGACCAAAGACGGTAAGACGGACTTTCAAGGATTGTTCTTGATTCCCTGCTTGTCGGCTGTCGCTGCCGCCGTCGCGTTGGCTCTGTTCTTCCATCCTCCGAAGATCAACGGTCGGCCTACCGAAGAGATTCCCGTCGAGGGCAACGACCCGTTTGAGTCGTAACGACGAAATGATGCGGAAAACAAAACGGCCCGCCGAATCAGAGGATTCGGCGGGCCGCGTGCTTTTTGTGAAACGGATTGCTCCGCTCCGCTACTTCAGAATCTCGGAAGTGCTCTCGACGATTGCCTTGACGGCAGCCTTGTCGAGCTTGCCCTTGGCGAAAGCGTGGTTGACCACGGCTTTCTGACCCTTCCAGAGCATGACCGTGACTTCGGCGTCCTCCGCGATCTTGTAATTCGGAGGTCCAGAGATGTTGTCGAAGATGGTCAACGGAATGTTGGCCTCTTTGCCAGTCTTGATGCCGGCCTTCTCCGCGAGCTTGTTGAGCTTCGCTTCGTCGGCATCCGCGTCATTGCTGAGCAGGATGACAAACGAGGCCATCTTTTTCTCTTCGTTCTTGGCGACGAGTTCGTCGATTTGCTTGACCAAACTGGTCAAGTCGTCCGTGATGGATCTGGTGAAGATCGCAACCACCGGACGGCCACCGTACCTTCAGCGATAGCAGAGCGTTTTGTCCTTGTTCGGGCCGGTGACGTCGCGGACGTTGAACACGCCTGCGGGATCTCCGGGCTGCAAACCAGACTTCAGCTCTGCAGCCATCAGGCCCGCCGTTGCGATCAGCAACGCGAGCACAGGGGCGCAGAATCGTCTCATCTGAGCACTCTCCTTCTTTCGAGGAACAAACAATTTCCGACCGCACGCGCGGCCGGCATCTTCTTATCCCGCCACCGAGTTCATCTCGGTGGTTCCCGCGCTCTACAGCTAGCTTCCCATTGCCTAGCGACAGAGCGCGGGAACCACCCTGACAAGCAGGGTGGCGGGGAATTCACTATTTCTTCTCCACCTTTTCGACCTTCAGCTCCGCCAGCTTCTTGAGGACCGCTTCGGCGGCAGACGCCGCTTTGACCTCTTTGTCGATGAAGGCGATCTTGCCTTCCTTGCTGACGTAGACCGTCCAGCGGGACGGCGTCTTCTTTTCGCCCACCACGAGACCATACTCGAGGGCGACTTTGCGATCGGGATCGCTGAGCAGCGGGAAATCGAGATTCAACTCGTCCGCGAATTCTTTGTTGTACTCCGGCGTGTCGCAACTGGCTCCGAAGTAGGCCACGTTGAATTCACGCAGGGCTTTGCCGCTCTCACGGAGCGACTTGCATTCGGCCGTTCAGCCACCGGTCTTGGCTTTGGGATACCAAGCCACCACGACCGCCTTCTTCCCTTTGAAGTCCGACAGCTTATAGGTCTTGCCGTCAGTCCCCTTCATCTCCCAATTGGGAGCGTCATCCCCAACCTTCGGCTCAGCCGCGCCGGCGACCATCGTCACCGCCGCCAGGCCAAGGCTCAGGCAGACTGTCTGAAACCATTTCATCGTTGCGACTCCTTGGAAATGCCAATTGCGATTCGCCCGCCCGCGCGAGCGGGGCGACACGTTACCAAGCCCCACCCAATTTCAGCCAGTCCGGCCGAAAGCCGATCGCCGACAGCCGTTTTCTCACTTGTCACCGCGAATGTGTTTGTGACTTACGGCCATCCGCGTTCGGCTCACGGCATTCGGCCGGACCAACTACTCGGTTGGAATCTTGTGGAGCGTGAAGAACCCATACGCTGGGAAGAGCGGCTTATCGGGATCGGCCACCTCACGGCACGAGATGTCGTAAACGTAGTTCGGCATCTTGCGCGAATCGACTTTCAGTTTCGCGGTCTTGCCGTCGTCACTCAACGCGATCGACAACACTTTGCAGCGATGCCGATCCGAATCGGGAGTCGCATACGCTCCGCCCCAAACGCGGGTGTAGCCGGAGATCGAATAGTGCTCCGGATTCATCGCGCGAGCACGATCGACCGGCGCGAAGAAGTCGATGTCGAAGCCGTCGCGAGTCGCTCGAATCTCACGGATCCCGTTGGGACGTTGTCCGTTCCCCTTGAGCTTCACGATGCTGCCGGTGTTCTGCCCTCCGGCCCAACCGCTATCGGCGATACTGCCGATGTAGATTTCCCCCGTCGGACTGACGCCGCAGCAAAGCGGCCCTTCAAAGTTCGGAACGGTTTGCTGTCGCGGAGCTGCCGGTTTCCCGCCGCTGACTTCAATGGCATTCGTCGCTCCGAGCGGTGTCGCGGTGCGGTTGAGTCCCCGAACCAACTCGTCGTCGGTCAACGAAAACGGATAGACGGCTCCCTGCATGACATCGCCGACGCGCTGCGTGCTGAAGCGGATCAGGAACCGCCCGTTGTACTCGCACCCGATGCCGTGCCCTTTCAAATCGGGATAGCCCTCCTTGCCCGTGAGGAACACGAGCCCGTTGACGCTGCGAGTCCACGGATGCGGAATCTGAATCGCCGCCTTCGTCTCCGGCGCGTCCTTGTCTTCCTCATGAGTGCTCGGCACCCCGTAATGCGCCCCCTCGACGAGATAGTTGATCTCGTTGAAGCAGTTCTGCACCCCCTGCTGATCCGAGACAAACACTTCGTCCCGCTCGTTGATCGCGAGGCCAGTCGGATAGCGGAAGGAGTGGCCGACGGGACTGATTGAGGTCTTGAAAAACGGACTGACCATCAACACTTTGCCGCGCCAGATCGCTTTGTTGGCAGGACGATTTTTGTCGGTGTAGTCGCTCGCAAGTCCCACAAAAAGTTGGCGTCGTGACGGCTCGAAGACGGGACTGGTCGTCCATTCGTGATAGTCGTCGGTGAATCCCCAGCCGCTCGCAAGCACCATCCGATGGTCGGCTCGCCCATCACCGTCCCGGTCGCGGAGCGAAACCAATTCGGGCTTGTGTGCGACGATCCATTGCAATGGGTAATTCGGACCACCTCCCGCGCCGACCAGTCCGTAGGGTGCGGTCAGACCCTCTTCGACCAAATGCAAACGATCTTCGATTCCATCGGCATCAGCATCGGTCAGAGTGAAGACATGACCTTTGAGCGATGTCATCGCCATTTGGTCGAATTGCCACGCGAATCCGGTTGGCATGATCGAGCTGTCGATCGGCAACTGGGTTCCTTCGAATCCGGGAACGCTGACGACATTCAACTTAGCGGCAACGGTGAGCGGGCGGGCGGGGGTCGCCAGCAGCGTTCGTTCGAGTGCCACTGAGTATCGAATCGTGAGGCGTTCGAGGGCGAACTTGGGTGACAGTGTTTCTTGTTCCAAGCGTAGCGGGCCGTGAGTGATCGTCGCATTGCCGATGCTCGGACTTCCCACTTGATCGTCGATCCAAATCTCGAATTCCTCTGCCGCCTGACGCGACGGCCAAATCAACTGCATCTGCCGCTCAATCCCCGAACGTTGTTGCCCCTCGATTGATTCCGAGAGACTTTGAAACTGGTCCCAAACGGTGATGGTCAGCGGAGTCCCATCGGCTCCCTTCCCGTCACTGCCGGGGAAGTGCAAGACATAGTTCAGCTTCAAAACTTTGTCCTGCGATTCATACAGCACCAGCTTCTGCAATTCACCATAAACCTTGGGTGAGGGTGAAGTGCGGTCGCGACGTCGGAGTTGGACTTGGGTTGAAGTGAGTTGGCTGACCACATTTACGCCAGCCATTTCCCAGACCCAACGCTTGCCGACCGTTTGTTGGCGTGCGAAGTCGCCGAAAGTCCATTGGCGGATCGAGGCGGTGTCGAGGTCGAACAAGAACGAGTGGCCGTTGTCGAAGCCAACCGCGAACGAACGCGGCACATTGCCGCCGCCGAGTTCCTTCGGCAGCGAAAACACATCGCGGACGATGCGTGGCTGCTCGCCGGGGTTGACCACCCAAAGTTGTTCGACGTTGGCGGGGTTCGTCGGCGGTTGGAAGTTCGGGTCGTTGAGCGCTTGCCACAGCGCGGCGTGTTGCTTTGCGAGATCGCCGTCGAGCACTCCTGCGACCGGGCGGTTGTATTGCGGCATCTCGACGCCGGGGATGACTCGCAGCGGTGAGGCGATCCAGCGGAA
>CAMDPK010000092.1 GCA_945904015.1 Candidatus Kuenenia stuttgartensis | reverse complement strand
CTCAGACACGGGAAAATCGTTCAGCCTCTTGATAGCTTCTGACATGGCGGTGTGCTCCTGGGAAAAAAAGGATGTTGTGCAACTCCAATTTCTCCCAAGCACGCCGCCCTCTTCAACTCACCACCATCCACAACTTCCGACAATACCTCAACTTCGTACCCTGACATGGGAAGTCTCCTAGAACTAAGTGTTTGGAGAGAGAAGATAAAAGTGAGCCCACTTAAAGCCGCAAAAAACATAAAATTGATCGTATGGATCGGCAACTTTGATCGCAACAGGTTCTTTTGGACTTTTTACAAAGCTGCGTGAGGCAACGACAACTGTTTGGTGTGTGGTTGACTCCCAGAATCAAGGCTACACAACTGCATGTCATCTCAATTTTCGCACGAATGCAGAGGCCAATAGCCGAATCCGCGTGACAAGAAAAGCCGGCCAGAGCTGTTTGCCGCAGATTATCTGGCCGAATTGGCGTTCGCTCGAAGCTTGCTTGCCCAACGACTCGCACGGTATGCGTCTATCAAGCTCCGCCCACCGAAAGCCACGTCGCAGAATGGATCGAAGTCCCGCGAGGGGTTGGAATCCACGAGCGACGTGCTCGGCGCGGATGACATCTCATTGACTCGATATCCCGATTGATAGACAACCGAACTATGCCCAGCGAAACGCCGTTCCGTGATGTCGAGAAGCTCCTGAAGCAAGCCGGGTATCTGTTGGCGAGGGTCAACGCGTTGCATCACATCTTCACCAAGCCGGACCGGCAACCCGTGTTGATTCCGGCTCACCGCAGATAGGTCAAACCGTTCTATGTCCGTCAAATCGAAAAGCTCTGCGACGAATTGTGAGGCCCGCAAGGCGAAGGGCAAGTGTCCTGACCGGGCGTTTGATCCGGTCGCTTGGTCGGAAGCCGAGCGGTTCGTGCGGCAGTATCAAGTCATCCTGCATTGCGAGGATGACCATTGGTACGGTCGGGGGCTGGAGTTTCCGAAGGTGTTCGCCGATGGCGAGACCGCTGACGAATGCGTGGCTGAAACTCGGAAGGCGATGCAAGGCGTGGTCGCGTTTCTGATCGAATCGGGGAAGTCGCCGCCGGCTCCCGCTCGTGAAGGGGCGCGGCATCAGCAAGTCAACGTCCGCCTGACTTCAGAAGAGCGGCTGTTGTTTGAATCGGCGGCACGTCGAAAAGGTTTCGCGGGGCTGTCTGATTTCTTCCGCTCGGCGACTACCAACGAAGCCGCGAAGTAGTTCGTTCGCTCATCCGAAACTCACGCAACAACTTGCTCGGCATTCGACCATCACGCTGACGATAGATCGTTACTCGCACGTCGGATCGCTCGACATGAACACGGCGTTGGAGTCGTTCCCGAACATCGCCGCGCCTGACTCGCAAACGATGCGAGCGACCGGCACGGATGTCGCTGCGGATTTTGGTTACACAAATGGTAACACGCGCCCTGCCGAAATCAGCCATTCTCAACCGTTTTTAACTGGTCCGATGGCCACCGATTCAGCGTTGGACCAGAAACGAAAAAACCCTCGAAAACCCGCAGAAAATGAGGGTTTCGAGGGAGTGAAGGTGCCGCGACTCGAACGCGGGACCTACGGATTAAAAGTCCGTTGCTCTACCAACTGAGCTACACCTCCAGCGTCGGCCTTGGGACGGCCGACGGAAGGGGCGGAGTGTGGTGGTCGAGTCGGTCAGCGTCAAGCAACGGTTGTGACGTTGTGGTGGTAGTTGCCGACCAGGAATTGCGGGCTATTCTCTGGGCGATCTCGAGCTTGTGGATGCACTCATTCGGTCTCGGAGTCGGTCATGAAATTGTCGCTATCGGTGCGGATCGCGGAGGCTCCGTGCAAGACAAAACTCAATGTGCCTTTTCGTGATTTGGTGCAGTTGGCGGCCGAGTTGGGTTATGGAGCGATCTGCATGAGAGCCAGTGCCGGAGGGATTGGGACTCCGCGCGGCGAACTCGAATGGATGCGCGGCGAGGTCGAACGAGCGGGGTTGCGCGTGTCGATGGTCACGGCAGACAGCGATGTGCCCCTGAACAACGAGCTCGGGCCGGACAGTCTGAAGAACATTGGGCCGAGTCTTGATGTGGCCGAGGCGCTGGGATGCGATCTGATCCGCATCTGTTTGAAGAACGAGGCGGACATCGAACACGCTGGACGCGCGGCGGATGAGGCGGCTCAGCGTGGGATGCGGTTGGCGCATCAGTGTCACACGACGACCTTGTTCGAGACAGTGGATCGTTCATTGGAAGTGCTCGACCGAATCGGGCGATCAAACTTTGGGCTGATTTACGAACCGGCCAATTTGATGCTCTGCGGGCAGCCGAATGGTCTGGAAACTCTGCGGCGGTTCCAGCCGTATCTGATGAATGTCTACGTCCAGAATCATCGAATTGATCCGGCCGGGCCGGTCGAGTTGAAAACGTGGTGCTTGGGTGTGCGTCGATTTCATCACATTCCGATATGGGAACCGGGCGGCGTCGATTTTCCGGAAGTGATCGCCGCGCTTCAGCAGATTGGCTATGAGGGATGCGTCACGATCCATCAAGCGTATGCCGAGTTGATGGGACCGCGCGAGGCGGCGGTGCGAACAGCCGATTACTTGCGGAGCCTCGGCGGTATCGAATGACTTTGTGATTGCGTCGAGTAGGATGGTGACGCTTGTCGGTCCTCCGAGGAAACTGCCCCAATGCCGCCGCGTGCCATCGTTTTGAGCGTCGATCAACTCAGCCGCCGCTGCTTGGGTTTCTACGGGCACGAGTGGATCGAGACTCCGAACTTAGATCATTTGGCATCGCGCGGTGTGGTCTTCGATCAATGCTTCGCTTCGCCGGCACCGGAGTCTACGTTGGTCGACGCGACGGCCAGTTTGTGCGAACGGTTGCGCGGCGACGGCGTCATCGTGCAGCGGTTGCATGAGGCTGCGGCGAGCGACTTGGGCGAGACTAGCGACACATCCTTCTCCCGACTCTTGATGGAGGCGGAGGAGACGCTGCGAAAGCTGAGTCGCGACTCGACGACTCCCTGGCTATTGTGTCTGGAGTCGACTGGCGTCGGCTGGCCGGGTGTCGCGACATCGCAGTTCGTGGAGTTGTATGCCGATGAACTCGACGACGACGAGGTTCCGGACGAATTGGTGGCGATTCGAGAAATCGAAGTCGCGTACGCCGCGTTGCTGACGCAGTTCGATCATTTGCTCGGCGGCTTGTTGGGCGCGATCGAGCGGTTGTTCGGTGATGATTCGCCGCTGATCGTTCTCGTGGCCGCGCATGGCGAGGGGGTCTGCGAGGCCGAAATGATGTCGCCGTTCGCAAATCGCTCCGCCGAGTTGACGGCCGACGCCGGCTCGTTTCGTGATGAGCTGGTGCATGTCCCGCTGCTCATCGCGGGCGCGACGCGCGAATCGTTGGGCAGCCGTCGTTCGGAACTGGTCGCTCCGAACGACGTGGTGGCGACGTTGAGCGATTGGTTCCGCGAATCGCCGGAGAGCGTCGCCGGGAACGATGCTCTCAGCCTGTTGCCGCTGTTGCGAAACGAGGAGTGTTCGTGGCGATCGGAGTTGTACTTTCACGACGGCGAAGGGGACGCAGCCGTGCGAACTGAGCGGTTCTTGTTCGTGCAACCGGACGCGACGGCGCGACTCGCGTCCGCGCTTTCCGCCGAGGAGTTTGCCGACGACGCGACCGGCTGGTTGTTTCTCAAACCCGAAGATGTCTGGGAAGTCAACGACATCGGTGAGCAACATCCCGAACAAGTCGCGACCCTGCGCGCGTCTCTGCGGACTTGGCTCCGTTCTCACTAGCCCGACGCGCCAGCGAGGGGTTGCACGAAGACATCAGAACCCCTCGCTGGCGCGTCGGGCTGGTTTGGCATCACACTCGGAGCAAACACCGTCAGTCGCCGAGCACTTCGCGCACGGACTCGGCGAGTATCTCCACGATCCGATCCAGCAGCGGGATCGGCGTGATGACAGGCGGCGCGAGGCAGAATACGTCGCCTCGCAGACGCGAGAATAAACCGCGTCGTTGAGCCGCCAAGTGGACTTTGTGGCCGATGCCGTCTGTCGCCGGAAAGTCCGCCTTCGTGGTTTTGTCTTGCACGAGTTCGACGCCGCACATCAAGCCCTTGCCGCGAACTTCTCCGACGTGCGGGTGTGAGCCGAGCGCGGATTGCAGTCGGCTCAGCAAGTGCGTGCCCTTCTCGCCCGCCTGCGCAGGAAAATCTTCGCGCTCGATGATGTCGAGCGTGCGGAGCGCGACCGCGCAACCGACCGGATGAGCGCTGTAGGTGTAGGCGTGCATCCAAGTCATCTCGCCGGTGTCGAGCACTTGGGCGATCTTCTCGCTCATGCCGATACCGCCGAACGGGAAGTAGCCGGAGGTGATCGCCTTCGCAAATTGAATCAGGTCGGGTTGCACACCCCAGTGTTGCAAGCCCCACATCTTTCCCGTGCGACCGAAGCCAGTGATGACTTCGTCCGACACCAGCAACACGTCGTATTGATCGCAGATTTCGCGGATGCGCGGAAAGTAGTCGTCCGGCGGCACGATCACTCCGCCCGCTCCTTGCACCGGTTCGGCGATGAACATCGAGACGGTCTCCGGGCCTTCGCGGAGGATCGCCTTCTCCAGTTCATTCGCGGCGGCGATGCCAGGACTGACTCCCGGCGGCGCGACGTAGCGATACGGGTACGGCGACGGAATGTGGACGAAGCCCGGCACTCGCGGTTCGAACATCGGCCAGTAGACGGTCAGCCCAGTGGCGGCCGTCGCTCCCAGCGTGTTGCCGTGATAGCCAAATTGCCGTGCGATGACTTTCGTTTTTTCCGGACGGCCGAGCATCCGCCAGTAATAACGAGCGGTCTTGAAGCAGGTGTCACTCGACTCGCCGCCGCCCGACGTGAAAAAGAACCGCCGGATCGACGGTGGGGCGAGTCCGGCCAATCGCTCGGCCAATTGAATTGCTTGCGGATTGGAACTCCCGGCGTAGCCGGAGCAGTACGCGAGCGTCTCCATTTGCTGAGCCGCGACTTCCGCAAGCTCTTTCCGCCCGTGACCGGCGACGACATTCCACAGCCCCGACAGCCCGTCGATGTATTCCTTGCCATCCGCATCGACCAGGATCGCTCCCTCGCCTCGGACCCAGACATGCGCGGCGGCCTCGTGCAGTTTGCGATTGTGCAGCGGATGAATCAGGTGCGCGAGATCCGTTTGCAGCATTTCGGATTTGGTTGGCATGAGGTGAACTCCGTGAAATCAAGACTTGCGACGGTCGCGAGGATAGCCGTGTCTGCCGACGAATTCACCCGCAGCGAACGCGGCCGAGCGCTCGCAACTCAGGATCCAATCGCCGCAGGCCTTCCTCGACGGAGACCGCTGCGTCAAATCCAAAATCGCGGCGAGCCTTGTCGACGCGGTACCAGTGCGAGCGGCTCAACTGCGAAGCGAGAAATCGAGTCATTCGCGGCTCGGAAGAAATGCCGAACAGTGAGTGAACCCCTTCCAACATCGCACCGATTGCCGAAGCTGTGCCAGCCGAGATCGACTTCGCCACCGGCGGCAATCCGGCCCGGCCGAGCAGCGTGTTGATCCAGTCCCACAGGTTGACCGGCTCCGGTTCGTTGATGAAGTACGCTTGGCCGGCGACCGGTGACGACAGGCTCAAGGCATCGGCCGCTTGCAGATGTGCTCGCGCGGCGTTCTCGACGTAGACCATCGAGATCAGATTCTTGCCATCACCGACACGCCGCAATTGGCCGCGCTTTGCTCGTTCGATCAGTCGCGGAATGAGCTGCGTGTCGCGCGGTCCCCAAATCAGATGCGGCCGCAACGCACAGGTCGCGAGTCCATCCTGGCCGTTGGTGGCGAGCACCGCTTGCTCGGCCAGAGCTTTGCTGTGCGGGTAGTGGCAGAGGAATTGCGTCGCATACGGCAGAGACTCGTCTGCGCCGAGGTGATCGTGGCCGTCGTAGACAACGCTCGGCGAACTCGTGAAGACCAATCGACCGACGCCGTGCCGTTGGCAGCCGTCGATGACGTGTTGCGTGCCGAGCGTGTTGACTCCGTGAAACAACTTCCACGGCCCCCAGATACCGGGCAGCGCCGCCGCGTGGAAGACGACGTCCATACCTTGGCACGCGGCCAAGACCGCCGGCTGGTCTTGCAGATCGCCGGTGAGCGACTCGACTCCCAGCGATTCAAGCTCCGGATATCGCTGGCGGCTGAAGACTCGGACGCGATCGCCGCGCGCGACAAGTTGCTCGACGATGTACCGTCCGAGGAATCCGCCGCCGCCTGTGACGAGTGCTCGCATGTGTTGTTTTCGTAGTTCCGAAGGCGAGCAGAGGGTGTCAACCCTCCGAGTCTTCAACGTGTTCCGTTCTCGGAGGGTTGACACCCTCCGCTCGCCTTCTTCGCCGCCCGCAAAGTTCGACCAAACTGCCCGACCGGCAATCTTTGCTTGGGACTGTTCCCGCACCGTTGCCGATCCAACGAGGTGACGCCTTGTAAGGCCAGAGGGCCGAGTTTTCAAAAGCGTGCCGCTTTTCAACGGCATTCGCCAAGGAAAGCCAGATGCGGATTCGCCAGTGGTGGGAGCGTGTCGTCACGACTTGGAAGCAATTTCGCCCGTCGCGGCGTCGCCGATCGTCGGCACGTTTCTTCGCCGAGACGTTCGAGCCGCGACGAATGCTGTCAGCCTTTTTCGTGAACAGTCTCTCCGATTCGCATGACTCGCTGCTCGGTGACGGGATCGCTGCCGATGCCAACGGTTTCACGACGCTTCGAGCCGCTCTCGAAGAGGCCAACGCCAGCATCGGAGCCGATACGATCACGTTGCCGGCCGGAGTGGTCACTCTCTCGGCAGCGAATGGCCCACTCGCCGTCACCGAAAATGTCACGATTTTCGGCAGCGGTGCGAGCACAATCGACGGCACCGCGTTCAACGAGGTCTTCGCCATTCACGGTGCGGCACAACTGCAACTCGATCATGTGACGGTCTTCTCGTCGGGAGTTTTGGCAGCCAGCCTTCGCCCGGCACTGCTGACCACGAACACTCGCCAGGCGGATCTGGTCGTCGCGTTATCGGCAACGCCGTCGGTGCCGTTTGCAGCCGACATCAAAACGACGAACGGCTTGTCGTCGCTCACTGGGATCACGGCTCCCGAAACCGTGTTTGAAATAACGCCGATCGTGTCAACTCCAAAGGCAGCGACATTTGACGAGTCCGCGGTGCCGACGCCGGAACAAGCGATCGACCAGATCATCAACGCGCTGTTCCGCAACGAGCCAGACTTCGTCCTGCCGGTCGGAGCCAATCGGGAACCGGAACCGGGACCGAGCTCCGAGGAGAAAGCGCGGCCGATGTCGGAGTCAGACTCCGACGAGAAGTCATCGCCGAAGACTCCACCAGTGTCCGAAGCCGATCCATCCTCGGAATCCATGTCGTCGGACGACGAGTCTTCGTCAGAGAATTTCGACGACGACGCGATCGGTGCGATCCTGCGCGGCTGGGCGGACGAAGCTGGCTGGCAGGGGTTCGACTTCTTGACTCGCGGCTCGCACACGATTGCCGCGCAACCCCGTCACACCAGCCGCATGGCGGTCGTTGCGGGAGCGTTGCTCGGCGGAATCTCCATGAATTCGTGGTCGCGAGCGGAACGTGAATCGTGGCGAGACGCGCTATCGATGACCGCTTGGCGAACTCGCTTCGAGCGGCTGCGGCGACGAGCGCGGTAGTTCTCAATGCCACGGGCGAGCGGAGGGGGTCACCCCTCCGAGTTTTCGTGCTCGTTCGTCTCGGAGGGTGGACACCCTCCGCTCGCCTGATGCACTCGGTTGGGCTTCGACGTGACACGCGATAGCCTGCTCCGTGCCGGTCTCTGTGACCTGGCCTTTGCTCACACTTGCCGCGCACAACGGAGACTCTCATGACCAGCCGAGCCGCGACCGAATGGCGTTACGAAAAACTGACCTGGCCCGAAATCAACGATGCCATCGAGATGCGAAAGGTCTGCATCATCCCCTGCGGAGCGGTCGAACAGCACGGCCCGCATCTTCCGCTGGACGTCGATCTGATGTGCCCCGGCGGAATCGCCCGCGGCGTCGGCGAGTTGATGCGCGACAAGGTGCTCGTCCTTCCGACAATCGCCTACGGCTACACCGGCCATGTGATGGACTTTCCGGGCACGATCAACACCCACTGGGAGACCTTCATCAAGCAAGTGCTGGACGTGACAAAGTCGCTCGCGTACCACGGCTTCAAGAAGATCATTTTGCTGAACGGCCACGGCTCGAACATGCCGAACCTCGATCTGGCCGCGCGGCGTACGAACTTGGAGACCGACGGCGAATGCGTGCTCATCGCCTGGTGGAACCTGCTGACCGTCGACAAGACCTTCCTGCCGAGTTGGCGCGAGAGCAAGTTCCCCGGGGGCTGCTCGCACGCCTGCGAGTTGGAGACGTCGCTGTACCTGTACCTCGACGAAGACGGCGTCCGCAAAGACAAGATCAAGAGCGGCACGATCAAGATGAACGACGAAGACAACCCGTTCAACTGGGTCGATCTCTTCGGAGCTGGGCCAGGGTCTTTGATCTCCTGGACCAGCAGCTACAACGACACCGGAGTTCTCGGCGACGCGGAGAAAGCGACGAAAGAAAAAGGGGAGCGTGTCTTCCACGAATCGGTCAAACAACTCGGCCGCTTCATCGACTACTTCCGGGATCGTCCCATCGACGTGCGCGGCCGACATCAAGCTCGCAAACCGAGCATGCCGCTACCGTGGGGCCAGTACGATGCGCTGCCGTGAACGTAGCCGCCATCGCTCCGCGTGACGAGCCGAACGCTTCACCGACCATGTGATGTTCTGCGAAGTGGTATTTGCCGAAAGGCTCAGCTCCCTCACGCGGAGCGATGAGGGTTACGTTCGCTCTTGCAGACTCGCCGTCAAGATTTTCTCGGCGTCGTGACCATGCAGAAGTTGATCCACATGACGCGGCGAATAAACCGCCAGCGGTTCGAAGCCAGATTGAGCAAGCGATAACCGCAGTAAGTCTTCGGCGGCCAGAGTCAGCCGACCCGCGCGGCGAGTCAGCGGGAACTGCATTCCGCCGATGCCCTGGTACGAGCGATAGACAACCTCCGTGCAGACCAGCCGGTCGGAACGGGTGAAGTCGAAGTCGAAATCGTATGCCTTGCCTTCGTGCAACATTCCTCGGCCAATGGCCTGCGCAATGTTTTCCGTTGAGAGCATCGGACGCACAACGGCGATGGCATCTGCTCGGAACGGATTACCCAGCGAGCGCAGCCAAACGCCGTCACGCATCGCTTCCAGCACGCGACCGGGTTCGTTCTGATCCAGGTCGAGCATTCGCCGCCAGCGCGGTTTCAGTTGTTCGTGGTCACGCAGCCCCAGGCGTTCCAAGTCGCCGGGTTCGCCGAGATACAGCGCTGCGTGCGGCCAGTAGCCGGGCAGAAAATAGTTCGTGAGTGCGAATTCCTTGCGATTGACGATGACATCTCCCGGCCGCAGCAGTGATCGCAACTCGCCGGCGACCGAGGCCGGTAACGCCGGCTGATGTCCCAGACGAGTGAACCGATCCGTGACCATCAAGCACGCCACCTTTTGCAGACCGTACAACGCGCGGTCGATCAAACTGCGACGCACCGTATTCGAGAGTTGTCGCGTGCGTGCTCGGATTCGAGCCTTCGCAACTTCATACACCGACACTTGCAGCCGCGGCCCCAAGCGATCGAGGACGTCAACGAGCGGCGCGAGCAGCGGATCGGCGGTCAAGCTTTGCAACTCAACGGCATGCTCTTCCTGATATCGCACCGCGTGATAGAGATGCCAGACATGGACCGGACTGGTCAGCGATCGCTGCACGGTGTCGTACGATTCAGCCGGGATGCCGAAGTGTGGCTCCGGTTCGTTGAGCTTCGCACGAATCACCGGCTGGCCGTGATAGTTCTCGCGTAGAAACCTCGCCGCATCAACCAACAGCAGCGCCGCCGAGTACCCAATCAGGAACCGCACCGGCCGTTGTGCAACTGGGACGGCCTCCGCGTCACGATAGCTCAGGACGACCTCGAACAACGCTGTCCGAGCCATCCAGTACGAGATCAATAATTGCCGCGCCGCCTCGTCCTCGCTGGGTGAAAAGAAGCCATGTTCGCGCACGGCAAACTGATCGCGTAGACGCAACGCTGCCTGCTTCAACTCTTCATAATAGACCGCGAGATGCGCAACCGTCCGAGCATGAGCTTGCAGAACATCCGGTAACATGAGGGTCACTCCAGACCGCAAACCGGTCGACGACATCCTAACGCCACATCGAACTGCAACCCACTCGGCGAGCCGAAGGGCGTTAGCCCTCGGACAACGAAGAGCCGAAAACCGTCCGGGGCCTAACGGCCTCCGGCTCGCGAAATGAAATGGGGACGCCGAAGAGTCGGCGGCACGAGCAGCCACGACAGCCCGACGATACCTCCGAACGAGCAGTAGCAGAGCGTGAAGACCCACGGCTCGGCATCGAAGAACATCAAGTCGTGAACCCAGGTGGCGATGAAGTCACCGTGATAGCTCGCCTGTCCCGCGAGCTCTCGCAGATGCTGCTCCCAAATCGTCAGCGGGCAGGTGACGCCGCACAAACTCTCGGCCACGACAACCCCGATGGCTGCCAGATGGATCGCTCGAAAGCAAATGCTCCGCACCCACTCCCACCGCCGCACGCCACCCACTAACGTCAGTAGCAGCCCGAACACCACAATCGCCACGAAGGCGAAGTGAACGACGACGACAAGATCAGCAGTCAGGCGGTAAAGTGCGGTCATGTCACTCAGGAGACCGACGTGGTCACTGATATTCCTGCGTCTGCGATGCGACCTGAGGAATCGGACTGCTTGATGAACACCACCAATGAATTTGATTGCGCCACTCAAGCGATTCAGAACATTGCGACTGGGAATTCTTCTCCCAGTGATCGTGGTCTCATTAGCGTGGCTGACCACCTTGAAACCGCGAATTTCAATTGAACAGCGGATGATTTCGGACTTGGCGCAAAACTCATCCCAAATCAGCCGATTTGGCACGAGAATCCAGGCCGACGGCGTTTGAACATCGAAATGAAAAAACCCGCCAATTCCTGAAGGAATCGCGGGTCTTTCCGGAGTGGAGGATAGGGGACTTGAACCCCTGACCTTCTGCATGCCATGCAGACGCTCTCCCAACTGAGCTAATCCCCCAGGGAGTTGCTGGGCCAACGGAATCGGCTGATCGAAATCAGCTTGAGAAACCGTTGCCGGTCGTGACGGTTGGCCTGCATGTCTTCGGCAGGACGATCCGCAAAACCTGACTCAAGTTGCCAGAAATTCCGGCTGCTTGAAGCGGGCGGAACATTAGCGGTCGGTTCGGAAAGGTGTCAAGGAGTTGTCCGTGGTTGTCACTTGGGCCCAAACGCCTTCAACGCCAAATCCTTCACCGCTTTGAGGTCGAGTTTCCCCGTGCCGAGAAGTGGGATGGATTCCACTTCCAGAAAGCTGTCAGCGGATGGAATCCAAAGATTCGGCAGACCGCGAGTGCCCAGTTCTCTCAGGACTTCAGCAACCGTCTTCGACAGCGGCTTGTGGAGGACGATCAGACGCTCGCCTTTTTTCTCGTCGGGGACGGCGGTCACGGTGAGTTTAATGTCGGTGTCGTCGCTGTCGGGAACTTCGACGATCTTGAGAAGCTCCTCCTCGATGCGGATGTGCGGAACCATCTCGCCACCGATTTTCGAGAAGCGGCTGAGACGCCCGGTGATTTTGATGAAGCCGTCGTCGTCGATCTCGGCAATGTCGCCGGTGTTGTACCAATAGTCGTTGTGAATGACGCTGGCGGTCTTCTCTGGGTGATTGAGGTAGCCTTGCATCACATTCGGCCCGCCGATCAGCAGCAGGCCGGGTTTGTTGTTGCCCAGGTCGGCGAAGGTTTCGGCATCGACGATCTTCGCGCAGACGTTCGGGACGGCTCGGCCGACGGTGCCGAGTTTGGTGCCGATTTGAGTGACCCCGCGCGAGCGATGATCGGGGACATTCGCGGCGGCCAGCGGGGAAAGTTCGGTACAGCCGTAGCCTTCGGTCGGAGTCACGCCGAACTTGGCGTGGAATTCTTCCGCGAGTTGCTGCGGGAGTTTTTCGGCTCCAACGATCGCGAGATCAAGCGTGGCGAATTGTTCTTTGTCGCAGCGTTTGAGGTACGACTTCAGAAAGGTCGGCGTGGCGGCGACGATTGTCCCTTTGTACTTCTGCACGAGTTCACCGACCGTGCGGGCATCGAGCGGATTGAAGTGATAGACCGCGGCGCAATCAACGTTCATGGGCAGCCACATCATCAGCGTGTGGCCGAAGCTGTGAAAGAATGGCAGCACGCCGATGATCACGTCAGTTCGCTTGATCTGAAAAAGTTGGTCGGCCGAACTGATGTTCGAGCCGATGTTGTGATGTGAGAGCATCACACCCTTCGGTTGTCCCGTGGAACCAGACGAGAAAATAATCGTCATCAAATCCGTCGGCTTGATTCGTGTCAGGCCTAGCCAACGTTCGAGGATCCAAATCGGTACCACATGAGCGGCAATCGCGCTCAGAGCTTTGTCAGCTCCAGTGAGTTTCTCTTTCACGTCTTCGAGAAAGATGATCTGCGTCGCAGGATCAAACTCGACCGGTTTCTTTTCCAGAAATCTGCGGCTGGTGATGACGTGTCGGATGCCGGACTCCGCGATGCAGTAGCGGATGTCGTGATCCGTGAGCGTGTAGTTCAAGTTGACGGAGACTCGGCCTGACACCGTGATCGCCATGTTGGCTAGCAGGCCACCGTTTGATGGCGGCATCAAAATGCCGACATTCTTTTCGTCCGGTTGTAGCCAGAGACGTTCGAGCGCTCGCTTGATGCAGAGCGTGCCGATCAGTGTTCTGCTGCCGGTCAGTTCTTGGCCGGTGGAATCCGCGACCTTCAGACGTGAGCGTGCGGTTCGGCATTTTCGCAAGAACATCCGGGCGGGGATGAGTTCGTGATCGCGTCGCCGAATTGAGGCTTCGACGCCGAGCTTCTCGACCGCCATCCGCACTTCGTTGACGTTGTCTGGATTCTTGAGGTGCGGGCCGAAGACGATCGTGACGGGATACGGCCAACAGCGGGGTCGTTTCCACAAGAATCGACCGTCCCGATGACTGAAGATGCTGCCCCATAGTTCGTCGAGATACGTCGGGATCACCGGAGCATTGGTGCCGTCGATGATCCGCAGCAAACCTCGCTGAAACGGCTGCAATTGGCCGGTTCGTGTGATACTGCCTTCCGCGAAGATGCAAACCAGCTCGCCGTTTTGAATCGCTGCACGAGCGGTATTCAGAGCGGTGACGATGGCTCGCGGACCTTCGGTCGATTTGATGGGGATGACGCCGAACATTCGGGTCAGCCAGCCGATGAATGGGCCAGTCACATAGTCCGCCCAGGCGATCATGCGGATCGGTCGTTCGGAGTTGAGGATCAGCAGAAAACCATCCAACCACGAGACATGATTGACGACGATCAATCCGCCGCCGGTCGACGGAATGTGCTCGCTGCCGAAGACGCGCACCTTGTACATCAAGCGGAACAGCAACCAGACCAGGCAGCGAACGGTTTCCTTAGGAATCAGGCGAAACACGATGACCGTGATCGGAACGGTAACGACACCGCAACCCAAAAAGACTTGCGTGGGGGTGAGGCCAATGAACTCACGCAGTGCGTAGTACAGCCCGGACGACGCAAGAATGAATGAGAAGACGATAAAGTTGCTGGCGGCAATGTTCACGCCGACCATCTTCGGATCGCTGCGATGTTGCAGGAACGCTTCTAGCGGGATGTTGAACAATCCGGCGCTCAGGCCGAGCACCAGCAGACACGCTCCGGCCCAGGGGATTGCTCGTTTGGCACTGGGCGTTCGGAATTCGGGATAGACCGAAAGCGACGGTTGGCCTTTCGACTTGGCCTTCTCTTGTTCCTGCGCGTGCTTTTTGCGGATGACCTCTTTCGCTGCGTCGCCATCCGCTTTCGCCAGGCGATCGTTGAGACGGCGGATCGCGGTTTGTTCAATCGCATCTGGCGTCGGAGGCTCGATCGGAGTGCCGACCACGAACATCAACAGCGCGCTGATCGCCATGCCCGCGCCGCCGACAGTGACAATTCCCAGCTCAATTTTTCCCGCCGACCAGAGTCCCGCCAGGATGCTTCCGGCCGCGACGCCGAGTACCAGCATCGCTTGCAATGGAGTGACCTCGGTCTTGTCCAGCAGTTGCAGTTCATTCATTCCAAATTCGAGCACGCCGTTCTGAGCCAAACTTCCCAGCAGCCAGAAGTAACCCATGCCCAACGCGACCAGGAACAACGGTCGATTGCGGTACAACTGGCTGAGGTTGTGCCAGGTTTCAGCGACCGGATTCTTCGCCAGCTTGCGAAGCGGATCCGCCGGCGGCAGCGGCTTGATCATCAGAGTGCAGAACCAGCCGATGATGGCCAGCGTCACTAAAAAGATCGCTTCGGAACTCACTTGTCCGAGTGACACCGTATCGGCCAGGTTGATCTTCGATTTGTCATCGAGAATCCCGGCAATGACCAATCCCAGAGCGGTGCCGATCACGGTCGCGAAGCCCATGACTCCGTTGCCGGCCGATAATTTGTCAGGCCGCAAGACTTCCGGGAGTGCTCCGAATTTTGCCGGGCCGAACAGCGCGCACTGGCAGCCTGTGAGCGCGACGACAAAGAACAGGAACGGAACATTTCGCATCAGGATGCCGGCGATTCCCAGCAGCATCAGCGGCAGTTCCAGAAACTTCAGAAAGACAATGACCTTCTGTTTGCTGAAGCGGTCGCCGAGATAACCGGCCATCGTCACGAAGAGCAGATACGGCAATGTGAAGCAAAACAGCCCCAACGACAGCGCTTGGGCTTCGTTGTCCCAAGTTCTTCCGCCGACGAACACGATGAACCAACGAAAGACGTTGTCGTTGATCGTCCCCAGAAACTGAGCCAGCAGCACGCCCAGAAAACTGCGAGAGAGCAACCCCCCTTGATAGGGAGTCAACTGAACGTCGTGGGGCGAAGCGGATGCGGATTGGCTCATAGGGAAGAAGATTGCGGCTACAGACGGTCGCAGCGTGCGAGGCTGCCGTCTGTCCGGGGATGTTCCGAAAACAACGGCGAGCAACTGCATCCACGCGGAACAGCCCTCGCCACGAAGGCCGGGATAATATCGGCAGGGCCGGGCGATGCCGAGCAAGTCAGGCCGGTTTGTCCACAAAACAGTGTCGCAAGAACATTCTCGCGATGACGCGAACGTAGCCGCCTCGCTCCCGCGAGGCGGAGCCAACGCCAGAGGCTCACACATTCACGGCACAGTCCACCCGACTTTGATGCCAACACGATGTTGCTCTGCCTCGCGGGAGCGAGGCAGCTACGTTCACGAGAATCGTTGCCGCACCCCACAAAAGCCGGAGCTTGCTTGACGGACGCTCGTGAATCTGAAACAAGCCGCTCGCAAGTCACTCGTGGAGAGGCCGCATCATGTCACCGTCCGAAATTGCTCAACGTCTGGAATTCGCTCTCGCTGTCTCACGTGAGGCGGCGAAGTTGATCCTGTCGTATTATTTGACGCCAGAATTAGTGGTTGATCTCAAGAGAGACCGCTCACCGGTCACGGCGGCCGATCGCGGGGCCGAGGAATTGATCCGCGATCGAATTGCGAAACGGTTCCCCGACGACGGCGTGTTCGGCGAGGAATTCGGCGAGACTCTCGGCCGCAACGGAGTCCGCTGGCTGCTCGATCCTGTGGACGGCACGAAGGCGTTCATTCACGGTGTGCCGTTGTTCGGAACGTTGATCGGACTCGAAACGGACGGCGAATTACTGGCCGGAGTCTGCCGATTGCCGGCGTTGAATGAGGTCATCTTCGGAGGCAGGGAACTCGGCGCTTGGTGGCAGATCGGTGAAGCGGCACCGCGTCGCGCGCGAGTCTCGTCGGTCGGTCGGCTGGAGGACGCAATGGTCTGCACGACCTCGTTCAACAACTGGCGTGTCGCCGGCAAACAGGCGGCGTTCGACCACATCAACTCGGTCGCGAGAGAAACTCGCGGCTGGAGCGACTGCTACGGCCACGCTCTCGTCATCACCGGCCGAGCCGACGTGATGCTCGACCCGCTGCTGAATCCCTGGGACGCTGCCGCATTGGTGCCAATCCTCCGCGAGGCCGGCGGCCAGTTCTTCGATTGGACCGGCACCGACACCGTTCACGGCGGCAACGGAATCTCCGTCAATGGACAATTGAAAAGTGCTGTGCATGCCGCGCTTCAGCCGGCCCAGAGGGAAAAAGTGGAGACGCAACTCTTTGATTGACTGCCTTTCTCCTTCTGCGTCCCCTACTCTCCTTTTGTGGTGTATTGGTCAGCGGAAGTGACGCGGCCCACTCGCCGAGCAGCGTGCGATTGGCGGTGCCTACTCCGAGATCTCAAACGCCAGCACCGTGATATCGTCGTTGGCTCGGACGGGCTGTCGCCACTGTGCGAGTGCGTTGGCCAGACCGGTCACTTGATCAGAGAGCGGACTCAGGATGTCTTGCTTGAGGGCCTCGACCAGTCGGCTCATTCCGAAGACTTCGCCGTCCGGCGACATGGCCTCGGAGACACCGTCGCTGTAGAGGAACAGCCGGTCACCCGGCCGCAATGAAACGGATCGCTCCTCGTAGTCGATTTCCGCAATCCCGATCGGCAGGCCATCGGAGGCCAGCAGTGCCGGAGGCTGACCGGGACGAAGCAGAATCGGCGACGGACTGCCGGCGGAGACGTACTGCAATTCGTGGGTCTTCACGTTGAGCTGACCATAAAACATCGTGAAGAATTTTTCGGTGCGCGGATCAAACGGGAACTTCGCGGTCAGCGCGGCAGCGACTTCGGCCGGCGGGATGATTCGGACTTGCTTCGTTCCCGGAATCGGCTGCGTCAAAGCCGAACCGTGCTGCGCGTTGCCGTCGAGCTCATGGCTGATGCTGAACGACAGCAACGCAGAGGCGACTCCGTGTCCGGTGACGTCCACGACGTACAGGCCGATGTGGTCGTCGTCCAGCGGCACGATGTTGATCCCGTCGCCACCAAGTTCATCACACGGTTGAAACATCCAGGCAAACTTGACGCCCGGAAACTCGCTCAGATGGCTGGGCAGTAGCGATTGTTGCACGCGCGCGGCGGCCTCCAAATCGCGCTTGATGCGGTCGTTCACGGCGGACAGTTCGGCGTGCCGCTCGTGCAGCGATTGTTGCAGCCGGCGAATCTCGTCCACCGAATGCTTGATCGTGAGCTGCGATTCGACGCGTGCCAGCACGACAGGAAAGTCGAGCGGCTTGGTGACGTAATCGCTGGCTCCCGATTGAAACGCTTCGACCATATCGTCCGACTGAGATTTCGCAGTGGCCATAATCACCGGCAAGTCGGTCGCCGAGAAGCGTTGACGCACGGCTTGCAGCACCTCCACGCCGCTGAGGTCCGGCATCATGATGTCCAGCAGAATCAGGTCAAACGGTTCGCGTTCGATCAAATCGAGCGCCGACCTGCCTCCCTCCGCGACCGCGACCGAGTAACCGCGCTTGCTGAGTCGGCGTGAGAGCATGTCGCGATTCATCTCGGTGTCGTCGACGACCAGAATGCGACTGGCTCGCGCGGTGGTCGGGTTGCTGGAGAGCGACATGGCCGAGCCTCATTTCGTGACGGGCAAATGGCGGTGAATCTTTTCCAACAATCGTTCAAGTTGCACTGGCTTGGTGTCGTAATCGTCGCAGCCGGCGGCCAACGCGGACTCGCGGTCGCTCGACATCGCGTTGGCGGTCAAGGCAATCACGGGAATCGCACGGGTGACGGGATTGGCTTTGATACGTCGCGTCGCCTCCCAGCCATCGATCACCGGCAAACTCAGGTCCATCAGAATCAAGTCCGGCGATTCGGAGGCGGCCAGATCGACACCTTCTTGCCCATTCAACGCGGTGGACACGTCGAAGCCGCGTTTGATCATGCGGCGGCAGATCATGTCGCGGTTCATTTCGTTGTCTTCGACGACCAGAATTCTGGGCATGGCGTTATGTCCTCACAGAGTGGTTTCGGCGGATGCAAGGGCTACGTCCCGTCGGGGCAACGAGAGATCGCGGTCTTCGGAAGTCGTTGGCCGCACGTTGCTCAACAAGTCGTGTCGCATCGCTTCGACTTCCAGAATCTCGGTCGGCGCTTCGTCGCCCGATTCGGCCAGCGGTTGCACATTCGCCGGCAAACGGACAGTGAATATCGAACCTTGCCCCGGATCGGACTCGACCGTGATCGAGCCGCCCATGATCTCGCAGGACGATTTCGTGATGGTCAGGCCCAATCCTGTGCCGCCGTATTTCTTCGTGGTCGAGGAATCGGCCTGCGTGAACGCTTTGAAAACCGTGGCCATCTGCTCTGGAGTCATCCCGATGCCGCTGTCGGTGACACGGAACTGCAACCAGTCGGCGGCGTCCGTCGATTCTCGGATCGCGGTCAACGTGACGCGGCCCTGATTGGTGAACTTGGCCGCGTTGCTCAAGAGGTTGAACAGCGTCTGACGAACCTTGGTCACATCCGCTCGCATGGAACCGATGTCGGACGCGACAGCGACCGCCAACTCGTTGCGATTCTTGTCGATCGCCGGCTGCACGGCACTGGCGACCTCACCAATCATTTCGCCGACGTTGAAGTCTTCCAGAAAGAGCGCCATCTTGCCCGCTTCGATCTTCGACAAGTCCAAGACGTCGTTGATCAGCGACAGCAGATGACGACCGGCCGATTGCACTTTGTTGAGGTCCGAAACATATTCGTCATGGCCATTCTCTTCGGCTTCCTCTTGCAACATTTCGCTGTAGCCGATGATCGCGTTCATCGGCGTGCGCAGCTCGTGGCTCATATTGGCCAGGAACAGGCTTTTGGCTTTTGTGGCACGCTCGGCTTGAGCCTGAGCTTCCCGTGCGAGCGTCAAGGCTTGCTCGGTCCGTGCGTGTGCCAACTCAGCGGCTCGTGCATTGGCTTCGATGGTCCGCATCGAAGATTTGACACTCCTGGAGAACCGTTTTTCGTAGACCAAGATTCCAGCGAGCGCAACCGCCAGAGCCAAACCGATCAAGGCTTCAAATTGCTCGAACGATTTCGCCAGAGCCATGTGCTCATTCAACTGCTGACGCTCGATCTTCCGCGCGGCTCCGCGCAGCGTCTCGATGGCTTGCGTGACCTCGCTGAAACGCTTGTCGATGCGAGCCATTGTCTGAGTGGCCTTATCGGTCGTCCCGCTGGTGAACGATTCCAAGAGCTGTTCAATCTCCGAGACCATCGCGGCCAGCGCCTGCTCGGAGTTTCCCGCGATCGCCAACAGCGGAGCGGCCGTGTCTTCTGGCAGCCGTAGCTCGAGTTCGCATCGAATCTGATCCAATTGGCCGCCGAACTCCTGTTGATATTGCCCGAGTCGCCGACGTTCGCGGACCACGTCGTGGGTCTCAAACACATCGCTCACCGGAGAATTTGCCGCTAAGGTCAACCGTTGCAGTTCCGAGATAGACTCCAACCAATCCGACCAAGCTTGATTGGTTTGTGCCATTTGAGCATGTAGGCCGGTCTGCCGACGATTCAACTCCCAGCTTAGGCCAATCGTGAAGACATCGAATGCTGCCAAGACAAAGTAGATGTAGAACAATGCCGGTCGCTTCGATAGCGGTGCCAGCGGTCGCAAATTCGAGGGAGCTTCCATCGGTCTTCCAACTCATTCCGTGGTGTAGCAGCGATCACAATCAGACAGGTTCGTGTGGCGTCGAGCGGTAGACTCTTCGTTTCGCCTGACATCCAAAGATCCGCGGATGAAGACATAGCTCCGCGTGGACAACCATTCTGAATCTGTCAGAAGAAAACCGTGGGTCGTCTGTGAATTCCACAGCGCCACATTGGAGCGATCGACACAATCCGCACGACAGGCATTCCCTCGTGTTGATCTGCCACACGCATCTTAGCTCGGGAAGAAAAGGGGACGCAGCTCTTTGATTGACGGATCGCCGTGCTGAGTTCAGAATCCGTGCATGCCTCGCGGTCGTCGTGTAGCTCCTGGCGGTTTGGTGTACCACGTTTTGAATCGTGGGGTGGCTCGGTTGGCGTTGTTTGAAAAGGATGCGGACTACGAAGCGTTCGAGCGCGTGCTGGCGGAGGCGATGCAGGAGTTTCCCACGCGGCTGTTGTCGTATTGCCTGATGCCGAATCACTGGCACTTGGTCATTTGGCCGCGAAACGATGGGGAACTGACCGATTTCTTGCGCTGGCTGACGCACACGAATGTCATGCACTGGCACGCTCATTACGGCACATCGGGGACCGGACACCTTTATCAAGGCCGCTTCAAAGCGTTCCCGATGCAGACGGACGAGCACTTCTACACGGTGCTGCGTTATGTGGAACGCAACGCTCTGCGAGCCAACTTAGTTGGCACGTCATCAGAAACCGATAAAACAAACGTATCGATGCCCAGCTTGCCGGGCGCGGCATTGTAATTCCACCCCCACATCGGACTTGTTCCCGGGACGCTCGAAACGGGATACCACGAGAGGCCGCCGAGTGTCGGCGGAGTGACCACGTCCACGATCGTGGAGTCGCCATCAGGATCGTACCCGGCGACGCCGATTATGAAGTCCGCATTGAACACGATCATGCCTCTTCAAGGGGCCCGGCCCCGAAATCGGCAGCATCCCGGACGGTATCGTGATAGGAGATGGATATGCCGTGGCTGCATCCGGCCGGATGGCGATGTACTGGTTCCGATTCACGGGCTTCCGGTTGGTCGAAAGGATGGTCACATCCTCCGACAAGCTCGCCCCTGTCCCATCGGTGAGTTGGTATTGAATCGTCGTCGTGCCCGGCGTCGGGGGAGCGGTCGCCGGTAACTGACCTGACAGCGTGGTCGCTTGGTCCAGTACATCATTTCGGCCGAATCCGGGCATCGTACCGGTGAAGGGGCGTCCGTGCGGCGCGCGATAGATGCCATCCGAGTACGAGACCGAGGCCAGTTCCAACGGCGGTGGCGCGGGTGGTGGTACAAGTGCCGCATACGATGAGCTTGTCACGCTCAGCACGACGCGCGTCTCCAAATGCTCGACGCCCACGTTCGGCAATCTCACTGCCCGCTGCCGAGCCTTCCTGCCCCCCCAAATTTGACAGCATGGGACGAGAGTGAACGCCGACAAAGACTACTCAGCCAAGCCGTGAGCAACATGGTGAAATCTCCTGTTGAGTCCGGAGGAAAGAGATTGCGAATCGTCAGGCGACAAATTCCAGGTGGTCGGTTCGAGAAGCCGATCGCGAGAATTCGCGAGGGAGGACGTGGATCGCCATTCGACGGCGGCAACTTACTCGGCGGCCCTGCGACTGCAAGGCGCGTGGGGGCGGATTGCCAGTAGTCGTTCATCAATAGTTCTATTGAGATACCGATGACCAGTTCTCATGGAACACCGGGAAATTGCGAGTTGCCTTGACTTCGCAGACGGCAAAACGACCCCGAAAAAACTTTCGGAATTTTTCTTGTTCAGAATTCGTGAGGCCGCTCAGACCGTGGATTTTCCGTTATGCGCCCGCAAGCCATCGCGAAGAACTACATGTCTATTGGCAGTTTCAAGCCAGCACGACGCGTGAGCGAGTGGTTGTTTTTCCGATGTTTTGGCCACTCGCTCACGCTTCGTGCTAGGTTCTGCAACCGCTTCTACAGGGAAAACGGCAGCCGAGTACGCTCGTCAACGGGCGAGGCAACATCCTCGACCACGGAAGTTGTTCTCTTGATCCGTCCCGGTCGTAGCGGATGTGCCGGTCCTGACGATTCGATGAGTTCATTCGGAGCGAAGCGGTCGCGTGCGGAAATCCGACCAGTCGAACGAATCGGAGTGCGGACAATAATCAACGTGCAAAAACGGCAACGGTCAGCGAGGCTGTGCGGCGTCCACGGTGCCGTGTCGTATGCTTGCCGCACTCGTCGCGGTCCGTTCCAGCGGACCGCACAACCCAAATTGGTGAACCGAATCGATTGAGGATTCCCATGCCAGAAATGAGTGTGCAGTTAGTCGTGTACTTGGTCAGCGTTGGAGTCTTCACGGCCGCCACGGCGATCCTCGACGCGCGAACCAAGCGGATTCCGAACAAGCTCACCTTGCCGTTCTTCGGCGCGGGGTTGTTGTACCAGTTCGCGTTCAATGGTCTTGGCGAGGGTGTGGCGAGTCCTGGATTGATCGGCGCAGCGGCTGCCTTCGCGGCCGGATTCGGAATGCTGTGGGTGCTGTGGATGATCGGCGGCGGTGGCGGTGGCGACGTGAAGCTGATGGGGGCTTTGAGCGTTTGGATCGGTTTTAAGGCGACCGTCATGGTGCTGTTTCTGAGCACGATCTTCGTCATTGCGGGCACGATCGGAGTGATGGTCTTTGGTGTCGTGACGCACGGCATGTTTCGTACGAAAGAGGCTTATCTCGCCAGTGGAGCAGCGCCGAATGGGCTACCGCCAGCGGCAGAAACTGCCGTTCAGCGTCAGTCGCGGCGCATCATGGGTTTTGCGCCGCCTGTGGCGTTGGCGACTTGGTTGGTGGTGGTGTGGAACCTCTATCGAGGTGTCGCATTTTAAGGCTTGTCGGGTGAGTGATCGGTATGGTTGGCACTTCGCGTTCAACGATTGCGTTTCGCAAGCATCGCCGGTCCGGCGTGCTCAGCATGGAACTTGTGTTGACGTTGCCGATCCTCGCACTGCTGCTGGCGGGGCTGCTGGAATTCACGATGTTGTTTTTTGCTCGCGGAGAAGTCGTCGAGGCAAGTCGCGTTGCGGCACGCAAGGCCACGCTACCGGGAGTGACGTTGGAAGACGTCGAGGACGAAGTACTCAAAGTGCTGCATCCAAGATTTCATCACTCGGTCCAAGTCGCTGCGGAATTGGGTGAGAGATCGGGAGACGTGGTTGCAGTTGTGGTGACGGTCGACATGAGCGCCGCCGCGCCAGATTTGTTGTGGCCGATCGGCTACAGCTTGCAAGGACGTCCGTTGTTGTCGGAAACGTGCATGATCCGCGAATGAATTGGCCTGCGGACGAAATGAAGCGAGACAAGGAGACTCTGCGGTGAAACTTACTCCGGCAAAAGTCACGATGTTGATGCTCGTGGCAGTGGGCGGCCTGATCGGGCTGTACGTCATCAAGGGGCTGTTTGCGGTCGAGAAGAAAGCGGACCCGCGACCGCGCAGCGTCAGTATTCCGATGGCGACGGCATTTCTCGCTCCCGGTACGAAGATCACTGACGTGCATGTCGGCAATGGGCCGTACCCAGAAAGAGAGCTCAAGGAAGATCATCTACGCTCGAGTCGCGTGATCGTCGGCCGCATCGTCAAAACAGCAATCAAGCCCGGCAGCCCGATTCGTGGATCGGAGTTGTACGAGCCGGGCGAGAACGTGCCGCTGGTCGTCGCCGAGGGGAAGAAGGCAGTGTCCATCACGGTGAAGGACTCGTCGGAAATGGTGGACGGTCTGATTCGACCGGGCGACTACGTTGATGTGCATTTCAATTTGGATACCCAACGCTCCGCCGGCCTGGACGAACGCTTGGTTCGCTTGGGCGGCCTCAGCGTGACGTTGCTCAAAGGTGTCAAAGTCCTGGCGCTAAACAAGGGGTTTCGTCAATCGGCAATACTGCCAACGGGGAACTCGGTGACGTTGGAATTGGCTCCCGATCAAACCAACGTCGTGTTGGTCGCTCATCCGCATGGGACGATCTCGTTCTCGTACAATCCCGATGGCGAAGGGGATGGCCGAGTCGCACTCAACAACGCTGACCGCGCGACGTTGTGGGAAGTCTTGGGTCTGAAAAAGCGAATTCGTGAGCCGAAAGAAGAACCGGAAGATCCATGGGTCACGGAAACGTATCGCGGAACTGGCAACAGCGCGTTGCGTTGGAACAAAGACGGCAAGACGTTTGTGGTTCCTAATCCGGCGACCGGTAACGGGGCTGGTGCGAACACAAAAGATGACGACTTCAGCCCCGATGATGTGTTCGTGAAGCCGGGCGGGCGAGCCGATGATCTTCCGGCCAATCAAAATGCCGCGGATGCGGCGTCCGATCCCGATATCCCGATGTTGCAACCCGGAACGTCAGCGAGTGGAGTGCGTTCGCGAGTCGGTGCGATGTTGCGAGCCCGTCCCAAGTCGACCGGCTCCACGGTCGGTCCAACCGCGTTGCGAAACTGACTTTTCCAACGGCGTCGGTGAATTCCGATGCCGCCCGTCACTGGGTTAGTGGACTTTGCCCGAGATTCGACAGCGATGCGACACCTTCCCCGGTCAACACGCTCGCGAGCCGCGTCCCGCCGTGCCGGCAGTTTGATGCCAGCGTTGGCGTTGGCGCTGGTGGCGGTATTGGGTGGCGCGGCTTTGGTCGTGGACCGGCTCGCGTTGGACACCTCGAAAGCGGAATTGCGAACCGCAGCCGAAGCCGCCGCACTGGCCGCCGCTCGCGAGTTGGCGAACGACGACCGCTTGCGGCCGGACTTCGATCCCGCAGCGTTGCAAATGAAAGCTCGCTTTGCCGCCGCACGGATCGCGAACGAAAACGTCATCGCGACGGAACGCCTGACGCTGAACACCGAGTCAAACGGTGACGTTCGCTGTGGCCGTTTGCTGACCGATCCAGTCACCGGCGAAACAGTCTTCGTCGAGTCGGAAGGCAAAGACGAACCGACCACCGTGGTGGTCAACGCTCGACGAACATCCGATCGCGATTCGGCGGTCCCGTTGCCGTTCCGAACGTTGTATGCCCCGACCGATGCGGACGTTGTCGCTGTCGCCGAAGCGTCAATCAATTTCGGAGTGATTGGACTGAGACCAGTGGATGAGTTGTCAATTCCGACGCTGCCACTCGCGATCTTGTCCAAGTCCGTCGCGGAGCAGGATTCGTCGGCGGAGAAGTCTCCCGCAACGCACGGTTCGAGTTCAAAGAGTGGTCAGACCAAGCCGCGCCGGCCAAGCGTCGCATCCTGGTCACGCGACATCGAACAACGACGCGGACCCGATCGTTTCGGCTACGACGTTTCGACTGGCGAAGTCACCAACGCGGCGGATGGCATTCCAGAGATCACGCTGAGAACGGCATCGCGATCCGGCGACTCGACGACGAATGCGTTCGTGCTGGCTCTGACTGGAGACGTGACTCAGGACATTTTGCGGCGTCAGATCTGCGACGGTTGGTCAACAGACGACTTGCAGCCGCTCGGCGGCGAGTTGCTGTTTGATCGCGGGCCGCTGACCTTGGCGGGGCTGCGCGGCGTGAACTGTAATGCTTTCGGTGACCCGCTGCGGAAAGTGCTCGGACAATGCCGCGTGGTGTTTCTGTACGACCGCGAAGTCGGCGACAAGCGTGCCAGCGTTGCATCGCTGCATATCAGCGGAATGGTCGCGGGACGAGTGATGTCGGTTCGCGAAATCTCGGACTGCGAATGTGAGATCGTGTTCCAACCGGCGGTCATGGCGACTCGGTCAGCGGTGACATCGTCCGAGGAATCGGAACCCGGCTGCGAAAAAAACAAATACGTCGCGAATCTGCGACTGACGAACTAAGTGGGAGTGAGTGATTCATCATGGAAGCGACCCTCAATAAACCGACCGATGGACGCCAGGCGTTTCAACGGCTGAAGACGCATCTGCATCGGCGGATGATCGACGCCATCGACCTGTCGAAAGCCGGACAGCTCAACGAGAACGACTTGCGTTCGCAGTTGCGGTCATTAGCGACGCATCTCTGCACGATGGAAGCGGTCGCATTGCCGCCGGAACAGCGCGACCTGATGGTCCGCGAGATCATGGACGAGATTTACGGCTTCGGTCCGTTGGAGCCGTTGATGAATGACCCGGAAATCAGCGACGTGCTGGTGAACGGCCCGGAGCGTGTCTTCGTCGAGCGTCGTGGCCTGCTGGAGGCGACCGATATTCGGTTCGCTGACGAGCAGCACTTGATGCGGTTGATTCACCGCTTGGTCGGCCGAGCTGGTCGGCGCATCGATGAAGTCTCGCCGATGGTCGATGCCAAACTTCCGGACGGTTCGCGTCTGAACGCGGTGATCCCGCCGCTGGCGTTGAAGGGGCCGACGATCTCGATTCGTAAATTCGCCAAGCGCACGCTGGTGTTCGAGGACATGGTTCGCTTCGGTTCGCTCGCGCCGGAGATTGCCGACTTTCTGATCCTGGCGGTGCGGGCTCGGTTGAGCATGCTCATCAGCGGCGGTACGGGTGCGGGCAAGACGACGATGCTCAACAACATCAGCCGGTTCATCTCGCCGAACGAACGAGTCATCACCATCGAGCAGACGGCCGAATTGCAATTGCAGCAGCCGGACGTGGTCGCCTTGGAAATGCGGCCGGCCAACGTCGAAGGCAAGGGCGAAATCAATCAGCGTGACTTGCTGAAGAACTGTCTGCGAATGCGTCCCGACCGCATCATCGTCGGCGAAGCACGCGGCGGCGAAGTCCTGGAAATGCTGCAAGCCATGAACACCGGCCATGAAGGCTCGATGAGCACTGTCCATGCCAACGACACCCGCGACGCGCTCGATCGCCTCGAAATGATGATTGCTCTCGCCGGCGTCGACATGCCGCCGTCGATTGCGCGGCAGTACATCTCGTCGGCGATTCACGTCCTGGTCCACATGTCGCGATTGAGCACCGGCGAACGCAAAGTCACTCGCGTTTCGGAACTGCTCGGCTGTCGCGACGGCTCGTACCAGATCGAAGACATCTTTGTGTATCGCATGACCGGCATCGGTCCCGACGGCAAGGCTCGTGGAGCGTTCTATTCGACCGGCCACGAGCCAATGTGCTTCAAACGATTGAGTGCGATGGGGCACGAGCCTCCTAAGGGCATGTTCCACTCGCGCGAGTTGTCGTCGGATGCGAACTACCAAGCCAAGGTGTGACGAGACGTGATTATTCCAGTCGCAAATTCAGACCACTGACCCCGAATTCTGAAAATCATGGCCATCGACCTTCCGACTTATCGCCCCATCGAATCGCAGCCGACCTTCGCCGGCATCTTGCGTCATCAAGAGCGATTCTCGGATTCCAATGACCAAGGGGTTTCGAATCGGATTAACGCGGGTTTCGACCGCATGATGATGCAGTCGAATCTGGACATCTCGCCGCCGACGGTGGTCATGCTGTGCGTGCTGAGCTGAATTGTGTTCGGCGGATTGATTCTGGTTCTGCAAGAGGATCCGCTGTCGGCGTCCGTGGGATTGGTGGTGGGCAGTATCGTTCCGCTGTTGTACGTGTTCTTTGCGCGAATGAAGCGGCAACGAGTGATGACGCAGCAGTTGCCCGGCATGATCGAGGAACTCGCTCGCGCAGCGAAGACCGGCCGTAGCATCGATCAGTGCTGTGCGATCGTGGCCAACGACACTCCCGAACCGCTCGGATCGGAAATGCGAGTTTGTGCTCGTCGCATGGAAATGGGCGAAGACGTCGCGACCGCCATGCGAGATCTGCCGGAGCGTTCGGGCCTCGTAGCTCTCAACATTCTGGTGACGTCACTGTCCGTGCATCAGTCCACCGGCGGCGATCTCGTGACAGTGCTGGAGCGGCTGGCCCAAACAATTCGCGATCGTCTGTTGTTCCTCGGCCGCTTGAGGGCCGCCACGATCGGCAGCCGCTGGACGGCGATTCTGATGATTTCTTTGCCGCCGCTCATCATCACATTTTTCATTCTGCGTGACGCGAACTACCTGAATCAATTGTTGAGCACCTACTGGGGCCGGGCGATGTCGATTACCGCCGTGGTCTTGGAACTGATCGGTTCTCTGGCCGTGCTGTCGATTTTGCGCGGCAGCCAACGCTCGTAACGGACAAGCAACATCGAGTTTGGACTCCATCATGCTGACCACCTTCGGATTTCAAATTGCGTTCTACAGCCTGTGCATGTTGATTGTCGTGCTGGCGATCAGCAGCATTGTCCAACGCAGGCGGCGCAAGAGACTGCTGGCGCAGCGGCCGAACGAGCCGCTCAATCGTCTTGATCGCCTGCAACGAGAGATGCAGGACGCGGACCACCAACTCGCCGAACACTCGCCCGTCAACACAGCAGTTGCAGAAAGTCCTGCGAAGACGGAGGCCGCAGTCGAGCGCAACCTCAACGCGGAATTGATGCCGACGTATCGCCCCACGGAGTCCACCGCGACGTCGTGGCAGGATCGCACGTTGTTCGCGCCACACACACAATCGGGGTGGCGTGGCAGTCCGGTGATCCCGGCGATTGAGGCGCATGAAGTCCCATCCGTCGATACCAGCGATTATGCCTACGGCGCGGCCACGCCCATCGTGGCCGCATTTCTTCCCGAAGGTGACGAAGCACGCCGACTTTTGGTCCGCGAGTTGAAGCAAGCCGGCGATTATGCGCCGCACGCGCGCGAGAACCTCGCGGCCACACGCTTCTTGTTCATGATGGGATCGCTGTTGCTTGGCGGCGTGTGCGTGTTGATGGCACCGCGAGCCGTCGAGCGAATTCTGTTGATCGGCACGCTGGTGATGACGGCTTTGGGCTGGGCCATCCCGTCGCTGCTGGTCAAAAACCGCGCGAAATCACGCCGTACGGAAATCGAACTCGCGATCCCCGACATGATGGACATGCTCAACATGTGCGTCAGCCAGGGCTTGACCGTGCCCGATTCGCTGAACCGCATCGCATTGGATTTGAAACCCGTGTATCCCGCGTTGGCTCAGGAACTTTCGATCGTCGTCGATCAGGCCAAAGTCGGCACTCTCAACGAAGCGTTGCAGAACTTCGCGGAACGGATCGACTTGCCGCAGGTCGATTCGTTCACATCGCTGCTGACTCAGACCGAACGGATGGGAACGAGCGTCTCGGACGCCTTGACCGATTACTCCGACACCATGCGAGAAAGCTTGCGGCAACGAGCCGACGAGCGAGCCAATCAAGCGTCGTTCTCGTTGTTGTTTCCGACGGTGCTCTGCTTGATGCCCGCCGTGTTCCTGTTTTTGATGGGCCCGGCCGCGATCGAACTCTCGAAGTTTACGAACGCGGGCGGCCTGAGAGCGTTGAGCGAAGGGCGACAAGCCGTTCAAGGCGCGAATCGCGTCGGAAGCAGAAACGCTGGTACGGGACAACCGTAGGCCGACACTTTCATTCTGCCTGCGATCGCTGCCACGCGACGGAACACCAAAACAAAAGCCGGACCTCCACTCTGGAGGCCCGGCTTTGAGTTTTTCCGTTGAGTCGATCGAGACTAGTTCTTGGCGGATGCGTACCGGCGAGCGACCTCATCCCAATTGATGACGCTGAAGAACGCACCGATGTAATCCGGCCGGCGATTCTGGTAGTTCAAGTAGTACGCGTGCTCCCACACATCCAGGCCGAGAATCGGCGTGTGTCCATCGGACAACGGCGAGTCTTGATTGCCGGTGCTTTCGACGAGCAACCCGCCGCTGCCATCGACCGACAGCCACGCCCAGCCGCTGCCGAACCGAGTCGTCGCGGCTTTCGTGAACTGCTCTTTGAACGCGGCCAGGCTGCCGAATTTCTGGTTGATCGCGTCGGCCAGCGCGCCGGTCGGTTCGCCGCCGCCGTTGGGCTTCATCACGGTCCAGAACAACGAGTGATTGGCATGTCCGCCGCCGTTGTTGCGGACGACCGTGCGGATGTCCTCCGGAACGGTGGCCAAGCCGCGCACCAAGTCCTCGACCGATTTCGCGGCGAGTTCGGGATGCTTTTCGAGGGCCGCGTTGACGTTGTTGATGTATGCCTGATGGTGCTTGGTCCGATGAATGTTCATCGTCTTCGCGTCGATGTGTGGTTCCAGAGCATTCTCAGCGTACGGCAGTTCGGGCAAGGTGAAGGCCATGACAAAACTCTCCCAGGTTTGATTCGCGCCGCCGAGCACTCCGCTCCGCACGACGATTCTGTTGGTTGACCAGCGAGAGCACCTCGCCCTCGCCA
>CAMDPK010000091.1 GCA_945904015.1 Candidatus Kuenenia stuttgartensis | reverse complement strand
CGAGGAGCCTTCCGATATTTCGATCGCTGTCACCGCCGACTCGAAAAAGACTCCCGACCCCGTGACTCTGAAATCCAAGCTGACGACCGGCGCGGCGTTGCTTCGTTCGCAGGCCGAGAGCGAGGAATCACAGCCCATGTTCGCCGTTGGCGACGCCGTGCGGCATCCGCGCTACGGTCTGGGAGAAGTCATCGAAGTCGGTCGGATGATGAAGCGACAAACGGTCATCGTGCGATTCGATCAAGACGACCGCACCGAAACCTTCGTGGCCGACAAATGCCCGCTGACGCTGGTCGGCCTGCGGTAATTCGCTCGCGTAGGGTGGGTCGAGCATCGAGACCCACCAGCATTGCCACGATTTTGGTGGGTCTCGATGACTCGACCGCACCCTACGAAGTCATGCCTGCGCGCGCAGATCGCGGAGCAAATCGGTGAAGGCGGACTCGAAGGGGTCGTGGTTTTTCCAGTTCGAGAAGTCGGGGATGTGGTATTCGCGGAGTTCGACGGCCAGGTCTTTGCCGGTGTCGGCGTCGAAGCAGCTCCAGTCGCGGATGCGGTCGATGCTCACCAGCCGGATGGGGAACAGTTTCTGGCTTTGCTCGCGGAGTTCGGCCTGGCGAGCTTTGCGAAGCTCGGTCTGCACCCATTCGCTGTTCATGCTGTGCTCCGAGAGCACCAGCAGCAGGCGGTCGTTGACCTGGATGGCCCGGTCGATTTGCTCAATGAGTTTCTGGCCCCCCTGCATGTCTTCCGGAGCGAACCAGATCCACCGCTCGTCAGTTGGGTCATGTTGCTGATCGAGTCGTACCCGAAAGATGCGCCCAACACCGCTTGAAGCAATCTGTGCGACCCTTCGATTGAAGTTGAGAATCGAAGGATTGAAATTCGCCCCACTCGCATCGACGGGCGTTCCTTGACATTGTTCCGTCGCGGACTAAAGCCCGCCCCTCGTTCGCCACCATCTACGTTGTCGCATTCGCACCCCGAGCTCAATTGGATAGAGCATCGGCCTACGGAACCGAAGGGTCTCTCCTACCGCTTCCAAGGCCGCGACTTTCGACTGACCGATGTTGGCGGGAATGTCATCCCGGAGATACTCGCATGAATCGACAAGACGCTTCCGGCATGACAGGATGCTGACTCAAAGAATTGGAACGTCCTCTTCATGACGGCTGGCGTGTTGGTGGGGCTTGCACTCAGGACTGTTTCCGCGGTTTGGCACGTTGATACGACAAAGGCATCAAAGAGATCCGTCGGACGGCTCGGAGTGCTCTTATGTTTGGGCTGGGCAACTATCGTGTCCGTGATTGCCAAGGACTGACGCGGCGGTCTTTTCTGCGCTTCGGCGCTGGTTTGCCGTTTGCGGCTGGGATGTTTGGCGGCGCGTCGTTGGGGCAGGCGGCCGACGCGCGGAAGGCGAAGTCGGTGATGTTGATCTGGCTGGTCGGCGGGCCGAGCCATTTGGATTTGTTCGACCCGAAGCCCAACGCGCCGGCGGAATTTCGCGGGCCGTTTGCGGCGATCTCAACTCGCACGGCGGGCATGCAATTCACCGAACTGTTACCACGGTTGGCGGCGAGCAGCGACCGGTTTTCCGTCGTGCGAACGAACATCAATTACAACGGCGGACATCGGCCAGCCGGCTCGATCGCTTGGACCTGCGGCCGGGCCAGTGACGGCGGTGAAGACGGCAACGGCAAGCCGACGGGCTATCCGCCGCATCTGGGTTCGATCATCGCTCGCAGCCGAGGTTCCAGCGGCTTGCCGGCGTTCATGTCGTTGTCGCGCGGGCCGGTCGGGGATGGGGTGGGACCGTGTCTCGGCTTTGGCGGCGGAGTCTGGGGATCGCGCTATGACCCGTTCATGGTGGATTGTTCCAAGCAGGGACAGGTTTCGATTTCCGAATTGAAGCTGCTCGATGGTCTCACGCCGGCGCGTCTCGATGATCGGCAGCGTGTGCTTGGCGAACTCAATCGCGTGCGGCGAGGACTCGATCAGACGCAGCTTGACCAGTGGGACGGTCTCCACCAAAAGGCGTTGCAGTTGCTGCGCGGCGGGGACACTCTGAATGCGTTCGACCTGTCGCGTGAATCGGCAAGCACACGGACTCGTTATGGGCGGACATCGTTCGGACAAAGTTGTCTGCTCGGCCGACGGCTCGTCGAAGCCGGCGTGCCGTACGTGCAAGTGAATTGGAGCCAGTTTGCCGAGGTGTTCTATCCGTTCTCGGACTACGGCTGGGACACGCACGCGGACAACTTCGGACTGCTGGCCGATTGGCATGGTCCGTTGTTGGATCAGGCTCTCTCGACACTGTTGGAGGATCTGCATGATCGCGGTCTGCTGGAGACAACGCTGGTCGTCTGCATGGGAGAATTCGGCCGCACTCCGCGGATCAACAGCATCGGCTCGCGCGATCATTGGCATCCCTGCTATTTCTCGGTGTGGGCTGGCGGCGGAGCGCAGCCGGGTCGAGTGATCGGAGAAAGCGACGCTCGCGGCGAGTACCCGCTGACGAATCCCGTCACGCCTGAGATGGTGGGCACGACCATCGCAGAGCTGGCCGGTGTCGGCACACAGCAGCGCGCGGAATACCGAGTGCTCGAAGGAGGGCGGGTGATCGATGAACTGCTGTAATCCACTCCGCACCGGAATTCTTTTCGTCATGAGCGGTGTGCTGGTCATCGCCGCTCAAACGGTGACGGCTGCCGAACCACGGCGACTGACGCGCGACGGCGTGCTGAAGCTGGCACCATTGTTTGTCGAAAAAGGGGAGGCCGTCATCTTCGCCGCACATGACGAGCCGAATCGCGTGTCACTGATTCGGCTGCGCTTGTCCGATGGCAAACAGGAGCGAGTCGATCCCGCGCTCACCGCGCATCAATTCGATGCCGATGTCTCGGCCGACGGTCGCTATCTCTGCTTTGTGCTGACTTACACCAGCCCGCAATCGATCCTCGTCGTGCGGGATTTGAAAGAGGGAACCGAAGCCCGCTTCATCCCACGGGACGCGCGAGGCACCGTGCGCGGGCCAAAGATTTCGCCGGACCAGCAACGTGTCGTGTTCACGCTGTCCGACCCCGGCGGACAACAGATCGCCTCCGTCGACATGAAAGGTGCGAATCTGAAACGCCTGACCGAATCGGCCGGCACCAACGCCTGGCCCGCGATTTCGCCCGACGGCCGGCAGATCGCGTTCAGCTCCAGCCGCGATGGCAGTTTTCGTCTCTATTTGATGAATGCCGATGGTGGCAACGTTCGCCAATTGACCAATCATCCGCTGCGCGACATGCGCCCGGCTTGGTCTCCTGACGGCAAACGGATCGCCTTCAGTTCCGCACGCGATGGCAACCTGGAGATCTACATCATCCACGCGGATGGAACGAACGTGCGCCGCATCACCAACCACTCGGATCGCGACGACTTCCCCGTCTGGCATCCCGACGGGCGACAACTGCTGATCGTCTCGGAACGCGCGGGGGACTCGGACCTGTATCTGATCGATGCTGATGACGACCCGCGATCGTGAGATCACTCTAGGCACGATGGTGGACTTCGCTGAGACCGTAGACGGGAGTGGGAAGTCCTGCCTGTCGTGCCTTGATCTGCAACGCTAAAGACAGCGAGTAATGACGCGACTGATGTAAATTGCCGCCATGAAACCACAGCGCTGGCTGCTGTGTCGGCTTCCACATGTTGCGCAACTCACCTTCCCAGGGGCCGGGATCTTTCGTGGTGGCAGAGCCTAAACCCCAGCACTTGCCCACACGGTCGGCGACCTCCTGCGAGATGAGCCGGGCCGCCCAGCCGTTCATCGAGCCATAGCCCGTGGCATAGACGATCAAATCGGCCGGCAAGACGGTGCCGTCCGTCAGCACCACCGAGTCGGCTTGGATTCGCTCGACGTTGACGCTGCTGTGCAGCTTGATCCGGCCGTCGGCAATCAGGTCGGAAGCTCCGACATCAATGTAATAGCCGGAGCCTCGGCGCAGATATTTCATGAACAGCCCCGAGCCATCGTCTCCGAAGTCCAACAGAAATCCGGCTCGTTCAAGACGCTGATAGAGGTCGGCGTCTCGCTTGGCGATCTCCTGATAGACGGGTCGATGGAAGTCAGCCATGATCCGATAGGGGATGGAGGCGAACAGCAAGTCGGCAGTGTCGGTGGTGATGCCCGTCTGGACGGCGGACTCCGAATACAGGCTGCCTAATGCCAGTTCCATCAGCGAGTCGGACCTGGCGACATGCGTTGACGAGCGTTGGATCATCGTGACGTCCGCGTCCTGTTCCCACAAAGCGGCGCAGATGTCGTGAGCCGAATTGTTCGAGCCGAGGACGACGCATTTCTTGTCGCGGTAGTTGTCAGTGCCGCGGAACTGACTGGAATGCTGTTGCGTTCCTCGGAACGAATCGGCTCCGGGGATCTGCGGGACATTCGGCATGCCAGACATCCCCGTCGCCAGGACCAGTTGCTTGGGTCGCAGCACGACCGTCTTGCCTTCACGTTCGACGGTCACCGTCCAGTCGTTTGTGTCTGGGTGATATTCAGCGCCGCGACACTCGGTGGAATGCCAATAGTTCAACTCCATGACTTTGACGTACATCTCCAACCAATCGCCGATCTTGTCCTTCGGCGAGAAGACCGGCCAATGATCGGGAAACGGCAGGTATGGCAAGTGGTCGTACCACACGGGGTCGTGCAGGCAGAGTGACTTGTAGCGATTCCGCCACGAATCGCCGGGGCGCGGATTCTTTTCGATGATGATCGTCGGCACTTCCAGGCGTTTCAGTCTGGCTGCCAGTCCGATGCCCCCTTGTCCGCCGCCGATAATGACGCAGTAGGGTTGAGTGATATCACCCAGTTCCGCTTCGTCCTGAGTCTTTCGCTCCAGCCAGGTTTTCCGATTCTTGAAGACGCCGTGCTGCGTTCCGAAACTGCGAGTCGCTCCGTGCTGCTCTTCAAATCCCTTGAGTTCCGTCATCGTGGTGAGCAGCGTCCAGCATTTGCCGGCCTTCAAACGCAGATAGCCTTTCCCTCGCGCGACTGCGGTCTCAAAAGTGAACCAACCTGCGGTCACACCATTCTCGTCGGTTGCTTCTCCGGCGATCTGCCAGTGACCGGGTTGCACGTCAGAAATCGTCGCGGCCAACACGGCTTGGATTTCGTCTTTCCCCTCCAGCGTCTTGATGTTCCAGGTGAAGGCGACCAAATCGCGCCAGTAACACTCGTTGCCAAACAGGTCTGCTGCTGCGGACCAATCCTTTTGATCCAATGTGGTGCCAAATCGCGATAGCCAATCCGAAACCTGCTGCGTCGGGGAACTCGTTCGATCAGTCATGCTTCTTTCCCTTGAAGGCGTACGGGCAACGTTCACGCGAGAAGTTCTTGCACGACTTCTCCATGCACGTCGGTCAATCGAAAATCGCGGCCGGAGTAGCGGTAGGTCAGCCGTTCGTGATCGAAGCCCAGCAAGTGCAGCAGCGTGGCGTGCAAGTCGTGGACGCTGACTCGGTTCTCGACGGCTCGGAAACCGAATTCATCCGTCGCGCCGTAGGCCAGGCCCCCTTTAATGCCGCCGCCAGCCAGCCACATCGTAAAGCCGTAGTGATTGTGGTCGCGACCGTTCCCGCTTTCCGAAACCGGAGTGCGACCGAACTCGCCACCCCACACGACCAGCGTTTCATCGAGTAGCCCGCGACGCTTTAGGTCGCGCAGCAACGCCGCGATCGGCTGGTCGATCTGACGGCTGAGGCTCGTGATCGACTTGTCGATATTCTCGTGATGGTCCCAGCCTCCAAGTTCGACATGGATGTAGCGAACGCCACGCTCCACCAGCCGACGCGAGATCAAGCAGCCGCGCGCGAAGGAACTCGATCCGTATTCGTCGTGAGTCGCCTGCGTTTCGGAGCGGATATCAAAGACGTCGCCCGCGGCGAACTGCATCCGAAACGCGGTCTCCATCGCGCGGATACGAGCTTCCAGCGCGGGGTCATCGCCAGACGCCGCGAGCTGCCGACGATTGAGCCGCGCGATGAACTCGACCTGCCGTTCTTGTTGCTGGCGATTGAGCGTCCCGTTCCGCAGGTAGCGGACCATCTTGTCGGGATCCTTTTCGGCAATGTTGATCGGCGTCCCCTGGTGTTCGCCCGGCAGATAGCCGTTCCGAACATACCGCGACGCGGTCCCGCCATCGCTCAGCGAGACGAAGCCAGGCAGGTTTCGATTCTCTGTCCCCAACCCGTAAGAGACCCACGCGCCGAGCGACGGATGAATCTGATCGATTCGTCCTGAGAAAAGATGATTCGCTGCCGGCGCGTGATTGGGATTGCCGCCGACCATCGACCGCACGAGACACAAGTCGTCGGCACAATCGCGGAGGTTCGGCAGCAGATCGCTGATGAGTAACCCGCTCTGGCCACCGGGCCGGAATTCCCACGGAGCCGGCAGCAGTCCACCGGTGACTCGTTCGGTCCGCAGGTCAGCACCGGCGGGTCGCTGCCCGGCGAATTTCTTGAGGACCGGCTTTTCATCGAACAGGTCGATATGCGACGGACCTCCGGCCATAAAGAGGAAGATGACGTGCTTGGCTTTCGGATCATGAGGTGTCACGACACCGGACGTGGCCTGATCCGCATGGAGCAGATCGGCCAGCGCGAGCGTTCCGAAACCCGCACCCAGCGAGCCCAGCAACTGCCGGCGCGAAAGGCCGATTGGCGAATGTTCGAGATTCGGAGTCATTGATCTTTCCTACTTCGTCGGGCACTTTCTCATTCGACATACAAGAACTCATTCGTCGCAAACAGAGAGTGAGCTAGGAATGACCAGCTTTCTTGTGGCACTTCACCAGCTTGGTTTCGCAGGAGACCAATTGCCTCGCGGAGTTCATCAGTCGTCGGGTCTCGCAGCAAGATCTGGCGAAACAGGTTGCGGGCGATCTCTTCCGTTCTCGACGGATTCCCATCGAGTACGACACGAACGGTCGCCTCCGCCTGCTGTTGCAGAAACGGACTGTTGAGCAAGTACAAATGCTGAAGTGGTGTCGTCGTTGGCAGCCGATGCTCGGTGTGACGCTTGGCATCGGGGAAGTCGAACAGTCGGAACAGGTCGGCCGGTTTCTGGCGGCTGACGATTCCATACACCGTGCGTCGGCGATGCTTGGCATCGTCCAGACTGACGGATGGGCCGAGCATCGTTGTGTCGAGTTCCGTGCTCGCCAACAGCACGGCATCGCGCCACGCCTCCGCTTCCAGACGCCGACGATTCATGTGCCACAGCCAGCGATTATCGGGATCACGATCGTGATAGTCTGTCGGCGAGCGGCTGGCCTGTCGCCATGTGGCCGAGAGGACGATCTCGCGATGCAGCCATTTCAGCGACCAGCCCGACTCGATGAATCGCGCGGTCAAATCGTCGAGCAGTTCGAGGTGCGACGGAGCGTCACCCAGCCGACCGAAGTTGCTCGGAGTTGTCACGAGCGGACGATCGAAGTGCCAACCCCAGACACGATTCACGATGACTCTCGCGGCGAGCGATGCGGAGTCGCGAACGATCGCCTCAGCCAGTTCGCGCCGCCCGCTCCCCTGTTGATACGGCTTCGCATTGTGAGGCGACAGCACTTCGAGAAATCGACGCGGGACAATCGGGCCGGGGTTCGCCGGGTTGCCTCGGACGAAGACCGGCAGATCGCGCGGACGGCCTTGTTGGTAATCGAGCAATGTCCAAGCGGGATCGTCTCCGTTGATCCACAGACCGGCGTCGCGCACGCCGGTCGCGATCGGTCCCTCGAAAAGTTTTGTCTCCTTCAACGCTTTCAACGCGGCTTCCCAGCGAGCCACCTCGGCATCGAACGGAGCGACATCGACGCCCTCTGCCTTCGGTGTCTTGCGGTTCTTCTTCGCGTAATCGAAACGCAACTCGACATCGATGATCTGCCGCTGCACTTCAGTCAAAGCGGCGGCCTCTTCGGGACTCGTTTCCACGAGCGGCCATTCGACCAACTGCGTGCTGGCCATCACTCCGGCGAGCGCGTAGTAGTCGTCGGTCTTGATCGGATCGAACTTGTGGTCGTGGCAGCGAGCACACGCGACGGTCAGTCCCAGAAAGCTGCGAGTGACCGTGTCGAGCCGTTCGTCCCACTCGTCGGCAACGATGACTGCGATCACATTGGCCGCGAGCTTCGGCTCCTTGTGATAGACCGGCGACAGACCGAGGAACCCCAGCGCCGCCAATTCCGATCGAGGGACATCCAGCAAATCGGCCGCGAGCTGACGACGAACAAACTCGTCATACGGCAAGTCGTCGTTCAACGCCTGAATGACCCAGTCGCGGTATCGAAACGGAAAGCGTGGCGGCTTGCATGTCGCCTCGGATGTCGGCTGGTCCTCGGCGTATCTCGCCACATCGAGCCAGTGTCGTCCCCAGCGCTCGCCGTGATGCGGCGATGCGAGATAACGCTCCACGAGCCGCTCGTAAGCATCCGGAGTATTGTCAGCCACGAACGCTTCCGCCTCGGCAAACGTCGGAGGCACACCGAGCAAGTCGAACGACAGCCGCCGAATCAGCGTTCGTCGATCAGCCTCCGGCGCGGGCCGCATCTGCTGACGATCAAGTTGTTCGCGCACGAACGAATCAATCTTCTGCCGCAGCCAACTCGGATCAGAGACCTGAGGTGCCGGCAGCGTGTGAACCGGCTGGAACGACCAGAACCCGCGCCCTTGCTCAACATCCACCGCGCGCGGCTTCGCGGCCACCGGTATCGAGTCGGTGGGGAACGCGGCCCCGCGCGCGATCCACTCTCGAAAATCGGCAATGACACGGTCAGGCAGTTTGCTGTCGGGAGGCATCTCCGACACCACGCCGGACCAGGAGAGGGCCTTGAACAGCAGGCTCTCATCCGGCTTCCCCGGCACGATGGCGGCCCCGGAGTCACCGCCGTCAAACACGCCCGCTCGACGATCAAGTCGGAGTCCGCCCTTCGGTTTCGCGGTCTCCGACGAATGGCATTTGTAACATCGCTCGACCAGGACCGGCCGGATCTTCTTCTCGAAGAATTCCAGTCCATCGTCAGCAGCCAACGCCAAACTTGCGACGGATGTGGCCCAGGTGGTCAGACCGATCCACAGAACGTCGAGCCGAACAGACGAATGAAACGTTGGCAACTGCACGGTGACTTTCACTCGCGGCGAATTCCGCGGACCCTCTCGTGTTCCTGAAGTTCGATGCCCAGGCGACTGAAGCCGCAACATCCTATCGCGTCGCGACGAAGTCGCGAGCCAGCATCGACTCTCGTCACGAATGTCACAACTCAGCGATCGTGGACTGCCAAGTGTTCGTCACGCCGACCTGGCCGGCTCGTGACAGATCGGTGTGGTTGGAGAACACGAGTCTGTTGATCGCTGAAGCCAACGATGCTCCCGCAATGTTTTTGAGCCGATGGTCACCCAGTTGGCGAAACTGCAAATTCTCGCAAACCGCAGCCCACCGAGCCTTCGGCATTTTCGTCGCCGAGGCTACGCTGGATCTGCTCGACATTCACTGCAATACGACCATTTGGTCAGACGTTCCGGAGGTCGTGGAGACCTGTGATTTCGAGAGAACTTCACACCACGAGATTGCGAGAGAAATGCGATGTGCGCCGACACAAATCGCGAACGATTGCCACATCTGGAATCGACCGCCGATCAGCAGCCGTCGGTCGACGTGTTCAATCCTGAGAAGTCACCCTTGCGGAGTCAGACCACGGACTCACTGCCGGGGATTCTGTCGCGGTTGGGCGTGTCGGTGCTGGTCTCCACCTATCAGGCTGGATTCGTGGTCGCGGTGCGAGCGGCGGATGCTCAACAGCTCAATACTCACTTTCGGAAGTTCCCGCGTCCGATGGGTATGGCGCAGCGGCAAGGGCGTTTGGCCATCGGAACCGATCGGGAAGTAGTTGAATTCTGGAACATGCCGGCGGTGTGCGACCGATTGGAGCCGAAAGGATTATCCGACGCCTGCTTCATCCCGCGGAAGAGCCACTTCACCGGGCACATCGACATTCACGAACTGGCTTGGGGGCAAGACGGGCTGTGGTTCGTCAACACGTTGTTCTCGTGCCTGTGTACTCTCGATGCCGAGCACAGTTTCGTGCCGCGCTGGTGGCCGAAGTTTATCACTAGCCTCGGGCCGGGCGATCGTTGTCACTTGAATGGCCTGGCCCTGCTCGACGGCCGCCCCGCCTTTGTGACGTGCCACTCGGTTGCCGACACTCCGCAAGGGTGGCGCGAACACAAAAAGGCCGGCGGCGTGCTGATCGACGTTGAGAGTGGCGAAACGGTGTTGCAAGGATTATCGATGCCCCATTCGCCGCGATGGTTCAAGGACCGGCTGTGGCTGCTGGAATCGGGAGACGGCAGCTTGGGCTACGTCGATTTGCAAACCGGCAAGTACGAAGCGATCGCGAAGTTCGACGGCTTCACACGTGGCTTGTCCTTCTGCGGCGAGTTCGCGTTTGTGGGTTTGTCGCAAGTCCGCGAGTCCGCTGTGTTCAGCGGGATTCCGATCGCGTTGCGTCTGCAAGACAAGGAACGCATCTGCGGCATGGCGGTCGTGCATTGGCCAACGGGCCGTCAGGTTGGTTGGGTGCATTTTCAAGAAGCAGTGCAAGAAGTCTTCGCGGTCGAGGTCGTGCCGCATCGGTATCCCGATCTGCTGGAAGCGACCGATCCGCTGGTGGCATCGAGCTACTCCTTGCCGGATGATGCTTTGAAATTCGTGGCTCACCCTGCGAGTGGCTCCTGACCTGACACGACGATTGCAAAATGCTTTTTGAGCCCGTGATCCGGCCGCGACTCGCGACTGACTTCTCGAGCGAAGAACAAGAAATGCGCGGTGTCTCGCATTTTGTGTCTGGTAATTTTTGCTCGCATTGCTAGAAACCCCGTCAGGATTTGTTGCGACTCCACGTTCTACGTCCTTGATCATGTGGTTGTGCTCAGCAGGAGGCAGACTTCGTTCGATCACGAGCCGTTGTTGAATTGCCATGCCTGGAGGCAGGTAGGCCGTGACCAACGTTGGAGCCGATACACCGGCATCACGTCTCGGTGATTTCGGGCGTTTCGACGTTGATGTTGCTGAAATCGAACGTGAAGTTGTGATGTGCTATTCGTGGCGATTTCGACTGTCGGCAGAGCCGCGTGTGATTGACCGTCACTGGCAAGGTCGCCGGTGACGCGGGGTTCAACGTTGAGCCGTCGGCATGGGAGTTGTCAAACAGCTCGCTGGCATTCCTCACCCAACTTGCTCGGAGATTCATCATCTTGCCGACCACTTGGCTGGAAGCGTGGAAGACATGCCGGAGCGGAAGACGGCATCGTGTGACGAGGGTTCGATTGCGTTCGCGCTCAGAGGAGTTTGGGCGAGTGGGACCAATTCGGCGCGCGGAAGTGCTCAATGACGACTGCTCAGCACAATCGTGGTCGACACCTTGCAAAACCAAGATCTGGTTCACGGCAACACCTCGAATGTGGAGGTCTGTTGTTCTCGTGTGATGCTGACGGAAGAATCTTGCACCGTGAGGCGATCGTCACGGTGCAGGTGCTGTCCGGAATCCGCTGTCCAGACGTCATCAACGCTGACGACGGATTCATTTGTGATGCCGAATGACGCCTTGGACGATGTGTCCGAGGCATTGAATTTTCCAATTCGCTGACGAGAGGAAACATCATGGTCCTACTGAATTGGCTGGCCGGCTGGATGACACGTTCACAGACACGGCGGCACCGCTCGCTGGGACAGTCCGTCTCTAATGGTTCACGGCGCACTCGACAGCCTTTCGCCGCCGAGGCTCTGGAAAGCCGCTGGCTCCTCTCGACAATCACCGTGAATACGACCGCCGACGAAATCATCGATGATGGTGCCGTCTCCTTGCGAGAAGCCATCCAGGCGGCGAACACCGACACGACCGTGGACGGCGCAACTGGCAGCGGCGCGGACACGATTGAGTTTTATCCTGGTCTGTTCAGCAGCGGGAATGTGTCGATCGACCTTTCTCTTGTCGGTGACTCGACAGTTGGCTCATCCGCATTGTCGATTACGTCTGAGATCACGATCCAAGGTCCGACGGGTAGCAATGGCCTGACGATTGCGCGCGCGGGCGGCGCAAGTGAGATGCGATTGTTCTTGGTGAGCAACTCCGGCAACCTGACGCTCAGTGACCTGACGATCACAGGAGGGACCGAGTTTGACGGAGGCGGAATCTTCAACGCTGGCGTGCTGACGCTCAACGAGAGCATTCTGACCGGTAATTTCGCGGAAAATGAAGGCGGCGGCCTCTACAACAGTGGCACGCTGATGGTGACGGCGAGCACGATCAGTGGAAACACGGCGGGCGAAGTCGGCGGCGGTATCGCCAACGATAACGATGGCACAGCGACGGTGATGCAGAGCACGATCAGTGGAAACACGGCCCGCTACGACGGCTACGGCTACGGCTACAACTATGGCAGTGGTGGCGGCATCGGCAACAGCGGCACGCTAACGGTGACGAAGAGCACGATCAGTGGAAACTCGGCGGGTGAAGAGGGGGGCGGCATCGGCAATGAAGGCTCACTGACGGTGATTGCGAGCACGATTAGCGGCAACTCGGCCGGATTCAATGCCGGTGGCATTGGAAACAGTTACTACGGCACCGCGACGGTGATCCAGAGCACGATCAGCGGCAACTCGGCGGGCTCCTCAGGCGGAGGAATTGGCAACGATGGCGCGCTGACGGTGGGCCAAAGCACAATCACCGGGAACTCGGCGGGCTTCTCCGGGGGTGGCGGCCTCGTCGGCAGGTACGGCAGTGTGACGCTGACCAACTCGATCGTGGCGGGAAACACGGCAAGCGGTGCTGCCAGCGACATCGCCGATTTCGGCCATTACTACGAAGATGGCTCTTACGTCGGTTTCAACTTGAGCGTCAACACGACGAACTCGGTGAACAACCTGATCGGCGACGCGAATACGGCCGGCGGATTGCCGGACAAGTCCATTGATTCGCCGCACGGCAACATCGTCGGCATGAGTGGCTCAGGAACGCTCGACATCAACACCGTGTTGTTCCCGGTCCTGGTCGCCAACGGCGGGCCGACATTGACGCATCCGTTGATGCTGGACAGCTTGGCTTTGGATGCTGGTGCGGCGTTGACGACGCTCTCCAGCAACATCACTGACTCCGATCTCGTGATCAGCGTCAGCGATGCGGCACTCATCCCGGTGGGAACGCTGATTCAGATCGAAGACGAAATCCTGTTGGTCAACAGCAAGACTGGTAACACTCTGGGGGTCACGCGCGGGCAGAGTTCGACGACGGCGGCCGCAAATCTGACGGGTGCCAGCGTTCAATTCGCGTTTGACCAGCGGGGCAGCGGATTCCCTCGCATCCTGAACTCGACCGTCGATATCGGCGCGGTTGAGGGAACCGCCAGCGAAACATTCGTGGCGGTGACGGTGTCGCCAACGTCCGTTTTCGAAGGCCAGGAATCTGACGGTGCGAATCTGGTCTTTCAGTTCGTGCGATCCGACAAGGGTGTCGCGCTGACCGTGGATTTCGACGTTTCCGGGACCGCGAGTCTGAATGACGACTACACGGTCCCCATCGCGGACTCCTTCACCAGCACTTCGGGATCGGTGACGTTTGCCGCTGGATCAACCTCCGCCACCGTCACGGTCAACCCGACGCAAGACCTGTTGATTGAATTCCACGAGACCGTCGTGCTGACGCTGCTCGGTGATGCGGACTACGACTTGAGTTCTGCAACGGTCGCGACCGGCACGATCGCGATGGATGAACCGCTCATCGTGGATACTTTGTCCGATCTGGATGACAACGATTTCGAGGCGGACAACGATTTCGCGGGTGACGGATTCTCGTTGCGTGAAGCGATCCGCGTTGCAAGCATGCTGGGTGACTCTCGCTCGATTTCGTTTGCTTCGTCCTTGTTCTCGGGCGGCGCGAAGACATTGGGGCTGTCCTCTGGCGAGTTGGTGATTACCAAGAGCATGCACATCGTCGGTCCCGGCGCTGACCTGTTGACCATCGATGCCAACGGTCTGTCGCGGATTTTTCACGTGGACGGCGACCTCGACAACGACGGCCAAGCGGACTTCAACGGCGGCGGCTTTTCTGGTTTGTTCGTGTCGATGTCCGATCTGACGCTGACGGGGGGCGGTGCGACCGATGGCGGAGCGATCTGGAACGAGTTTGGCCATGTGGTAATCTCACACAGTGTGCTCTCGGACAACACAGCCACCGGACGTGGCGGGGCGATCTTCACTCAGGCAAATGGCGGCGAAGGGGGAATGCCGAGTACGTTGTTGCTCGACGATGTCACCCTGAGTGGCAACTCCGCGGAGAATGGCGGCGGCATCTACAACTTGAATGACCATGTCGAGATCACAGACAGCCTGATTGATGACAACACGGCCACCCAGGATGGCGGCGGCATTTACACCAGTTTTGTCGGCAACGATTCCGTGGAAGGAGGTGGTGGTCTTGATGGTGGTGGTCTAGTTGGTGGCGGCCTAGTTGGTGGTGGAGGCGATATCGGCGGCGGTCCTGCGACGTTGTTTCTCTTTGGGACTTCAGTCACCAACAACCACGCTACGAACGGCGATGGCGGTGGCATCTACAGCGACCATGATTACGTGAGGTTTAATGAAAGTGAGGTGTCGGGCAACACCTCCGGTGGTAATGGCGGCGGGATCTATCTCGATGGAAATACTCTCTCGATCCTCGACAGCACAGTCGCGGACAACCTGGCCCGCAATGGTGGCGGGATCTACATCGAGAACACGTCGAGCGAAGATGGGTACGCTTATTTGACCATCACCGGCGGCAGCGAAATCCGCGACAACCAAGCCATCGCATTGCCAGGCCAATCCGCTCAAGGTGGAGGAATCTTCAGCCGAGCCTCGGGCGCTTATCTGTTTGATACCACGATCAGCGGCAATGAGGTGAAAGGTGGTGACGCCACGGAAGAATCGGCTGCGGGCTTCGCCGAGGGAGGCGGGATTTATCAGGCCCAAACCGATTATGGCTATTTTTCCATGAACGACAACGACATCTCAGACAACCACGCGACAGGCGGCCACGCGCTGGGTGTTGGAAGCGGCGGCAATGGCTTCGGTGGCGGCTTTTACACGAACGGCTATCTGACAGCCTTTGACAATACGTTCTCGAACAATTCCGCGACCGGTGGCGACGGAACTGCGCCGGGCAATGGTCAAGGGGGCGGCCTCTGGATCAGCGGCGGTTCCGGCACTTATCTAGGAACTACCACGTTCAGCGGTAATCAAGCGACGGGCGGCAACAACACGGACCCAGAATTGAATGGCGGCAATGGCTCTGGCGGCGGTCTCTTCTCCATGATCAACCTGTCCAACCTGTCGGTCGGCATTAGCACTTTTTCGAACAACAGCGCCAGCGGCGGGCAGGGAGCCTCTCTGGGTGTGGGGAACGGCGGCGGCATTTGGAGCGGTGCCGGATTCTTGGGATTGTTCGAAGTGACGATGAACGGCAATGAGGCCACTCAAGATGGTGGCGGCCTCTTCACCACATCCAGCGCATCGATCGACGACAGCACTCTCTGGGACAACAGTGCTGTCAACGGAGGGGGTATTTGGAACAGCGGACTCTTATACGTGCTGCAGTTGACGTTGAGCGGCAATCGGGCCACGAACGACGGCGGCGGCCTGCACAACAGCGGCATTGAGGATTCGTCAATCAATTCCTCGACCATCACCGACAACCACGCCGACTCAGACAACGACGGTATTGGAACTGGCGGCGGCGTGTGGCACCGCACCGATTTCGAAACCACCGTGATTCTTATTGAAGACGTTGAATATGAATTCACGGAGTCCGGCAGTCTCGAAGTCCACAGCAGCATCATCGCCGGCAATTTCCAGGGCACGGACATAGACCTGGAGAATTCCAATGACGACCCAGTTTCGAATGACTTCGTTCAGGACGAAGTCGTGGTTTCTGGCATCTACGGCAGCTTCATTGGAGGCGATCCGGAATTGGGGCCCTTGCAGGACAACGGCGGGACGACGTTGACGCACGAACCGGGAACCGACAGCCCCGTTGTCGACCCCGTTGATGGCACCTTCTCCGACTTCGGGGCCACCGATCAGCGCGGTCGGGCACGGGTCGTGGGTGCCACCCAGGACTTTGGCTCGGTCGAAGTTCAGCAATTGCAGGACTACGGCGACGCTCCCATGCTCTTTGGGACCGTCCAGACTTTTTACTACTACGGGGCCGCCAGCCACAGCGTCGGTTCGGGAGACAGCCTGCGCTTGGGAGAGTTGATCGACGTGGAAGACGACGGTCAGCCCAACGCACTCGCTCTGGGAGACGACCAGAATCCGAATGAACCGGACATTGATGACGATGACGAAGACGGCGTGACATTCACTTCCGCGATGATCGTGGATGGCAAGCCCAATCTGGTGGTTGGCACGACGGTGACAGTGACCGTGATCGCGACCAACGTGGATCCGGATCATCCGGCGTACTTGAATGCCTGGATCGACTTCAACGGCGACGGGTATTTCCAAGACTACTACGGCAGCGAGCAAATCTTCAATAACGTCAACGTCACTTTACCCGGTGTGGATTTGTCCGAAGAGGAGGAGGGCATTCAGCTTTCCTTCGTGGTCCCCGGATCGGCAGGCACCAATCCCACAACTTACGCGCGCTTCCGACTGAGCACGCAGGCCGACTTGCTTTCGTATGGCACGGCGCGCGACGGCGAAGTCGAAGATTACGTCGTGTCCACCTCCGGCATCTCGGCACATGTGGATGACACCGCCCCTGAAAGCGAAGGGGGTTGGAATATTCAAGTCGCGCCGGTTGCTGGAGACTTCTCGTTTGCCGGCGGACTGTTCTCTTGGAACCGAGATTTTTCCACGGACGAGGACAATCCCAATCACATGGCTCAGCAGTGGTTCTGGTATCGCATCGGCGAGACTGGTCCGGAACTGGGCCTAGATTCGCTGACGCTGATCTCTGCGAATTCGCACGCCACGAATTCAGAACTGGGTGCCAACACCATTGAGCTGCTCTTTGGCAGCCCAGACACGGACGACATCGAAGCCAATGATCCGATTCAGGTGAAGGTCACGTATGTCTTGAGTGGCTCGGATGCCGCGCAATCGACCATCACCGAGACCGTCGAGATCACCAACCTGGGTGACGAAGCGCTCGAGTTGCATTGGTTTGAATTCACCGACTTGGACGTCGATGGCGAGCGGTACGACAACACGATTGTTTCGGCGGGTCTCACCGGCATTACCCAGTCCGGCCCGTTGGGAAGTGAAGTGACCGTGGCCGTGACGAACGGTCCCACGCCGGATCGTTTCCAGGTTGAGGATTTTCGGACATACGGTCCGACCGGACGGTATGGCAATACGCGACTCGGCATGATCGATTACGCGACGACGAATCTCACCAATGTTGCCCCCGCCTCCAGTGTCCTGGGGGATTTCGTTCAAGCCTTCCAGTGGGACTTCAGCAGCAGCGACGTTGGAACAAACAATTCCGCGTTGGCAGCCGGTCAGACGACGACGATCACGAAAACAAAATCTGGTGAGTTCGTGCAAGTGGCACTGGGGGACAGCACGACAACGGAAGGCGGCACCGTGTTCAATGATCCCGCTCCGTCCACTTTTGTGCCCAAATGGTATGACCCGGCGATCGCGATCGGCTACGACTATGTCGTCACGGGGACGCAGAATTTTGCGGGCCTCGCACTACCCGTCGGATTCACGGACAGCCTCTACACGCTGCATCTGCCGAACGGGGATGGGTTCAACGAAACACCTGACGCAACGCTCCGAGGTGGTGATATCGATGGCGACTTCGATAAGGACGAGAATGACGTCTATAACTTCATCACCGGGTTCACCGTCGATGCCAATGGCTATTTAGCTGCAAGTGGCACCACGATCCCCGGTGTTCCGGGCGGACGCACGAGCATCCGCATTTTGGGCATCGAAGCCGACGCCAACGTCGATCCGGCGAATCCCGTGGGATTCCCCACGGGATTTACATTCATTGGTTCCGGGAATGCAGAGTTCACTCAAACAGGGATCGCTGAGACGATCTATGTGGATCAAGCCGCCGACTTCTCCGTGACGGCTGAAGGCACGAATGTCGGCAATGCCACCGGATTGGATGCTGGTGACACGGTGACGTGGTTCGGTTCCGCCGGTGATGCGGATGATGTGACTGGGTTGATCTTCGGTGCGACGGCCTTCTCGTCGGTTCCGGACGCGGTGAATGCCGTCGTGTATTCCGGAACCAAGATTCAATTGGCTCCCGGCACATTCACCGGCGCGATCACGGCCGACCGTGACCTCACGCTGATCGGTGACGGGGCGGTGTTGCAAGGTGCCAGTCGCGTGCTGCATGTGATGAGTGGTCAGATCGTGACTCTGGACGGCGTCACGATCACGGGCGGGTCCGAGGTAAACGGCGGCGGCGTCTTGAACGAAGGCACGTTGACAATTACGAACAGCACGCTGTCGAACAACACGGCGACTGGTGACGGCGGCGCGATCTACAACGCGGCTGGTGCCACGTTGACGCTCACGAATGTCACGATCTCCGGCAACTCGGCGGCCAATGAGGGTGGCGGCATTTTCGCGTGGGGAACAGTCACCATCACGCACAGCACGATTACGAAAAATCGTGCCGACAGCGATGGCACTGACGGCGGGGATGGCGGTGGAATCTATGTCGAGGACGGTTCCTCGCCGCTGCTGCATCACACCATCGTGGCCGGCAACATCAACGGCAATGGTGCCGAAGAAAACGACGTGGGAGTTGGAATTGCAGTTCCGACGTTTAATGCCGCTAGCTCCTACAACTTGTTCGGCACAGGCAGTGGCGGCTTGGTCGGCGGAGTGCAAGGAAACCAGGTCAGTGTTGATCCACTGCTCGACCCGCTCGCCGACAACGGCGGTCCGACGCAAACTCACAAGTTGCTGACCGGCAGTCCGGCCATTGATGCCGGCAATGCGAGCGTTTCTGGTGCTCCGGCTACCGATCAGCGGGGCGCGGCACGCATCGCAGATGGCGACAGCAATAGCACCGCCGTCATCGACATCGGGGCATTTGAACTCAACAACGACTTCGACTTCGGCGACGCGCCGGACGGCGGAGTGGGAGTGGGGACTAACACTGGCAACTACCAGACGAAACTGGCGCGCGGTGGCGCGGTCCACGCCGCCAGCGGGCCGCGTTTGGGAGCCACTCGCGATTTCGAGGCCGACGGCCAACAAAGCGCGGATGCCACGGGAGACGATACGGCTGGCTCGCCGCCGGATGACGAAGACGGTGTCACGTTCGTGACCACGTTGCTGCGACACGATACTGCCGTCATCACTTCGAGCGTCGTCGTCAACGTGGGCCTCTTCTCTGGCAAGCTCGACGCCTGGATCGACTTCAACCAAGACGGTGATTGGATCGATGCCGGCGAGCAGATCTTCGACAACCAAGTAGTCGGCGTCGGAGACAACGTGCTCAGCTTCTCGATTCCCGCCGGTGCGACAGCGGGGACGACGTTTGCTCGCTTCCGCCTGAGCACCGCCGGTGTTGCACTCCCCACCGGACTGGCTGTCGACGGCGAGGTCGAGGATTACGAAGTGACTCTGATGTCTGGGAACCCCGACGTTGGGATTGCTCTGCCGCCGGCCGGCGGCACGGTGGAAGTGCTGCTGTCGGGAACGGATTTCGTGGTGCAACGGGATGGTGTCGAACTGCTACGGACTCCGGCGGGAGGGATCGCCTCTTTGACCTTGAACGGCACCGCTGGCGTCGACGATGTCTTGCTGCTGAATGCGGCGATTGGAAACCCGATCCCGATAAACGGGCTGGCGTTTAACGGTGGCGCGGCTGGCAATGATGCGCTGCGCATCACGGGAACCGCCCTGACGGCGACGTACACACCCGATACGACCACTTTCGGCAATGGAACGATCACCGTCGGCAGCGGCAATTTGGGCTTCACGGGCCTGGAGCCGATCGAATTCAACGTGGGTGGTGGCACGTTCAACTTGAATCTCACGGGGGTCAACGACGTCGTAGACATCTCCGAAAGTACGCTGCTCGACGAGACGACTCCCGCGCTGAAGATTTTCGGATCCACCGGCGCACTTAATTTTGAAAACGCGCGGGTCCGTGGCTCGGCGATCGTCATCAATACGACAAGCGGCGGCAGTGATGGCGACGACACGGTCACGATCACCAACGCCAACAACGCACATGCCAATACCAGCTTGTCCATCAATACGGGGACTGGCACCGACTCCGTCGATATCGACGGAGCCGCTACGTTCAGCGGCACCGTGTCGATTACCACTGAGAGCATCGACATCGGCGCGGTGCTGTCGGGTAGCAGCATCACGTTGCAACCTGGGTCCAGTGGTCGTTCCATTGGACTGGGCAACGACGCGGTCGGCGACTTCAACTTGACCACGACCGAATTGACCAACCTCAGCTCCAGCGGCACGGTCACGATTGGTGCGAGCGGCGGGACCGGGGAGTTGGACCTGCGAACTGTGGATCTCAGCGGCGAGGCATTTCATCTCACGCTGCATGGCGGCGCGACGACGTTCAATGGCGGCCTGACATTGCCCAGCGGCAAAACGCTGACACTCACCACAGGAGCGATCACCAGTCCCAACTCCGGGACGGACGTGACCATCGCCGGCAGCAGCACACTCGGCGTCACCGCATCCGGCGCGATCGGTGCCAGCGCCGCGCCGCTCACGACCAATGTCGCGACGTTGGTCACCGACACCAACGACTCGACCGACTTCGCTCAGTTCCTCAGCGAGGCGAACTCGGTGTCGATCGGTGCCGCCGACCTCGATGCCGGTACCGCGACCATCACCTTGGTCAGCGGCACGTTCCTGACGAGCGCCTCCGGATTCATCCGCAGCCCGCTCAGCCTTGCAGGCGGTACGCTCGGTGGCACGGGCACGGTGCAAGGCGCGGTCTCGATGACCAACGCCGGCGGAACGATCGCTCCCGGAACCAGCCCTGGCCAACTGACCGTGGATGGCAGTGTCACGCTGGACGCGGCCGGCACTTTCGATGTCGAGCTGACCGGGACCACCGTTGGAACCCAGTACGACCAATTGAGCGTCACCGGTGCCAGCCGCACCGTGACGCTCAATGGTGTCAAACTGAATCTGAGCTTCGGCAGCGGCCCCTTCACGCCTGCCACCGATAACAAGTTCACAATCATCGACAACGTCGCCAGCACGTCGACGGTCAGTGGAACATTCAAGGACAGCACCGGCACCACTAACCTGGCCGAAGGCAGTGCCGTCATCGTCTCCGGCAATCACTTCCTCATCACCTACCAGGGCGGCACCAACAACAATGATGTCGTCCTGACTGCCGACCAGACGCCACCCACGGTCGCGATCAATATCGAGGACACGGCACTCAGCGACACGGACAACGCTTCGAATGTGACGTTCCTGTTCAGCGAGGATCCAGGCACGAGCTTCGTGCTGGGGGACATTTCCGTGACGAACGGCGCGATGAGCGATTTGGTGAAGGACGATGCGACGCATTACCACGCGACGTTCACGGCAGACGATGGGATTGAGGACACGGGTTCGGTGACGGTGAATGTGACCAAGTTCACCGACGCGGCACTCAACAACAACGTGGCGGCGACTCCCGACACCGTCAGCTTCGACACCAAGAATCCCACGGTCGCGATCACGGATGACGAACCAGGTGTGGCGAAATTCTCAGGTGGGTCGGTGATCTACACCTTCACGTTCAGCGAGGTGGTGACGGACTTCACGGTGGATGAGGTAGAAGTCGAAAACGGCAGCAAAGCGGCTGCCTTCGCGACCAACACTGGGATGGTCTACACGCTGGCGATCACGCCGACTCCAAACTTTGAAGGTATCGTGACAGTCAACGTGGCGGATGCAGTGGCAGTGGATGCTGCCAACAATCCCAACACGGCAGCAACAGAATCGACGCAGGAGGCGATGACGACTCCCGAGTTTGTGCGTGTCCGAGCTCTGCTCGGAGTTCTCCACATCACCGACGACAGTGGCTTGAGTAACGACATCACGGTGTCGCTCGACACGGCAGCCAACCCGGACGTCTATGTCGTTTCGTCGCCGCTGGCCGAACTGTCGGCCGACGGCATCAATGGGGTGAAAGAGATTCGCATTCTCAAATCGGAAGTGAATGTCGGGATCAAAGCCCAATTGGGCGACGGTGATGACAGCTTGAATTTTGATCGGCTTGCGTTGTCGGCGACGGTTCACGGTGGAGACGGGGAAGACATCATCCTGGCGGGTTCGGGCAACGACGAATTGTTCGGTGACGATGGCGACGACTTGGTTCGCGGCGGATCGGGCAATGACGTGGTCAGCGGCGGTTCGGGCACCGATGTCGTGCATGGTGATAAGGGAACCGACACGCAACTCGAGGAGACCAACGCGGACTCGGTGATCGTGAATAAGACGGCGATCATCGGAGTTGGTTCCACTCCCGATGAATCGGAAACCTTCGGCACCGGCATCGAGAAAGTTTGGATTATCGGCGGGATTGGTGGAAACAAAATCGACGCCTCGCTCTCCATCCGGCCTGTGACTTTGAGCGGTGGCGACGGCAATGACACGCTGATCGGTAGCAGCAATGTTGATTCGCTGCTCGGCGGGAATGACGATGATGAACTCACCGGGAATGCCGGCAAAGATGCCCTCGACGGCGGTGGCGGTGACGACACGGTGGTGGAGGCTCGCAACGCCAACTTCACGTTGACGAACACCAGCCTCATTGGCAACGGCACCGACACGTTGTCCAACCTGGAGATCGCCAATCTGACTGGTGGTATGAGCTCAAACACATTCACGGTCAGTGGCTGGACCGGCAGGGGCAGTTTCATCGGGGGCGGTAGCACGGACACGATTGTGGCTGTCAAGAATGTTGCCACCTTCACGTTGTCGGATACGAATCTCGCGACTAGTGACGAGATGGAGTTGGAGCTCGATGGTTTCTCCAAAGCCAATCTGACCGGCGGCAGCAGCGTCAACGTCTTCATCGTCAGCAATTGGCATGGTTCCGGATCAATCAACGGTTCAGGTGGCACCGATCGCATCGAGGCCACCCGAAACGCCGACATGACTCTGAAGAACTCGTCCTTGGCGACTGCCGGTCTGCCAGCCTTTGGCACTTTGAGCCTGGTTAGCGTTGAGACCGCCAACTTGAGCGGTGGTGATGCCGCCAACAATCTGAGCGCCAAGCTCTTCACGCTGGGCGCAGTGACGCTGCAAGGCAACGGCGGGAAGGACGTGCTGATTGGTGGATCGAAAAATGACGTGCTGATCGGCGGCGACGGGGATGATTCGCTGACCGGCGGTGGTGGCCGTGATTTGCTGATCGGCGGCGCGGACAAAGACACGCTCAATGGGGACGCGGGTGACGACATTCTGATCGGCGGAACCAGTACTCACAGTGACAACATCGCCGCGCTCAACGCCATCATGGCTGAATGGGCCAGCGCGAATACGTATGCCACTCGAATCGCCAAGCTGCGGGACACCGGAGTTCTTCTCGGCAGCATCAAGCTTGACGGCAGCACTGTGCAGAACGACTCCGATGTTGCCGACTCCCTGACGGGCGGTGCGGACCGAGATTGGTTCTTCCAAGCAGCGAATGATGTGCTGGATGCCGTTCTCATTGGCGCTCCCGACAAGATCGAAACGGTCACTCTGACAACGACAGTTTGAGGCGTGCAATCAGGGGCGTTCAATGATGGCGGCGCGGTCGCGTTTGACGGCGACTGACGCGGTCGTGATCGACGTGGTCGAGATCGATCCGTCACGCTCGAACGTGACGGTGATGGGCAGCGGCAGGGACGTCGTTGCTCGTGAGAGGTGCTCACTGGTGGCGGAGTGTCCGCCGAAGGTGTGAATTCGATCGAGCGGCTTGAGGCCGGCGAGAGCGGCCGGAGAGTGCGGGGTGACTTGCGTGAGGATCACGCTGTCGGGTTCGGCGTCGTCGGTGCGCCACGTCAGACCGTGGCGTGTTGGTTCACCCGTGAGTCGGACGGAGAGCGTCAGCGGTTCCGAGCGGCCGGGGCGTTGGACGGTCGCGGTCACGTCGCGGTCGGCGATGACGACCAGGCTCCGAAAGTCGGCAGCGTCGGAAACCGCGTGGCCGGCGAAGTGCTCGATGCGGTCGCCGATGCGAAAGCCGGCTGCGGCGGCTGGTGACTCCGGGGCAATCTGAATGATTTCAACGATGCGCTGCTCGGAAAGTTGCGAGCTCCAAGTGATGCCGAGGCGTGGGGCAGGGGAGGGGAGCGGTTGCTCGATCAGACGTTGCTGGTCTTTGGTTTCGCCGCGAGATTTGATTCGGAACGCTGGCAGTTCGTCGGCTTCGGCGGTTTGCAGAGCCAGCAGCAGCATCAGCCGTGCGAGCTGTTGTGTGCCTTCGTAGTTCAGTTTGTCGGCATCGTCGCTGGGCCGGTGGTAATCGTCGTGTTTGCCGGTGTGCAGCATCAGCGCGGGGATGCCGGCAGCGAAGAATGGATGATGGTCGCTGTCGGCTCGCATGTCCCAGGTGAAGTCGAGCCGCAAACGGGGCGCGAACGTCGCCGAGTTGGCGTCGGCAACGAAGTGTCGCAATCCGCGGGCGGCGCGTGTGCCTGTGACCTCGACCCCTTCCGGACGCAAGCGGCCGATCATGTCGGCGTTGATAACGAGCTTGATTTGGCTCAACGGCCGAGTCGGCGAGGTGATCCAGTGCTTCGATCCGAGCAGTCCTTTTTCCTCGCCGTCCCAGAAGGCAAACAGCAGCGTGCGGCGTGGCGGACGAGGCAGCTTGCGGACGGCTTCGACGATCTCCAACAGACTGGCGACACCGCTGGCATTGTCGTCGGCCCCGTTGTGAACGTAGCCGATCGGGCCGCGGCTGTTGCGTGGCGTGCCGAAGCCGACATGATCGAAGTGAGCGCAGACAATCACGACTTCGTCGCGCAGTTGAGCGTCGTGTCCCGGCACGCTCGCCAGGATGTTGCGCATCCCGCCGGCGAACTCTTGCGCGAACTGTTGGTCAGCGGCGGCCGGAGCAACCGCGTGCCGGCGGAGCTGCTGCATCAGGTACGCGCTGGCTGCGTGCCCACCCGTGCGTCCCGCTTCACGTCCCTGCAAGGCATCGCTGGCCAGAGTGCTGATGTGTGTTTTGAGATCTTCGACTCGGATGGACTCGACGGCGGCGACGAGGTCTCGGTCGACAAGTGGTGTTGTCGTCTCGGCTGCGTTTGCGACAAAGCCAACACAACCGATCAGCCATCCGCTGAGCAGGACGATGCGACGGCTTAGGTTTGCACTCGATCCGAAAACCATGCCACCAGTCCTCCGCTGAAAATGATCGGCATCCACGCGGCAAAATCGAGCGACATCCAGTTGATGCGTCCGAGGTAATTGCAGGCCTGAGCCAACCCCATCAAGCAGATCATGACTCCCACGCAGACCGCTAGATTCGTGATGATCGAGAAGCTCTCACGCCGCAAGACCAGCGGTACTGTCAGGCACACCACGAGCAGATTCGACAACGGCCGAGTGATTCGTTCATGCACGTGCAGCACCTGCGACCGTGAGGTCAACACACTGAAGGTCGGACTCCGCAGCCGTTCGACCAACTCCCACGTCGACTGATAGCGGTAGGCCACCGCCGAGCCAGACATTTGCTCGCTGCCAATGTTCGTGACAACGAAGACGTCCGTGGGATCTTCCAAAGGCAAGATCAGGTTTCGACCAGTGCCCGTGAGCCGCAAGTCGTTGAACGCCGGAGTCGTGTTCGTCAGGTGCCAGCCCGCCGGTCGCTGTTTTGTTTTTCGGTGATAGACCGCGTGGTCGGCACTCAGAGTCAAGACCTCCGCGTTGATTTCCGGTGCTGGCAATTGGAACTCTGGCCGCAGCAGTTTTCGCTCGGTCAGGATCAGCCCCTCCCCACCGATTTCAATATGCGACGAAAAATCGCGCCGCGCAGTCACGCGCTGCACGTCTTGCGAGGCGGAGCCGATCGGCTTGAGCAGTTCGTCCGCGACTGCCGGCAAGATCAATTCTTGATTGAGCATCAACAGCCCATTCACCATCAGCGTCCCGATCAGCATCGGCACAACGAGCCGAAACGTCGGCACGCCCGCCGAGAGCATCGGATTCAGCTCGCGATGTTTGTGCAGCAGAGCGAAGACAACCATCGTCGAGATGACCGTCAGCATCGGCCCCACCAGCTCGAACATCACCAGCGACTGGTAGGCGTAGAATTGTCCCATGCGGCCGAGCATCGCCAACGTGTTCGCGCCGCCCGAACGACTTTGGAAAGCGTCGACGTTCGTGAAGCCGTCGAACACGACGAACAAGCCCACGGTGGCGAAGAAGCCAATCCCGAAGACATGCCAAAAGCGGCCCAACAAGTACCGATCAAACGTCGTCACGGCGAATCCATTCCCCGGAGCACGCCCGCAATCCCCGCGGCGCGGCGGGATTACAGGTCAATCGGCGAAGACGGTCAAGGCGGCCTCGTGGGCAAGAGGTCGTCGCCCCAAAATGTCGTCGCAGGAACGAGTGCCGCGTCATCTTTCCCAAGACCTCGCGGTTCGGTGGAGTGTCATCGTTCTTGCAGGTAATACGACTCTGAATTCAGCCCCCGAACTTTCACGAGTTCCGCGACAGAGAGATGCGACGCGTACTGGATCCAAGCGATTTGCCGGATTACTCCGTCATCGCATCCGCCAATTCGTCGATCAGACCAAACAGGAGGTTTGCCTCGGCCGTCGTGAGCGTGGGTTTGTTGCCCTTGGTTTGTGCGGCGATGTCGTTCTTCAGTGCGTTCAGTTTGTTGACGGCGGCTGTGATGTTGCCGTGACCGTCGTCATACGAGGCCAACGCTGAATCGAGCTTCTTGCTCCATTCGCTCGCCTTGGAGGACGTGATCTTGCCTTGCGTCACCAGTTGTTGAATCGCCGCGTTCAAGCCGGTGGCGAGAACATCGTCGGATTTCACGGTGACGTGGAAGCTCAAGGAGACGGTGGTCCCAGATCCGTCCATCGCCGTGACCGTGATGACTGCCGAGCCGCTTTGATGAGCTTGATAGTCCAGAACCAGCGAGCTGCCCGCCACACTGGCCGTGACCAGGCCGCTCGATGAACTGACAGCAGTAATCGTCAACGAATCGTTGGCATCCACATCGTTGAACTTGCCAGTCAGATTGACCACCGTGTTGGCCGCGTTCTGAATGACGGTGACATCGGCCAGAGTGCCGTTGGCAGTCGGTGCGTCATTCTGCCCGGTGATCGTCACGGTGACGACCGCAGTCGAACTGCCGTCGTCACCGTCGGAGATCGTGTACTCGAACGAGTCGATGTCCGTTTGGCCGGCTCCCAACGCCTCAAAGAAACTGTCTGCCGCGTAGCGGACTTGCCCGCTGCTGAGCGTCACCGCGCCGCGAGTCCCTGACGTGTTGACGCTGCTCACCGACAACGGATCGTTCGTTCCCGCCGGGTCTGTGTCATTCGCCAAGACATCAATGACTGTCGCATTGTCATCTTCCCCGACCATGACCGCATCGGCGTTGGCCGTCGGTGAGATGTTGTTGACGGTCAACGAAAAGCTGGTGTCGGTCACGCCACCGTGGCCGTCATTGGCCGTGATCGTCACCGTTTGCGAGTCGAGAGGGCCGTCGGCCGTGTTGAAGCTCCAGTTCCAAGTTCCGTTCGCATTCTTGGTGACGGAACCGACCGAGGCGCTCAGCGTGACCACATCGCTGGTATCAATGTCGCTCCAGGCACCGGAGTTCGTCGCGGTCTGGCCTTCGTTGACCGGGACATTGCCGGCATTTGCCACGGCCGGGGCGTCGTTCTCGCCGTTAATCGTCACAGTGACGGTCGCCGTGTCGGTGCCGCCATCACCGTCGGAGATCGAATAGGTGAAGGTGTCGGTCGCGGTCTGACCGACTCCGAGCGATTCAAACTGACCGTTCGGGCTGTAGCTGACCACTCCGCTGGTGAGCGTCACTAGGCCGACGGTGCCGGTCGCGTTCACGTCCGTGATCGACAGCGGATCGTTGGCTCCGGCGGCATCGGTGTCGTTGCCAAGCAGATCGAGCGTCTGAGCGATGCCCCACTCGGACGCGCTGAAGGAGTCATCAACCGCGTTGGGATCGAGGTTATTGACGGTCAGCCCGAAGCTGGTCGTCGTGATTCCGCCGTGGCCGTCGTTGGCCGTGATGACGATCGACTGTGACTCGTCGGGGCCGTCCACGGTGTCGAAGCTCCAATCCCAAGTCCCATTCGCATTCTTCGTCACCGTGCCGATGGAAGCGCTCAGCATGACCACGTCGCTGGCGTCGATGTCGCTCCAGGTGCCGAAGTTCGTCGCAGTCTGGCCTTCGTTGGCCGACACGTTGCCGGCATTCGCAACTGCTGCCGCGTCGTTCACTCCGTTGATCGTGATGAAGACAGTCGCCGTGTCCGTTTCGCCGAAGGCGTCCGTGATCTCGTAGTCGAAGCTGACCTGAGCCGACTCACCGGTCGCCAAGGTTTCCAACGCCCCGGCCGGATCGAACGTGAACGAGCCGTCGCCGTTGTCGATCAACGTGCCAAGGGCGGGTGACGAGATAATCGCGGTGAGGCTCGCGACGATGTTGTCCTGAGCGTCCGTGTCGTTGGCGAGCACGTCAAACGTGACTGCGTGCTCTTCGTCCGTGCTCACGGAATCATCGACAGCCATCGGAGCAGAATTGGGAGCATCCGTGACCGTCAGCGTCACATCGTTGCCGTCACCGCCCACATAACTGATGACGACTTCGTATCCCATAACTGCGAGCGTCGCCCCTTCTCCGAATCCCGCAAACGTGCCATTCATGGCCCCCGCCGCTTGCTTGTCCATCAATGTGAACACATCGCCCACAGTCGCTGAAAAGCTTGGCGTCAGATGCAAATCGAGCGTCGTGCCAGGATTGATCGTGATCTCAGTCTGTGCGTTGACGCTCGCATTGCCAAAAGGAGTGTTTCGACCGGCCAGCTCAGGTCCGACCGACCCAGCAAATGAGACCCGGTCCACATCCATTTCGACAGTCGCTGAGAATTGGTGGTTTCCGCCGAAGGTCAAGAACGTGCCGGTGCCACCCTGAAAAGCCGCCGTGCTGCTACCGCCGCCGGTGAAGCCCAACCCACTTCCAGCGTTGCTGAGTTCCACGCCGCCATAGTTGAAGAAAGGCAGGCTGAACCCCGGTGCGTTGCGTCCCGACGTGTTCCGCACCGTCCCGTAGTTGCTGAATGTCGCTGCGGGGCCGAGCGTATTCCAGCCACGAATCAACGCATTGCTCGCCGCAAAGCTGACAGTGCCATAGTTCTCAAAATTCGCGCCGTCGATGTCGAGAATATAATTCGCCAACGTGATGTCGCCGTGGTTGATCAGCGTACGCCCCAGCAGGTTGAAATTGTCGATCGTGCCTGGACCATAGGTCGTAATCGTCGCGCCGCCGTTGCCGCGTACCGTGCCGTTCTGCCAGTTGAAGGCTCCGTTCACGACAAAGCTATCCGTGCCCCTGAGCTCCGAGTTCTGCACCACCAGACTCGGCACGATATAGCTCGTGGCACCTCCCGCCGCCGCACTCCGACTGAAATCCACCAGCGAGCCGCCACTGATATTCAAAGCGCCAACATTCGACACGGCATTCGCGAACGATGCCGTTCCGCCGACGACAGTCAAGTCGCCCAAGCTCGACACCGGATCGACAAACGACACGGCCCCATAGATGACGCTCGTGCTGAGAGTCGCCGTGTAGGGAACATCCACAACCACCGAAGGGGTGCCGGTGAAGGTCACGCGGTCGGCCGAAATACTGGTTCCTGGCTCGAACTCGTGCTGGCCGCCGAAGGTCAAGAACGTACCGCTGCCGCCCTGAAAAGCCGCCGTGCTGGTGCCGCCGCCGGTGAATCCCAGACCGCTGTTGCTGTTGCTCAATTCCACCGTGCCATAGTTGAAGAAAGGCAGATTGAATCCGGGAGCATTCTGTCCGGAGGTATTTAGCACGCTGCCGTAGTTGTGGAACTCCCCTCCCGAAACCACAAAATCACGGACCAGAGCGTTGGCCGCCGTAATGCTGAACGTGCCGTAGTTCTCGAAATTGGCCGCGTTCATGTCG
>CAMDPK010000090.1 GCA_945904015.1 Candidatus Kuenenia stuttgartensis | reverse complement strand
AAAGAGAAACCCGGCATGGCGGCGCGGACTCGCAATTCCTATTTGGTGGCGATGCGCGGCTTTCTCAATTGGTGTATTGAACGGGATCGACTGTCGATCAATCCGCTCACGAAGCTCGACCGAGCCGACGAACGCTCTGACCAACGCCGGCAACGCCGAGCACTGACCGAGGCGGAGTTGTCGAAGCTGCTGATCGTGGCTCGCCTGAGACCGTTGGCCGAGTTCGGACGTGAGACGAGCAAGACACCGGACCAAGACACCGCGACGCGGCAGAAACGCAGCCGTGCGACTTGGACGCTCAAGCCGTTGAAGTTCGCTGAACTCCCCGCCGCTGTCGAACTTGCACGGGATCGACTGAAAGACAACCCGACGTTTCTGGCTCGGCAAGAGCGGCTCGGCATCGAACGGGCGTTGGCCTACAAGGTTGCCGTCACGACCGGGCTGCGACGCGGTGAACTCGCATCGTTGACGGTCGGACAACTCGACCTCGACGGCGACTTCCCGCACGTCCGGTTGAAAGCGGCCGACGAAAAGAATCGCCAAGGGAATTCGATCCCGCTTCGCCGCGATGTGGCCGACGAACTGCGGGAGTGGGTGGCGAGTCTCTCCGATTGCCGAGCCGGCTCGGCGGACGTGCTCGCCTTTCGTCGTGATGCGGTCGCGGCGGAACTCCCTGCCTCAACGCGGCTGCTCAAGATCCCGAAAGCGTTCTGTCGGATTCTCGACCGCGATTTGAAAGCGGCTGGCATCCCCAAGAGTGACGACCGAGGCCGCACGATCGACGTTCACGCCTTGCGGCACACGTTCGGCACGAATCTCTCCAAGGCCGGAGTCTCGCCGCGAACGGCTCAAGCGGCGATGCGTCACAGCAAAATCGACATGACGATGAACGTCTACACGGACCCGCGAATGCTGGACATACAAGGCGCGGTTGAATCTCTGCCGTCGATGTCCGTCACGTCCGACCCCACGGAGAACCGGCAACGCATGGCGGCTGGGGCCGAGACTTTGATGTCACCGTCCGTGACACCAACGGTGACACCTACCGCTGACTTTTCGAGACTTTTGCAGTCAACGGCTGTCACCTTGAACGCATTTCCGAGCAAAGCCGACTCCGAAAATTCTCTCGGCTGCAACGTCATGGCATCAAACGAAAAACGCTCGCCGTCAACAAGTAACGGCGAGCGTTCAGCAAGCGAGGCCGGCGGGACTCGAACCCGTAACCTCCGGATCGACAGTCCGGCGCTCTAACCAATTGAGCTACGGCCCCTTGAATCTTAAATCTGGTGGGGCAAAGGCGGGCGGGATTCTAGTCCGCACCCAAGTCGCGTCAATAGAGTCGGCAAACGAACCCACAGGCTTCAATCAAACTCTGTCGGCGGTGCTACTTGCCCGCTGGAGAGTACTCTCGCAACGGTTCCCAGGACATCGCGACGGTCGTGGCTCGTTGCAAACTTTGAACTTCTTCTGCCACTTGTTGCACCGACGTTTTGTCCGGATGAATCGCCAATTCAAACGACATCTGGCGACTGGCTCCGGGAGCCAATGTGAGCACGCGGCCGTGAGCACGCTCGAAGCTGCGCAGGTTCGGGAAGTTCGTGCCGGGTTCGAGGCCGGTCACATAGCCGTCCGCTTCGGCGGCGGTGTTTTTCCAAAGCGTGAAGCAGGGTAACTCGGCCAGCGGCATGCGGAGGCTCAGCGCGAGATCGCCGGCTGCGTTTCGCAACACGGCCAGGCCGCGCTGTTGAGCATCGCCGATCAGCCGGAAGTAGTACGCTTGCTCGGCATAGCCGGCATCGGGAGCGACGTACTTGTCGTAAGTATCGACACCTTCGGCCGCGCGAGCATCGCGGGGACTGACTTCGCGTGCCGCAGCCAAGAACCTCGAGCCAGCTTCGAGGAACGGGCGGCCGATGTTCGTGTGGTACAGCATCTCGAACTCGGCGTGCTTCGCGGACAGGTTGCTGACCTCGTCGCTGATCGTGAAGCGATTCGAACCGACCGTGGTCTCGATGGTCGAAGTCAGTCGCAGGCACGGGCCGAACATCGAGCACTCATCGACGACGCCCGTCACCGCGATGCTGCCCGGTTGGTCGGAATCGACTGTCGCCTCAACGCGATGAGCCGGCAGGTTTGCGATCTTGCCGTGGAGAGTTAGCTCGCCCAGGATCGGATGGTCCTCGAAGTCGTCATCGCAACCCGGTGGTCCCATGAACGAGAGGCCGCAGCGACAGATCAACTCGTTGAAGCCCGCCAGCCAGCCGAGACCGCCACGCTCCGTCTGATTCACGAAGGCCGGATGCACCGGCATCTTCACCGGTGAGTCCCAGCCGATCGGAATGCCCTGGAAGTTGCCGCGCCACACGCCCATGCCACGAGTCGGCAGCACTTCCAATTTCAGCGCGCCGTTGTCGATCTCGACAACATCCACGCCGTCGGACAGCCCTCCGCGCAGCCGTCGTTGACGCACGGCCCAATTCGTCGAGCCATTGAGCGGCAGCGTGGCTCCCGACAATTCAAAGTCGTCGTGCCAGATTTGGCGAGCGACGTCGGTGATGACGTGATGTGCGGCAGGCATGCGTGGCTCCAGAAGTCGTAGAACGGACGCCTACGTCCGTTCTGTCAAAAGCTGCGATCATTTCGGAACGGACGTAGGCATCCATTCTACGGTGGGGCCGTCATGCCGACGGAATCTCCAAGACAATCCAACGGCCGCGATGATTTCAGCCACCAGCCACGCGGCCCGCAACAGCACGGTCGCTGCCACTGCCTGAGATTGGCTGATTCCCGGTTGAGAAGTCAGCAACTCCAACAGCGCGGCCTCGCGAACTCCCAACCCGCCGGGTGCGAACATCGCCGCGAATCCCAAGAACGATGCTGACGAAACGTCGCCTGTCCAGATCAGCCAATCCGACAACGGGGCTTGGACTCCGACTGCTCGCAATGTGCAGCCCAAGCTCAGCCCGTGGACCAGCCAAGTCGTCACCGAGAAGAAGCACCAGCCGAGCAGGAATGCGCTGCCGATTTGAGTCGGCGGCGGTTCGGTGGGGCTGTTCGTCTCTGAGGGAGTGACAAGGTGACCGGGTGACAAGGTGACAACCGGCGGTGTCAACCTGCGGGCGATCAGGCCGAGCACTCGCGCGACGAACGGCACCAGAATGACGCAGATGACAACCACGCCCATGCCGAAGAGCAGCGGATGCCCAAAGGCCGGACGAATCGCGGACGGCAAGCCGTCGATCACCGACTTCGGCCAGACGACCGGAGCCATCGTCAGCCCGACCGCCGCGCCGACTCCCATGCACACGAGCACTTCATACGTCGAGGTCAATGCCGAGACGCTCGGTCGGCAACCTCGGTCGGCCAGCATTCCCGCTCGGACCAACAGCACCGACGCCTTGCCGGGGATGTACTTCGCCAAGTGCCCGGCGAAGTATGCACGCGCGACGTCCCAGCGGCTCGACGTGCCACCCAAGCCATGAATCAGTCGATGCCACAACAACACCGATGGCAACCAGCCGACGAGGTACAACACGCTCGCCGCCAGCAGCCACGGCCAGTGGATCGTCACTGAACCGACATCGCCATCGCGCCACAACTGCCACGCTCGGCGTCCGACGAACGCGATTACCAGCATGAACAACACCCACTTCAACACCGGCCACAGCCGACGGAAGAGATTTGCAGAGGGCAATGCTCCAGCAAGCTGGTCGGTCATGGACGATCCGATTTCAACAACTCCGCACCCAGTTCACGCAACGTGACGAGCAACTCGTCGAGATCCTCTGTCGTCGTCAATGGATTGATGATCGTGACTCGCAGCGCACCGACGCCGCCGTGATTCGTCTGCACGATGTAGAACCGCCCGGATTCGATGAGTCGTCGACGCAGTTCACGCTGAAACGCACCGAGCGCTTCTGGTGGTGCAGCCTTCATCGCGGCGGGGACGTGACGAAACGCGACGATGTTGCATTCCGGCTCGTGCAACGGAACGAAGTCTTCGGCAGCCAGCAGCTTCTCGTAAAAGACACGGCCGAGGTCGAAGGTCACATCGACCAAGTCCTCGAAGAGTTGCTGGCCGAAGAGCGACCACGTCCCCCACAGGCCGTAGGCGGCGGCTCGTTTGGTGCATTCCAAAGTCAGCATCCCGCTGTCGTACTCGGCCATGCCCGGAGCCGACGGATCGAAGAGGTACGGAGCTTCCTGGCGGAACGTCTCAAAGCGATGCCGCTTGTCGCGGTACAACACGAAGGCGCACAGAGCCGGCATGAACATCATCTTGTGAGCGTCCCACACGACGCTGTCGGCTTGATCCACACCGTCAAGCAGATGCCGATACCGCCGGCTGAACAACGCCGCTCCGCCGTGAGCCGCATCGACGTGCATCCACACGCCGTGCTTTCGGCAGACGGCGGCGACGTCGCGAAGCGGATCGAATGCTCCGATCGGCGTCGCGCACGCGCAGGCCGAGACCGCGACGACGCGATGTCCTTGTGCGATCAACTCAGTCAGTTGCTCATCAAGCTTTTGCGGATCGAGCTTCCGTCGCTCATCGAGCGCGGCTCGCAAGACTTGCTTCGTGCCGAGTCCGATGACGCCCGCCGCTCGCGCGACCGAGTAGTGCGCATCCCCTTGAACGACGATGACCGGTTTTGCACCGTCGTTTGCAACGCCCTCTTCCCACGATCCGCCCAATGCGACGTTTCTTGCCGTCAGCAAGCCGGTCAGATTCCCCAGCGATCCGCCGTGCGTCACTAATCCCGCGAACGAATCGCGCTGCCAGCCGATCTGCTCGCCCAGCCGATTGACCAAGGCACGCTCGACAGCGGTGGCCCACGGACCCATCTCGTAGATCGCCATCACTTGGTTGGTGACAGAACCAACCGCATCGAACAACCCAGCAATCGGCACCGGAGCGGGCACCTGATGGCCGATGTACCGCGGATGATGCAGATTGTGCCCGCGGTCGAGCATCTGCCGCACAATCTTCGCAAACCGCTGAGAGTCGGTGCTTTCCTCCCTCTCCCCCTGGGAGAGGGCCGGGGTGAGGGAGCCAGCAGCGTTTGACGTCGTCCGACTTGCTGCTCCAGTCACCTCGACCTCATCCAGCCAACGCTCGGCCTCGGCAATGTTGGCCACCGGTTCCGCCCAATTGAGCACGCGAGTCTCTCGCTGCTGAACACGCTCCAGGTGCGATGCGAGCAGTTCTCCCCACTGCTGAGCTGCTGCTCGAAACCGCTGTGGATCGTACACCGCTCGCAGCCGCTGCTGAGCAATCTTCAATGCGGCTTGATCCAGCATGGAGCGACCTGATTTCACAACAGATGCCAAAATCCCCAACAGGCAAAACTTCGTTGGGATGATAATGCCCGTCCGGGAGTGCCACGAGCGTTCGCTGGTCGTGGAATCGATTGGCGAGCGGGGGACGTCAGTCCTCCGAGTGATCCCGCCAAAATCCTCGGGGGATTCACATCCCCCGCTCGCCAATCTGTACCACGAGTGTTCGCTCAAGCCCACTCGTACTACTTGACAACCGAAACTCGTGATGGCACTGTGCCTCGCGGTAGGCCAAGGCGGTTCACATCTGCGACCGCCTTGTTGACCATTCGGTTGCCTGCGATGCGCTCGAAATCTGCGTTCCCTCTTCGTTACCCGGAGGTCTTTCATGAACATGAGCGAATTCGACGACGCCTACGATGATCAGCAACGCATTCGCGGAGCGATCCTCGAAACTCCCATCAGCGATCTGCCGCTGCGCGATCCCATTCTGGTCTGTTCCACGTCCAGCGTGGCCGACGCCGTCAAGAATATGAACGACCATCACACCGGCTGCGTGCTCGTGGAAAAAGATGGCAAATTGATCGGCATCTTCACCGAGCGTGACGTGCTGACCAAAGACTTCTTTCGCGCCGACAGCCACACGGTCCCGGTGGAATCGGTGATGACTCCCAATCCTGAAACCCTGGAACCCGAAGACAGCATCGCCTTCGCGCTCAACAAGATGAGCGTCGGCGGCTATCGCCACATCCCCATCGTTGACGGGAACAAGCCCGTGGGAGTGCTCTCGGTGCGGGACATCGTGGACTTCCTCGTGGATCTGTTCCCCGGAGACGTCTTCAACCTGCCCCCCAGCCCGAAGAACGCTATCACCAATTCGATCGACGGCGGGTAGTGGCCAATTTGCGAACTCATGGGGCAGGCGAATCGCCTGCCCTTTTTCGTTGGATTTCTACCGATCGACAAGGATTTTCATCGATGCGAAAGCTTTCAAGTAGTTTTGATTTCGGTTGGTTGCTGATTGTGGCCCTGGCCTTTGGCCACGCATCTGCTGACGAAGGCATGTGGGTTTACAACCAACTGCCGACGAAGATTTTGAAGGAACGATACGGCTTCGAGCCTCCGGCCGGATGGGCGGAGCATTTGATGCGTTCGTCAGTGCGGTTCAATTCCGGCGGATCGGGATCGTTTGTGTCGAGCACCGGACTTGTGCTGACCAATCATCATGTCGCGGCCGATACGCTCGCAAAGATTTCTACCGCCGAGCACAACTATTACCGCGACGGCTTTCTGGCGAAGACAAACGCCGACGAAGTCCCCGCTCCAGATTTGGAACTCAATCAGCTCGTCGAGATCGTGGATGTCACCGACCGCATCAACAAAGCGGTCGCGGCGGAACCGGCGGACAAGGCCCAAGCCGCGCGGCACGCGGCGATCGCGACCATCGAAAAGGAATCGACCGAGCAGACCAAACTCCGCAGCGACGTCGTCACGCTGTTTCAAGGCGGGGCGTATCACCTCTACCGCTACAAGAAATACACCGACGTGCGACTGGCCTTCGCGCCGGAGTTTTCGATTGCGTTCTTCGGCGGTGACGCCGACAACTTCGAGTTTCCTCGGCACGATCTCGACATGGCGCTTTTTCGCGTCTACGAGAACGGCCAGCCGGTCAAGATCGAACATTTTTTGAAGTGGTCCGCGAAGGGAGCGGCGGACGGCGAACTCATTTTCGTTTCGGGTCATCCGGCTCGTACCAGCCGGTTGCTGACGGTCGATGCGTTGAAGTTCCAGCGAGACATTCGCTTTCCCGCGTTGGTGAACCTGCTGCGTCGCCGCGAAATCCTGCTGCAACAATTCGCCGCCGACGGCGAGGAGTTCGCTCGGCGAGCCAAGAAGGATTTGTTTGGCGTGCAGAACAGCCGCAAGCGGTCGGTTGGCCAGATGCAATCGCTGCACGACCCGCGGTTGTTCGATTCAAAGCGTGCAGCGGAGGTCGAACTGCGGTTCGGCGGTTCCGTGGGGCAGGTTTCCAACCTGCCCGGCAGGTCAGGGCAGGTTGGAAACCTGCCCCACGATCCTTGGGATCGCATCGCCGCTGCGAACGAGCATCACGCGCATCTTTTCAAACGGCACATGCTGCTCGAAACGGGAGCGGGGTTTTACTCGGACCTGTTTGGCATCGCGCGGTCGCTGGTCAGGATGGCGGCCGAGGATGAGAAGCCGAACGAGAAGCGCCTGGCCGAGTACCGCGACTCCGGCCGCGAATCGCTCAAGCGAAAAGTCTTCTCGCCGGCACCAATCTATGAAGACCTCGAACGAGCCAAGTTGACGGACTCGCTCGCGTTGTTGCTGGAGGAACTCCAGCACGAGCCAGATGTTTTGCAAAAGGCGCTGGCCGGCAAAGGGCCGGTCGCGCGAGCGGCGGAACTGGTCAACGGCACGAAGCTCAAAGACGTCGATGAACGCAAGCGGATCGAGGCCGGAGGTTGGAAGGGCATCGAGTTATCGACCGACTCGATGATCGTGCTCGCTCGCGACATCGACGAGCGAGCGCGGTTGATTCGCAAAGAGTTTGAAACTTCCGTCGAAGAGTCGGAGCGGCAGGCTTATGGCGAGATTGCCAAGTTGCGGTTTGCGAAGTTCGGTACGTCGGTCTATCCCGATGCGACGTTCACGCTGCGACTGGCGTTCGGAACGGTGAAAGGAATCGACGACGGCGACACGAAGATTTCCGCGTGGACAACGATGGCCGAAGCCTTCGAGCACGAAGCGTCTCACGGCAGTCAAGAACCGTGGAAGCTGCCGCGCTCGTGGCACGATCGAAAAGCGAAGCTCGAACTTGCGACGCCGTTGAACTTCGCCGGAACGGCGGACGGGGTCGGCGGCAACAGCGGCAGTCCAGTCGTGAATCGAGCCGGCGAAGTCGTCGGGCTGATTTTCGATTCCAACATTCCCGCGCTCGCCAATGAGTTCCGGCATTCGTCGGATGTCGGTGGCCGGTCGATCTCGGTTCACTCGGCCGGGATGCTGGAGGCGATGCGGAAGATTTACGACGCCGGCAAGCTCGCGGATGAGCTGGGGCGATAGTTCCAACCACCACAGGGCAGAACAACGTTCGGCCCCTTGGTGATTTGGAGTTCCACTATTTCGCTTCGTCTCCGCTTTTGGCTTCGGGCTTCTGCTCTTTCGTGGAGGACTTCGCATCCTCGGCGGAGTTCGCCTCGGGCTTGTCGGTGGCTCCCTTTTCCGAGACGGGTTCGTCGCTCTTCACCTCCGGCGACTGGATCGGCGTGTCGTCGGCCGTCGTGTCTCGCATGCGGCGCGCGATCATCAGAATCTGACGCATGTAGCGTTCTTGCTCATCGAGACTTTTGCCGGCCGACAAACGTTGGACTCGTTCCGAGAGATACTGCAATGTCTCCAGCACGTCTTTCGCCTGAGACTTCATGTCGGATTTCAATTCTTGTTCCAGTGCATTGACCATTGCGGTCAAGGTCGCATCGGAGAGCTTGTCGTTGCTGGACAGTTCCTTGAATCCGCTTTCAACGAGTTCACGGTTGTCGCGGAGAGCCTTGCGGAATTGGTCCTCAGTCAGTGTCGAGACCTTGTCCAGCACCTGATCGGTGTTGGACAAGACATAGCTTTCCAGCTTGCCGCGTAAACTGGGAATCTCTTTGCGAGCTTGTAAGCTCGCTTCCTTGGCCCAGGCGGGCGCGGAGTCAGCGATCTGTTTGACCAAGGCTTTGCGCGCTTCCGGCAAGCGGTCTTCCAACATTCTGGCTCCGTAGGGAACCAGCATTTCAGGCTCCAATAAGCCAGCGATCATCGTGTAGCCAAAGTAAAAATAGATGGACAGCGCGACGAGCGCGATCGCGCCGATGATGTTCGTAAAGCGTGACGAGCGGCTGATGGCCGACTCGTGGCGGGAAATCTGCTGAGTCAGTTGAGTCATGCGGTCGAACAGCGTTGCCGCAGGCATACTGGGAGTACTCATGGTTGAGCCTTTCAATCAAAGGGAAGAATTCCATCCGAAGAACAATCCAGCGACACTCATTTGGCGGGGACGGGGGCATTGCGACTGCGCGAAACCGTGATCGCGAACAAGTCCATCAATGATCCCTTCAATTGCTCTTCGAGCGACGGTTCTCCCTTGACCGGCTGATCGGCCAGCGGGAAGTCTTCCCAGGCCGTTTCCATCGACTTCAATTCCCGTGTGAACTCATCGACATAGTACTTCTTCACCAGGCGATCAAAGGCCAGGCAAATGTTGCCGACCATGCGCTCGCGAACTTCCGCGTTCTGGACCGTCGGGAATTCCTCTTTGAAGAGCTTCTCGTGGCGACGCACCAATTCGTGATGATGCCCTTCAAGCTTCTTTGTCATCTGATCGGTGAGCGAATTGACCATCTCTGTTCGTTGCGTGTCGATGACCCGCATGAACAGCGGCATGTCCTTCGAGGCCTGTTCGCTAAATGCGGTCTGAATCACCGGGGCGGCACCTTCCACGAGCTTTTGCGCTTCGCTCGCGAAACTGTCCTGATTGCTGGCGACCGACTTTTGAAGTTCGGCGATCAACCGCTGCTGGTACTCCGCGCTCTGAATTCGGTTGCCCAGCGAATAAAAACCCATCAAGGCCACGACCACAAAGGCGAGAAACGCGAGCATGATCATCCGTCGCGAACTGCGTGATCGTTCGAGTGCAGTAGTCAGCCCTGTCGTGCGACGTTGCAACTCATCCAGCCGAGCGGTGAGTTGTTCCAATTCGGGGGTGGTGGACATGGTGGTCTCCTTGATGAAAGGGAAAAGAAAAACCGACCTGCGCGTTGGCCCGCGTGGTTTCCGAAGTGAGTTGGCCGAGCGGCCTGTGATGCCGGAAGTCCCGAATGACTTCCGGCGAAGGCATCACGATAGAACGCGCGATTGACTTTTCAATCGCCACAGCACGAATTCCCGCAAAGTTCACAAGCCGAGTGGCATTGGACTCGGCAAACCGACATTGGAATTGTCAGGCAAACTCTACGGCAGCGTCTGGCCAGCAAACGCGCGGGCGACGGCTTCAAGGTCTGGCATCAGGCAGGGATGTTTGTACTGCTCAACGCTGCCACCGAGTCGCATTTGGCGTTGCTCGACGAATCGTCGCCAACTTCCCGGTTGCAGACGCGTGACTCGCAGCGGACCCAGTCGACCGGTTGAGCGCTTCTCTTGGTACTCGAAGTTGATTTCTCGCAGCTTGGCGTCGGTCGCGTCGGCCAGACGTTCCGCCAATTCCGTTGTTGGAGCGTCACCAGCTTCCAGTAGCAACTGATAATACGGAGGCTCGCCCCAGACCGGCGTCAGCGTGAAGTAATTGACTCGATGCTGATTCGCGTCCAACGCATGACGCACCGCGTCGACGGCCTGCGATTCCGAAACCTTCTCGCCGGTGAGGTTCGAGATGTACGCCCCTTTGTGGAGGAACCGCAGGACCGGAGTCGTCCCGGCGAAGCCGGTGCAACGCACGACGTCGCAGATGTCGTAGCGGTAGAACCCGGAGGAAGTCGTCAACAGAATGTAGTAGTCGTGATCCGGAATCAGCTCGTGAGCTTCCAGGATGGTTGGCTTCGGCGAACCATGTTCGGCTTCGGGGATGAACTCGAAGTAGTGCGAGTTGACTTCAAGAACTCCGTCGGAAGATTCCTCGTCGAACGGGATCGTCATCCGGCCTTCGCTGGCATGCAGGCCATGGTCGCGGATCGGAATGTCGCCTCCAAACTGCTGCCGCAGGGACGGCAGGTATGCTCCGCAACTGCCTCCCATCCAGACGGCGAGTTGTTCGAACCGAGGCCAGACTTCGCTCAGCCGCAGCACACCGGACTTGGCCGCGAGCGCTTCGAGTTGTCGCGCTCGCTGCGGCCGGCGTCGCGACAATCGCCGATTGAGCGCTCGCCGCACTTCCGGATTGATCGCGAACCTTTCCGACAGCGTGCCATCGGCAATGTCACGGATCAGCGATTCCTTTTCGGCATCCGCCAGCTTTGCGAGTTGCAGGACCGTGCTGGGGTTCGCCGTAGTGATGATCCCCACGTTGTCGTCCGCCAAGGCGAGCCGCATGATCATGTAATACTTGGCCAGTGGGTCTTCGATTTTCGAGACGATAAACGGAATCGTGTACATCAACCGCACGACGGGCCCCTGCATGGCGACCGCCAAACCGCTGATGTTGCCGCAGGGCGTCCCGGCCGGAGTCCGAAAGCGGTTGTAATCACTGGTGACTTGCAGAATGTTTTTGTGATTCATCCCCGGACGCATGTCGTAGGCATGCACGGCCCAGATTTGCCAGCCGCGACGATAGTCGTTCAGGAATTGCTTGGTGACCGGAATGAATTTCGATTCCGCGGTCGTGCCGCTGCTGAGCGTGAACATCAGCAGTTTGTTCTCAGGACCAAGCAATGCTTGAGTGTCACCGACCTTCAACCGTTCGATGTACGGCCGAAAGTATTCGAAGTCAGTGATCGGCAACCGCGATCGAAATTCCTGCGGAGTGAGCGGTGCCGTCAGCCCGTGCTCGTGGCTGAATCGGCTGGCGGCATTCAGAGCCAGTAGTCTCCGAAGCACTTCCCGCTGAGACTGCTGGCAATCCTGCGTCGCGAGGTGAAAACGTCGCGACTCGCGGCGGACACGTGCTCGAAAGAAAGAGCCGGCGAAATCTCGCAGCCGATCCTTCAATCGGAGCCGCAGAGAAGTGGATTCGAGTTGTTCCGCCGCAGCGTGCATGAGGCATCGACCAAGGGCGACCAGAATCCGTCCCTCAAAACAAACGCCCGCACCAATTGGTACGGGCGTAAACTGACGCAACACGGAGCCAACAACTACTTCTTGCTCTTGGCAGCCGGAGCGGCCTTGGCGGCCGGAGCGGCCTTCCCTCCAGCAGCCTTCGCCCCAGCAGCCGGAGCAGCAGCGGCTCCCTCTTCTTCCTTCTTTTCCTTCTTCTTCTTCCTGCCGACGGTCTGAATGGCAACTCGCGTCTTTGGCAGAGCGAAAGGACTGCGACCGTCGATCCACTTCTCGTCCACTTTCATCTGAAGAATGCGCTCTTCACGAGAGAGGACACTTCGGCGGCGAGCCATATTGCTTTTTCGCCGCAAACTATTGTGCATCGCCACGTCGCAACTCCTTGGATCTTTCAGCAATTCAATTCGGGCAGGTTTGTCAGTCACTGCGGCGGGCCGTATAAATTGAAATCGGCCGACCGCAAGCGGGGCGGGAGTTTAGGAGGCGCGTGGGGGCATTGCAACCAGAACGCCTTGGCTGGCCAGCAGGTTGGGGAATGGAGTCACTCCCATGATGTGCGTCTTTTGCCGGCACGACGAAACCAAGGTTATCGACACGCGCATGAGCGATTCGTTCGTGATTCGCCGCCGCCGTGAGTGCCTCAAATGCCGCCGCCGCTTCACGACCCACGAGCGGGTCGAAGAATCGCCGATGAAGGTCATCAAAAAGGACGGCTCGCGAGTTCCGTACAACCGCGAGAAGCTCCGTCTCGGCCTGGAGAAAGCCTGCTTCAAGCGGCCGATCAGTGCCGAGCAAATTGACGAACTCGTCCGCGACGTCGAATCCGACGTGACCGACAACTTCGAGCGGGAAGTCCCCTCCCGCTACATCGGCGAAAAAGTCTTCAACCGCCTGCGGGCGCTGGACCACGTCGCCTTCGTCCGGTTCGCGTCGGTCTATCGCGAGTTCCAGGACGTCCGCGACTTCATGCAGCAAGTCGACAACATCCTCCGCGAGCGAAAGAAGTGAGTCGGTGAATCTGTCACCGCCACGACTGCAAGACATGAACCGATGACCAATCGAACGCCGTGCGGAAGCTGGCTTGGTGATATGCCGGCGTCACGCCTCGAAACTTAGAAGTCGTGCGCCAGTCGCATGCCGAAGCCGTGAATCAGACCGTCATCAACTCCGTCGATGGAGGAGTCGCGCTCGGTGCAGACGTAGTTCCATTGAACCTTTGTGTTCGGATTCAGGAACCAGTTGACGCCGGCGACGTACTCTTGGAGTTGTCCGCCATTCAGCGCGCCGTCTTGCAAGTCACAGTTTCCGTAGCGGAACGCCAACTGCCAGGCTCCCGGCTCCAAGCAACCGTCTTTCCAGCGAAAGTTCTGAAGCGGCACGACTCGGCCGAAGGCTGCGTTCTTGCGGTCGTATTCGCGAGACTCTCCGGTCAGGAAGTAATGCACCTCGGCGTAGTAGCCGTTCGTAAAAACCGTGCCGAGCGGCGTGTCGGCGGCGACGGTTGCTTTGCTGCCGGCCAACGAGACAGCATCCTCAGACCACGAGCCGATCCATTCCGCTTGCATCGACAGCGGTCCCCAGACTCCTGCCGCTTCGACACCGGCCTGCCATTGGTGCGTCGTGGTGAACGAGCCCGTGTCGGCGAAGACGGTCGCCAGATTGCCAGGCCCGTTTCGCAGCGATCGCGTGCGAAAGCGAATTGCATCGGCATCGGGATCACGAGCACTACCTGCCAAGCCGATGTGCAAGACTTGATGCTCGTGTTCGTCGAAGATGGGCGTGTAGGTCACGCGCCCCGTCGCCGCGTACTCGCCGTTTCCAACGTCGTAGCCAAAAATGTTTCCGCCGTTCTTGAAGCAACCCAACCACCAGGTGCCCCGTTGCTCGGCCCAGTTGTTGAAGATCATCACGCCCGGACTGAATCCATTGTTGAACGGCCCGGCAAAGAGGTCTTGCAAGTACGACCGTTCCATGAAATTCAGGAAGCGGCTGCTGGTGCTGTGTTCAAAGCCGATCGGTTCCTTGATGTTGCCGATTCGCAATGTGCCGATACCGGGGATCTCTTTGAATTGAAGCCAGACATCGGTCGGTGCCGAGACGTTGATCGTGTTGGCCTCGGTGTTCGTGCCTGCGGCAGACTCGCGGTTCGTGGAGTTCACGAAGTCGAACTCCAACAGGTAGTCGATCGTTTCGTAGATCGTGCCCGTCGCCTGCAACCGAGCACGACGGAACGCGACGGCATCCTGATCGTGAGGGCCTCCCGAGATGCCTCCGGTGCCGACCAGCGCGCTGGTCGCTTGTCCGTACCACACACTATCGAATTGCGTTCGCCCGCCGATGTGGACTTTGAAAGCCTTGTCTGGCGAGATCCACTCGATGCCGTGATTCCAACCGGTCTTCCAATCCCCCTTGCCGTCCTTCGCCGCCGCGCACACCGGACACTGACACTCGGCGGGACAAGCGGTGTCGGCATTCCATAGCTCGATGCTGGCCGGAGTGACTCCGTGGGGCATTTCCTTCTGAGACTCAAACAGCGACTGCTTGAGCTGCCCGTTCTCCGCCTCCAGGCGTTCGAGCCGTTGCTGCAACTGGTCCAACCGCTGCGTGACATCGCTGACCTCGGTCGGGCTTTGGACAGCAAGAGGATTTGGCGGCTCCGCATTCAGCAGCGAACTGCTCCATAAAGTTGCCCAACAGGCACCGGCCAAAAGTCGCCTCAGTTTGCTCATTCCCGGATTCCTTGCCTCAAGACGGAGTCGTCGAGTCTTCTCAAGGAATCGGACGTGCCGGTTGTTCCGACGAACGAAACTCTGCCGGATGAAGCGGTTTTAAGGTTCCTGCCGCCTCCCGATCGTCATAACCGGCAAGGTTTAACAGCCGTGGCGGATGCTGCCAGCATCCGCCTCCGACGCTAGCAGCGTCGGCCACGGCCTACTTGAAGTCCTCACGAAGCCTTCATGGAAAGCTAACAAAGCGACCCAAAATCCCGTCATGCGAAGTCCGGTCTTTGTTCGAAGACGTTGCGCGCGCGACGGCACGAAGGGCGGGCTTCCACAACGAAACAGGGGCGTTGTGATGATCCAAAGTTTTGGCGATTTGGTGAGCCGATCTCGTCCGCTTGCACTGCTGAGCGGCGTCGTTTTGAGCAGTGTCATCGGGATGGCTGCTGAGCCAACTCGGATGACGGACGAGGCACTGACGCTGCACCGTCAGTCGTTTGTGTTCGACGGGCACAACAACTTGGCGATGCAGCTTCGCAAACGACCAGACCTGACGGCGGACTCGATTGATCTGAATGCTTCGCAGTCGAAGTTGCACACGGACATCCCACGCTTGCGTCGCGGCGGTGTGGGGGCTGAGTTCTTCGCGACCTACGTTTCCGCCGACAGCGTGAAAAAGGGGACGGCCGTCCGTGAGACGCTGGAGCAAATCGACCAGATCACTCGGCTCGTGAAACGCCACTCGGACGCGATGGAGTGGGCCGGTTCGACGGCTGATCTCGACCGCATTCACAAGGCCAACAAAGTCTCTGCGCTGATTGCCGTCGAAGGGGGCAACGCGATCGAAAGTTCGCTGGTCGTGTTGCAAACGTACTTCAAAGCCGGAGCACGCTGCTTGGCACTCACTCACGACGACACGACTGACTGGGCCGACGCCGCGCTCGACAAGGCCAAGCACAAGGGCCTCGCGAAATTCGGTGAGCAAGTTGTGGCCGAGATGAATCGGCTTGGAATGGTCATCGACTTGTCACACGCCTCGGAAGAAACCGCGCTGGACACGCTGATGATCAGCAAAGCTCCAGTGATCTTCTCGCACACCGGAGCACACAAGCTGGCTCCGCACCCGCGCAATGTTTCGGACGACGTCCTGAAAGTGGTCGCGAAAAACGGCGGTGTCGTGATGGTCAACTTCTATTCGGGCTTCCTCACGGCCGAGACCGTCAAAGCCTACGAGAAGCGGACAAAAGCCGCCGCCGACCTCCGCAAGTCGTTCAAGACCGACGACCAATTCCAAGTCGCACTCGTGGCGTGGCTGAAGGAGCATCCGCTGCCGACGACCGGCGTGAAGGATGTCGTCGATCACATTGACCACATCGGCAAAGTGGCTGGCTTCGACCACGTCGGACTCGGCTCGAACTTCGACGGTGTCGTGAGCCTCCCGCAGAACCTGGAGGACGTGTCCTGCTTCCCGCACCTCACGCAAGAGATGCTGAACCGCGGCTATTCGCACGAGCAGATTCAGAAAGTGCTCGGTGGCAATGCTCAGCGAGTGCTTCGCGAAGTCGAAGCCGTGGCGAAAAGTGGCACACCTGCGGCGACTCAACCCGCCACCGCCGCTGCCGGTGGTGAGTAGTTTTCTGGATTCATCCGACCCGAGAAATGAAGAACCTCGCGAGCCGCGCACAACCATGTGTGGCTCGCGAGGTCTTTTTGTTTTTGAGTTGATCGAACGTATCTGTCAGTAATTGACCTGGAACTGCAACCGAATCGCTTGGCCGTCGAACTGACCGTAAGACACAGGAAAGGGTCCTATTGCTGGCGCTGCCGTGTTGCCCGTGTTGTTAGCGGTGGTGTTAGTGCGGTCGGTGATAAGGTAGGACAGTGTCAACTCTGCCGCAGGATTGATTTGCCATTCGGTGCCGAATTCCCACTCGTTGACTTTGCAGTACGGCGCGTTGCGTTCGGATTTGTAGCCACCCTGGAAGTACTGGTATCGCGCGAACGGGAACCACGTCCCCCAGCATTCGGTGTCGTGCTTGTAGAGCAACATGGCATATCCGCCGTACAACGCTCGCTCTTCGATTGAAGTTTGAGTGGCGTTCAATGCGGGGCCACGACCGACCGTCCATTCCGTTTGGAACCCGAACGGCTGCGGATACCAGATGAACGAACCACCGAGCCGTTCATCTTTCCATCCTGCACGGTCAGCATTGGCGGGGATCCCGGCCGCCGAACCGACTCCGTTCACTGTGACCGTTCCATCGGGGGTTCCTACCGCTGCTGCGGGCGGGTCGATCACTGCGCCCGTCACGGCGTACTCACCCGTGTAGCCCTGAATGCCGATTTCCATGTACTGTCCGTTATCGAACGTCAGAGGCAGAGTCATTCGTGCCGCGAGATGCACGCCATCATTGACCTCGATCAGCGAACCACCTTGGCCGTTATACAACCCGATGCCAAACAAGCCGTAGTTGCCAGAGCCTTTGAGGCCCTTCTCCAGCACGTCTTTGAAAAAGTCCTGTGCCCACGTTGGCGTGTAATAGAAGAAGACACCCAGATCACGCTCATTCTTAGTTCCGCTGTTGAACGCATCATGGCGATCCAGCGGAATTCGGTTTGAGCTGGATTGCAGGTTTTCCCAGCCGTAGGGAATCTTCGACTGTCCCACTCGGATGCGGAGCTCTTTGCAGTCGTCGAGGTAGTAGTCCGCATACCAGTCGCGAATCTGAGCGAACTGGTTGTTCGGATCGGCTCCTGACGAAGCGAAGTCTGTCTGCAAATAGACGTAAACGCGTTCGTGAACGTCGCCGGAGATAATCACGCGGGCACGACGAATCAGAAAGTTCTGATTATCTGAAAGCGACCGATCGGCGACGTATTGCGCCGGCGCGGAGTCCTCTTCGAGGTGCGTTTCTTCGTTGAGGCGGAACTGGGCGTAGCCTCGAATGCTGAGCTTGTCGAACCATTTCTTGGGCTTGGGAGCTTCTGGCTTCGACGGATCTTTGGGAGCTTCCATCAACGATGATGTCGAAAGAGTCTGTTCGCGGACGATGCCGATTTCGGGATCGTGAGCGAAGAACAGCGGAGCCATGTGCAACGGATTGAAGCCGGCTTGTTGGACCGGCGACTGTGATTCGCGCAGCGTTTGATTCTGCGACTGTAACTCGGCGATCTGAGCTTCAGCGCGCTCCAACCGCTGCCAATAGTCGGCTGGATCGACCGGGCGAATTCCCAAAGCCGGAGCTTCCGATGCGGTCCGCAATCGTGCTGGCTCTTGCTCCTCAGTGTTGGCGGGAGCCATTGGCTCGACACCGTAAGTCGCCGTACCGCACCACACACTGGCCGAGCACAGCCACGCCAGATGCTTCCGCAAATTGATCATGTCGCGAGTCCCTTCGCCCTGAATGCTGTCTGCCGCGAAGCCTTTCGCGGCTTGAATCTAAGTTGTCGCGAGACGCCGATTGGTTGCAAACGACGATCAAGCTGACTGACTTATCGGGAGTACCGGTCGCTCCGGGAAAAAAGGCTCGGTCGCCGTTGACGGAAATTAACAATGCGCAGCCGACGAACCGGCATAACCGTCACAGCTTCTCGGCGGTTGAGCGGGGTGATGAAACGCTCCGGCAAATTTCGCGTTTGTAGCCCGACCCCTTGTGGGTCGGATGGTTCCCTTGCCGGACGAATCCTCCAGGCCACAAGGGTCTGGGCGACGGGTTTCGGGCACGCTGTTCTGGACCGGTGATGGGAGACCGCACATTTTCGTCTCGGTTCATTTTTGTATTCATTTGCATTCAAAAGACTCATCCGGTCTGCTAGCCTTTGCCGACACCTAGACCTCAATCAAGCGATGTTCGCAAACCCCACCGAGCTTGCCTCGGTGGATTCAGGCTTTTGCATACGCGGCGCGTCACTCGAAATCGTGGTCGCCATAGTGCAAAAGCCCGGTCACCACCGAGGCAAGCTTGGTGGGGTTGCTGGATTGGGGTCTAGACAGGAGCGTGTCGGATGCAGACCACCAATCCATTGAGCGAAGCGGACGTCCTGCGGTTTCTGCAAGAGCAGCATCTCCAGGGACGGCCGTCGCCGACACTGCGTGAGATCGCGGCGCACGTCGGGCACAAGGCGACGCTCAGTGTGCAGCGAATTCTCGACCGGCTCGAGCAGCAAGGGGTGATCCAGCGTGAGGCTCTGCAGGCGCGGAACATCCGGTTGACGGCTCGGGCTTCGCCGCAGCGGGGGCTGTTGCTGATGGGACGTATCGCGGCCGGGGCGCTGGCCGAGGCGATCGAGGATCAGGAGTTGATCGATCTGGGCGAGGAGTACGACCCGGACACGCATCGCGGGCTGCGGGTGAAGGGGAACTCGATGATCGACGCGCACATTCTCGACGGCGACATCGCGGTGATCCGGCTGCAAGAGACCTGCACGGACGGCGAGATCGTGGCAGCCGAGGTCGACGGCGAGGCGACGCTCAAGCGGTTCTTCAAACGCAAGGATCACGTGCTGCTCAAGCCAGAGAACAAGCGGATGAAACCGATCCGCGTGTCAGCGGACGTGACGATTCGCGGCGTGCTCGTGGGATTGATTCGGAGACTGTGACGATGGCGACTCGACAAATCATCGCCGAGTTATCTCAGCGAATCCGCACGATCGAGCGGACCGGCCAGCGCTCCGCGCCGCAAACCGACATCATCCTCAATGGCTTGCAGGGTCTGGAGCGGTTGCTCGGTGAGGCCGGTTGGCCGCGCGGTTGTCTGGTCGAATGGCTGGCAGAAGGGCGTGGCGCGGGATCGACCAGTCTCGCGCTGTGGGCCAGCCGCGCCGCCTGGCGCGACAACCTGCTGGTGATGATCGACAGCCGGCGCGAGCTGCATGCTCCAGCGACGATGCCCTTCGCGGTGGACTTGAGCCGGACGGTGTTCATTCGGCCGGAGCAGCCGCTCGATGCGTTGTGGTCGCTGGAGCAGACGTTGCGAACACGCGGCATCGGAGCGGTCGTGTGCGATGTCGAGAAACTCTCGTCGCAAGCGTGTCGGCGATTGCAGTTGGCGGCCGAGATCGGCGGTGGGCTGGGCATCCTGTTGCGTCCGGCCAATGCTCGGCGGCAGCCGTCGTTCGCGGAGTTCCGGTTTCTGGTGCAGCCGTTGCCGCCGCCAAATCCGTCCGCGGTGGCCGTGTCGCGGCGGTGGCGAGTGGAGTTGTTGCGTGCTCGGAGGCAATTCGCCCAGAGGTCGATCGTCGTGGAACTCAGCAATGACTCGGATGGTTTGTGTGTGGCTGCCGAACTGGCCTCTGCAACGCCTGCGGCATGAGCGGCCCGAACTGCGAGACCGGCCGATCGTGTTGTTCTCGAACACCGGGAACCGCGGCCCGCGCGTCGCCGGCGTAGGACGGGCACTCTTGCCCGTCGCGAACCATGAGACGGGCAAGAGTGCCCATCCTACGACCGTCGACAGCCTGACGATCGGGATGCCGCTGGCTGAAGCGGAAGCGTTGCTCGCCGGACAGGCCGTGACCACCCACATCGAACGGCATGATCCTGCCGCCGACATCGCGGGACTGCGCGAGCTGGCTCGAACGTGCAACTCCTTCTCGCCGCTGTTCGGCATCGAAGAGGCGGAGTCGCCGGAGTGCGTGCTGCTCGACGTGACCGGCTGCGAGCATTTGTTTGAGAGGAAGATGGGCACTCTTGCCCGTCCGTGTTCGCACACAACAGAGGGGACGGGCAGGAGTGCCCATCCTCCTTTTGGTAGTGAGCACAACATCGTCGCTGCGGTCACCAACGATTTCCGGCAGCGAGGTTTTCAAGTCCGAGTGGCACTCGCGCCGACGATCGGAGCCGCATGGGCCGCAGCGCATCACTGTAGCCCGACCCCTTGTGGGTCGGTCGACTGCCGTAGCCAGTCTCGCCAGAGATTGGGTGCAGACTGCGACGCGACCCCAATCTCTGGCGAGATTGGCTACGAAGCCATGAATCGACCAGGCCACAAGGGCCTGGGCTACGAGAACCTCGCGCCGCTGCCGGTCACCGCGTTGCGGTTGCCGCTCAAAATCATCGAGACGTTGCACGAACTGGGTCTGCGGCGCATCGGCCAGTTGCGAGCCTTACCGCGCGAGACGTTGCCGTCGCGGTTCGGATCGGAGTTGCTCAAGCGGCTCGATCAAGCGTTTGGTGACGCGCCGGAGTTGCTCGTTCCGGAACGGCCGCTCGAACCGGTCGCGACGGTGTGGGTCACGGACGAACCGCTGACCGATCGCGAGTCGCTGAAGTTTGTCAGCGGCCAATTGCTCGACGAATTGCTCGGCCGGCTCAAACCGCGGCGCGAAGGAGTGCGGCAACTGTTCTGCCAGATCAAAGGGACCGCCGCGCGACCGGTCGAGTTCATCGTGAACTTGGTCAGTCCCAGCGACATCGCGAAGCACTTGCTGGAATTGCTCAGCCTGCAAATCGACCGTGCCGATCTGCCCGAAGGCATTTCGTTCGTGCGGCTGGAGGCGACCAGCATCGCGTCGCTCGCGACACGGCAGCGCGATTTGTTTGGCTTCGAGTCCGACGCCGACACGCATCGCGAAGTCAGCTCGCTGCTGGATCGGCTGAGCAATCGGCTGGGCGCAACCGCCGTCGTCCGCGCGATCCCGGTGGCGGATGCTCAACCAGAGTTGTCGGTCAGGCACGAGCCAGTTGCGTGTCTCTGTCCCGAAAATCAAATCAGCCGCAGGGCGCTAGCCCCGGTTCGAGTCGCACAAACCGGGGCTAGCGCCCTGCGGCTGACTTGCGAAACAGAACCTCGCTTGAAGAGCCGCCCGCTGCGTCTGTTCGCGCCGCCGCAGCGGATCGAAGCGACGGCCGCCGGGCCGGAAGGGGCACCGATGCACTTCCGCTGGGACCGCTGCGATCACCGAGTCATCCGCAGTTGGGGACCGGAACGCATCGAAACCGGCTGGTGGCGCGAGGCTCCCATCTGCCGCGACTACTTCCGCGTCGAGACTCAAACCGGCCAGCACTTCTGGCTGTTCCGCTGCTTCGACCAAGCCGCGTGGTTTCTTCACGGAGCCTTCGACTGACCATGCCCGAACAACCTCCCAACAAACGCCAACCAACGTGGGGCACGTTTTCAACGTGCCCGCCGGAACCGCGCCGCTACGCCGAACTGCACTGCCGCTCAAATTTTTCATTTCTCGAAGGCGCATCGCATCCCGACGAACTCGTCACGCGAGCCGCTGTGCTGGGACTGTCCGCGCTGGCGATCACGGATCGCAACAGTCTCGCCGGAGTCGTGCGTGCTCACGTCGCCGCGAAGGAATCAAAACTCAAACTGCTGATCGGCGCGGAAATCACACCGATCGATGCGCCGCCGATCGTGTTGTGGACGATGAACCGCGCCGGCTACGCGAACCTCTGCCGGCTGATCACTCGCGGCCGGCGGAATGCGCCGAAGGGCGAGTGTCGCCTGACGTTTGCCGACGTTTCGGAGCACGCCGCGGGACTGCTGGCGGGTGTTGTGTTCGAACGTCCGCCTGCGGCGGATCACGCTCCGCGTGATGAGCCGAACGCGCGAACGACGTCGATTCAGAGTTCAACGTCCACTGCATCGACGGCTCGTCACGCGGAGCGTGACGGCTACGTTGACCGACTCCGTGCCGCCTTCAACGACCGAGCGTACGCGATTGCGGAACTGCATCGCGGGCCGGAGGACCGACAGCGGTTGCAGGACATGCAGCGGCTCGCCAAGAAAATGAAACTCCCGCTCGTCGCGGCGAACGACGTGCATTGCCATGTCCGCGAACGGCAGCCACTTCAGGAGGTGCTGACCGCGATCCGGTACGGCTGCACGGTCGCGGAACTTGGCGAGCGGCGATTCCCAAATGCCGAGCGGCATCTCAAATCGGCAGCCGAGATGGCCGCGCTTTTTGCCGAGTGCCCCGACGCGGTGGCTCGCACGATCGAGATTGCCGACCGCTGTGACTTCTCGCTCGACGAACTACGGTACGAGTACCCGGAGGAGTTGTGCCCGCGCGGGCTGACTCCGATTCAGCACCTCATCAATCTGACGTGGCGCGGCGCTAAGGACCGCTACCCGCGCGGCGTGCCTGACAAGGTGCGAGCACTCATCGAGCACGAACTGAAATTGATCGACGAGTTGAACTACGCGGCCTACTTTCTGACCGTGTGGGACTTGGTTCGCTTCGCGCGGGAACGTGACATCTTGTGTCAGGGACGCGGATCGGCGGCGAACTCGGCAGTCTGTTTTTGTCTGGGGGTGACGTCGGTGGACCCCGACCGGATCGACGTGCTGTTCGAGCGGTTCATCAGCCGCGAGCGCGGCGAGGCTCCCGACATCGACGTCGATTTCGAGCACGAGCGGCGCGAGGAGGTCATCCAGTACCTCTACGAAAAGTACGGCCGCGAGCGAGCGGGCATGACCGCCGAAGTCATCAGCTACCGGCCTCGTTCGGCCGTGCGGGATGTCGGCAAAGCACTCGGCTTGTCGCTCGATCGCGTGGATGTGCTCGCCAAGCAAGTCGATCACCTGCACGATCGCGAAAAGCTGGAGGCCCGCTTTCGTGAGGTCGGATTCCCACTGGAGTCGCGACTCGGGCAGCAGCTCATCAAGCTGGTCGAAGAGGTTCTGGATTTCCCGCGTCACCTTTCGCAGCACGTCGGCGGCATGGTGCTGACGAACGGCCCGCTGTGCGAACTGGTCCCGATCGAGAACGCGGCCATGCCCGGCCGCACCGTCATCGAGTGGGACAAGGACGATCTCGATTCGCTCGGCATCTTGAAAGTCGATGTGCTGGCGCTGGGCATGTTGACCGCGATCCGCAAATGCTTCGACCTCGTGCGGCAGCAGCACGGTCGCGAGTTGACGCTGGCAAACATCCCGGCGAACGACCGCCGCGTGTTCGACATGATCAGCCGAGCCGACACGATGGGCGTGTTCCAAATCGAGAGCCGCGCGCAGATGTCGATGTTGCCGAGACTCAAGCCGCGCTGCTTTTACGATCTGGTCATCGAGGTCGCGATCGTCCGGCCGGGGCCGATTCAAGGGGACATGGTCCACCCGTACCTGCGTCGCCGCAGCGGCGAGGAGTCGGTCGAGTACCCTGACGATCGCATCCGCGCAGTGCTGGAGAAAACGCTGGGCGTGCCGATCTTTCAGGAGCAAGCCATGCGGCTGGTGGTCGTCGCCGCCGGCTTCACGCCGGGCGAAGCCGATCAGCTCCGCCGAGCGATGGGCGCGTGGCGGCGGCGCGGCGTCATCGACCAGTTCCAGAAGAAACTCATCGACGGCATGACCGGCAACGGCTACTCCGCCGAGTTCGCCGACCGAGTCTTTCGGCAACTGCGCGGCTTCGGCGAGTACGGCTTCCCCGAAAGTCATGCCTGCTCGTTCGCGCTGCTGGTCTGGGCATCGGCGTGGTTGAAGTTCCACCATCCGGCTGCGTTCGCCGCCGCGCTGCTCAACAGCCAGCCGATGGGTTTTTACGCGCCGGCCCAGCTTGTGGCGGATGCTCGCCACCACGGTGTCACGGTGTTGCCAGTTGATATGAACTTCAGCGAGTGGGACTGTGTTTTGGAGGGGCGACAAGGAGAGGGGGAGACAAGGAGAAGGGGAGACAAGGAGATCGCTCTCGGCAACGAGACCGTGTCTGTCTCCCCCTCTCCTTGTCTCCCTCTCTCCCCCTCTCAAAAACTCCGCCTCGGTTTCAGAATGCTCGCCGGCTTCTCCGCCGCGCACGCCGAGCAGATCGTCTCGCGGCGTGGCTCGCGACCGTTCACGTCGTTGGACGAATTCGCCGAGCGGACCGGCTTGAGCAACACTGTGCTGACTCGCCTGTCTCGCGCCGACGCGTTTGCTTCGTTGCGGATCGGCCGACGATCGGCGTTGTGGCAATCACTGCCCGATCACTCGCCGACACCGCTGCACTGTCCCGAAAATCAGATCCGCCGCGAGGCGCTAGCCCCGGTTCGAGCCACGCAAACCGGGGCTAGCGCCCTGCGGCTGAAATGCGGGACAGAACCGGATGTTTCGCTGCCTGTGCTCGGAGCGTTCGGCGAGGTTGTCGCCGACTACCGCACCACCGGGTTGTCGCTGCGAGCACATCCACTGAAGTTTCTGCGGCCGCAACTCGACCAGCGCCGCATCACTCCGGCCCGGCGGTTGTCCTCCACCAGAGATGGTGGTTTCCTGCGCGTCGCGGGGCTGGTGCTAATGCGACAACGGCCGAGCACCGCCAATGGCATCACGTTCGTGACGCTCGAAGATGAAACCGGCATCGTCAACTTGATCGTCCGTCCGGAGGTCTGGGAGCGACACCATCAAGCCGCCCGCGCCGCGACGGTGCTGCTGGCTCATGGCATCCTGCAACGTCACGACTCGGTCATCCACGTTCTGGTCAACCGCCTGGAAGACCTGTCGCGCGAACTGGCTCAAATCGAAATCGCGTCGCGCGACTTCCGTTGAGCTACGAGAGTCGCGGATCAACTTCGTTCCGAGCGTTGTTGATGACGTCGCTGACTTGCTCAGCCTGCATCTCCTCCGCTGGGTACGGAACCAACAGAGACGACAAGGCATTGACGTCGTCAACCTGCGGGTCCAACCAAACGTCGTAATCCGACGGTTTGAGAATCACCGGCATCCGATCGTGAATCGTCGCCATCAACTCGTTGGGGGCGGTCGTCAAAGTGGCGCAGGTCTCAACTGACGTGCCATCTGGTGCCTGCCACTTCTCCCACATCCCAGCGAACGCAAACAATTCCTGGTTGCGCAGCGAGAACCAATGCGGGACTTTGCTTTTCCCCTCGCGTCGCCATTCGTAGAAGCCATCCACCGGAATCAGGCATCTCCGTCGCCGAAACGCAGTGCGGAATGACGGCTTCTCGGCAACGGTTTCGGCCCGCGCGTTGATCAGGCTCGCCGCCAACTTGGTGTCTTTCGCCCAAAACGGAATCAGCCCCCACCGCAACCGCACCGGCTCCCGGCCGCCGCTCGACGCACGAACGGCCAGGATCGACTGGGTGGGGGCGATGTTGAATCGTGGAACGTCCCAATCGACCAGATCTCGAATGAGTTCAAAGAACTCAGCGATCTCGCTGGCCGGGGCTCGCAACGTGAATCGACCGCACATGGAAAATCAACCGGAGACACTTGAAAGTCACGACAACCAACTTACGAAAGAGTTCACGAATCTGCGAGAGATGTCACCCCGAACGCACGCTCAATGGGAAGCTCGCGTGATGTCTTGGCCGAACAAAGCAGCCGCGATTGGCCGAACGAACTGAGCGGTGTGTGGAATGGAAAATGTCGCGTGGATATGCTCCCCACCCTTCCGGGCATGCCTCGGATGCGCGGGCGACGTTTTGTCGGCGAGTCGATCATCACGATCAGGAGAGCAATCATGTCGAAACAGGGAGCGCAGATTCCACGGCGTCGGTTTTTGAAGACGGCCCTTTCGGCGGCGAGTGCCGCAGTGCTGGCACCGACGATTATTCCTAGCTCGGCTTTGGGTCTGGACGGAAATGTCGCTCCCAGCGAGCGGTTGATCATTGGCGGAATTGGCATCGGCAACCGAGGGCTGTACGACCTCGGCTGTTTCCTCGAACAAAGTGACATCCGGTTCGCGGCCGTGTGTGATGTCAAGCAGGCTCGGCGAACGCTCGTCAAAAAGATGGTGGACGAGAAATACGGGACCACCAATTGCGACATGCACGTTGACTATCGCGAGCTGCTCGACCGCAGCGATATCGACGCGGTGCTGATCGCCACCGGCCCAAACTGGCACTGCACGATGTCGATGGCCGCGGCCAAGGCGGGCAAGGACATTTATTGCGAGAAGCCTTGCACGAAGAACATCGAACAGAGCCTGACCCTGCGGGACACGATCAAACGGACCGGGCGAATTTTTCAGGCGGGGACACAACGTCGTAACTTGCCGCACTTCGCGTTTGCATGCGAGCTGGCTCGAACGGGGAAGCTCGGCAAAATGAAAAAAGTGTTCGCTCATCCGATGGGGATGGCGTCGATGCTGAGCGGCTGGCTCCCGGCCGAAGAAGAACCGAAGAAAGAGGACATTGATTGGAATACCTACCTCGGCCCGGCGGCCTATCGGCCGTTCAACAAAGCTCTGCTCGCCGGGTTCCACTTTGAAAAGGGAGGCGGGTTCATCGGCGCGTTTGGTGCGGGCGGAGTGCTCGAATGGGGTTCGCACTGCGTGGACCTCTGCCAGTGGGCGATGGGCGATTGCGAGCCGCCAGTCGAATACAACCCGCCGAAAGATGGTCACCTCGTCGCCAAGTACGAGAACGGCGTCGAACTGATCTTCCGCGAGAAGGACTGGATTCCGCTCGGCTCGTGCCCCGTGCGTTTCGAAGGAGAGACCGGCTGGGTCGAAGCGGGCGACAGCGGCAAGATGGTGCTGAGTTCTCCGGAATTGCTCGCGGGCCGAACGGTCCTGGAGATCGGCGGCTACCCGGCGACGTTCCACGTTCGCGACTTCCTCGACTGCGTGAAGACTCGCTCGCAGCCGAAGACGAACGCCCTCGCGGCCTGCAATGCTCACATCGCGTGCCACGCCGCCAACGTCGCGTTGTACCTCAATCGACAAGTCAAATACGACAACAAAACCAACACGTTCATCGACGACGAACCCGCCAACCGGATGCGCTCCGAAGCGCTCCGCGAACCGTGGCGGCTGTAAGACACCGCTATTACTCCGAAGGAGTTTCGCCACATAGCCCAGGGTTGCCCGCGTGCGGGCTACCCTGGGTGAATGAAAGATGCGGCGAACTACCCCGAAGGGGTTGCGGCCTTGAATGAACATCGAATTTCGATAATCACTGGAGACGGAACCCCGTTGGGGTACACCAACCATTCAACCAGTTTCCCAGGGTAGCTCGCTTCGCTCGCAACCCTGGGCTTTGAGACACAACTCCTTCGGAGTAAACGCAAATGCCCATGACTTACAAATTCGCGCGCTCTGTTTTTGTTGCCGCCTTGATGTTGGTGGCTGTCACGTCGGCCCGTGCGGCCGATGGCTTCAAGGCCTCGCCCGAAAAGGAAAAAGAGCAGATTGCGATTCTTCGATCGGACGCTCCGCCGCAGGACAAAGCGATTGCTTGCAAGAAGCTGGCGATCGACGGATCCAGCGAATCCGTTGGCGATTTGGCGAAGTTGCTTTCCGATCCGCAATTGGCGTCGTGGTCGCGAATCGCGCTCGAGGCAATTCCTGGAACAGCGCCGGATGAGGCGTTGCGGAAGGCGTCCGAATCGCTCGAAGGGAACCTGCTGGTCGGCGTGCTGAATTCGATTGGCGTCCGCCGCGATGCCGGCTCGGTGGAAGCGTTGACGAAACGATTGAGCGACAAGGATGAAGAGGTCGCTTCCGCTGCTGCGGTCGCGCTTGGAAAAATCGGAAACGCGGCAGCCGAGAAAGTGCTGCGGCCGGCGTTGACGAGTGGTCCCGCGAAAGTCCGATCAGCGGTGGCCGAGGGTTGCGTGCTGTGTGCCGAGCGACTGCTTGCCGATGGCAAGTCCGCCGATGCGGTCGCGCTCTACGACGAAGTCCGCAAAGCCGAACTCCCGAAGCAGCGAATCGTCGAAGCCACTCGTGGAGCAATTCTCGCTCGCAAGCAAGAGGGAATTCCGCTGCTGCTCGAACAATTGCGATCGAACGACAAGAAACTGTTCGAACTCGGATTATTCGTCGCTCGCGAATTCCCTGGCAGCGAAATCGACAAGTCGCTCGCCACCGAACTGGCGACCGCAGCTCCCGAACGTGCCGCGCTGATTGTTCAAGCGATGGCCGATCGCAAGGAAACAGTCGTTGTCGCCGCCGTCTCGAAAGCGGCTGCCAGCGGCCCGAAGCCGGTTCGCTTGGCCGCGATCAAGGCTCTCAGCCTGGTTGGCGATGCTTCGTCCGTCACTCCATTGCTGGAAACGGCCGTCGATGCCGACGAAGACTTGGCCCTCGCCGCGAAAGCGACGCTCGCCGAACTGCCCGGCGACAAAGTCAACGCGCAGATCGCCGCGATGCTCCCGAACGCCAAAGGGAAAACGTACCCGCTGCTGATCGAACTCGTTGGCCAGCGCCGGATCGAAGCGACTCCCGCGCTGCTCAAGGCCCTCGACAACTCGGATAAGAACATTCGCCAAGCCGCGCTGCTTGCGCTCGGCGAAACGGTGTCGCTGAAAAATCTCAACGTGCTGATCTCGCAGGCGAGCAACACGAAGAACGCCGATGATGCCGCCGCCGCTCAACAAGCCTTGAAAGCGGCGAGCGTCCGCATGCCCGATCGCGAAGCCTGCGCGACTGAACTCGCAGCCGCGCTCGACAAGGCACCTGCGGCCTCAAAGATTTTGCTGCTTGATATTCTCGGCGACGTCGGTGGCGAGAAGGCTTTGAAGACCCTCAGTGCCGCCGCCAAGGGCAACAATCCGCAGCTTCAGGACGCCGGCAGCCGAGTCCTTGGCAAGTGGGCCAGCTTGGACGCTGCTCCGGTTCTGCTCGATCTAGCCAAGACGGGGCCGGCCGCTCAATTCCGAAACCGTGCATTGAAAGGCTACATCAGTCTCGCCCGACGATTCGCCATGCCCGACGAACAGCGAGCCGACATGTGCCAAAAGGCTTTCGATCTCTGCAAAGACACGACCGAACAAAAACTGATCCTGGATGTCTGCCGCATCCAACCGAGCGTCGAAACGCTCAAGCTGGCCATCAAGTTCATGAAAGTTCCGGAACTCAAAGAAGACGCGACTCAAACAACTCTGCTGGTCGCTCAAAAGCTGGGAGCCAAGGGGATCAACGTCAGCGAACAGCTCAGCAAAGCCGGATTTGAGAAAGTGAAAGTCGAAATCGTCAAAGCCGAATACGGATCAGGTGCCACTCAGAAAGACGTGACCGCGATCGTGAAGAAGCAAGCGGGCGACCTGCCGCTGATCACGCTGACCGCGGAGGGCTACAACGCCAGTTTCGGTGGCGATCCGGCTCCCAACACCGTCAAGCAATTGAAGATTCAGTACAAAATCAACGGCAAAGCGGGCGAGGCCACCTTCGCCGAAAATGCTCTCATCGTGCTGCCGATGCCGAAGTGATCGGTCAGAATCAGTTGTTTTTCCGGCAGGTCACGCGATAGATCCGCCCTGGCTGATCCTGAGCTTCATGCGAAAAGGCGGCCAGGTACAGTCTGTCGCCATGCGGTGTGAGGTAGTACGGAACGAGATCGCGCGGGAGTAAGCCGCTCAGATCCTCCCAATTACCGGTCTCGAAATCTTTCCAGGTTTTGAAGCGGATGAATTTCATTTCGTTGCAGTCCGTCTGCTGGGAATACGTCGGACAGAAGTAGGACGTCACGTACCAGAATCCCTGATGGAAATCGACGTCATTGGGCACGAGCCCTGTCGTCTGCCAACTTCCCGCCACCGCATCACGGCGTTTTTTGAAACTCGAATGGACGCGAAACTCACGCCGCTCGAAGTTGTCGACCTCCACGATTTTCCCGGCGCTGGAACCGACCACATACAGCGTCTTGCCAACCACCGTCAGAGCGCGCGAGTAACCGAGGTGCTGGGAAAGATCGAGCACACTTTCCTGGTCTCCGAAACCGCGAAAACGAAACACTTCCGCCTTGTTCGGATTCAGCGCGTACAACCAACCTTCTGAGTCCACGACGATGTCGTGCGGTCGATCCAGCTTCACGCCAGCCAGCGTCGTCACGGCCTGTTCGATGTGACCGTTGGCCGGATCGCGGAACGAGAACAGGCGATGGTTGCCCGTATCGGTGGCGTAATACAACTGGTCGCGAGCATTGAAGACCACGGCATGCGCGTCATCAAACTTCGTTAACGGCGATTCGCGAAACGCAGTTTCCCCAGCGCGACGAAAGTGTAGTCGCTTGCCCGTCGTGACGATCTCCAAGTTGTCGCGAAACTGGACGTGCGTACTGCCGGAAAAGGTACCGTCTTTCGGCGCGTACTCGGTCACTTCCACGGCCGGACGAGAAGGTTCATCGGCTGCGGCAAACGTGGCCACGAACAGGCAAGCCCACATGGCGATGAGCGGCAGGGCGCTAGCCCCGGTTCGAACGAGACAAACCGGGGCTAG
>CAMDPK010000089.1 GCA_945904015.1 Candidatus Kuenenia stuttgartensis | reverse complement strand
CCACCTGCTCCCGAACCGCTGGCATCAACAACTCGGATTTCACTTGTGGGACATCATCCATGATCGACTCCAGAAAGAGGTTCCGAACATTTTCAACCTCATTCTGACAACTCTGTATTCATCGCGCCAGGCAAAATTGGCACACCCATTTGAGGCAGGCTGTTGGTGATCAAGGTGGCGATCTCATCCTTATCCGTGCCACAGAAACCAGTCCTGCGGCGCTAGGCCCGGTTACTTCGCCTTTTTCTTCGGCGCGGCGGCGGTCTTGGTGGGATAGCGTTTCACTTCGACATCGTTCTTTTGCTGAGCGCCGGGCGTGCTGCGGCCATCGGTGATGAGCTTTTCCAGGAGCGCCTGCATCTCGGCCACTTTCTCCGGCATCGCGGCGGCGAGGTTTTTCGTTTCGCCAAGATCGTCCGCGAGATTGTAAAGCTGCACGGGCTGCGACTGGTCGCCCCCTTGGCCCCAGCCTCCAGAGCCGGGACCGGGGATGTATTTCCACGCGCCGCTGCGCACGGCGGGGAGGCCCTGAGCCGAAGCGCTGACGGCGTTTTCACGGATCGGTTTGTCGTCCCCTTTGAGCAGCGGGAGGAGGCTGAAGCTGTCTTCGCCAGCATTGTCCGGCAGCTTCGCGCCGAGGATGTCGGCGAAGGTGCGGAGGAAATCGGCCTGGCACACGAGCTGGCCGCACACGCTGCTTGGCTTCACCACACCGGGCCAGCGCGCGATGAACGGCACTCGATGCCCGCCTTCCCATGCGTCCGCCTTGTAGCCGCGCAACGGGCCGCTCGGGTAGTGCCCCATTTGTTCGAGATCCTTCACGCCGATGTAGGGCGCGCAGCCGTTGTCGGCGGTGAAGATGACGAGCGTGTTGTCCGCCGCGCCGCTTTTCTCCAACGCATCGAGCACGCGACCCACGACGGCGTCCGTCTCCATCACGAAATCGGCGAAGAGATTCAGGCGGCTCTTGTCTTTCCACTCCGCGTTCACGGCCAGCGGCGTGTGTGGCGAGGTGAGCGGCAAATAGAGGAGGAACGGCGCGTTGTGCTTCGCGCTTTCGTTGATGAATTGAGCAGCGCGTTCGCCGAGTGCGGGAAGAATGTGCTCCAACTTCCAGTCCCGCAGCGCCGGGCCTTGTTGGCTGGCTTGGTTATTGCCGACGAGACTGGTTGGCAGAAACCCCGTGGGAATGCCGGACGTCCGGTCGTTCTCGATAAAACAATACGGCGGCCAGTTGGGCACGTCGGTACCGAAGTAAGTGTCGAAACCGCGAGTCGTCGGCCCGCCCGGGATCGGCTTCGAGAAAAACTCACGCCAGAACTCCGCCTGTTTCTCCGTCGCGACGGCAGGCGACTGTTTCGGTTTTGCCTCATCATCCTTGCCCTCCGTTCTCGACGGTTGCAACAGCACTCGCTGCTCCTTCGCCGGCGGCCAGTCCCAGCCGAGATGCCATTTGCCAATGGCCGCCGTCCGATAGCCATGCTGGTTTGCGAGCGTACCGATGGTCATGCGGTCGGGCGCGATGAGTGGTTCGCCGAAGACACCGACGATCCCGCTTTGCAGCCGCGTGCGCCAATGAAACCGCCCCGTGAGCAGCGAGTAGCGCGACGGCGAGCAGACGCCCGACGACGAGTGCCCGTCCGTGAAACGCATGCCTTGCGCCGCGAGCTTGTCGATGTTCGGCGTGGGAATCTTCCCGCGCTCTGGGTTGTTGCACTGCACATCGCCGAAGCCGAGGTCGTCGGCGTAGATGATGAGGATATTGGGCTGGGAGGCGTCGGCGGCGAATGCTTCACACAGAGACGCAGAGACGCAGAGGAGAACGAGAATGTGTTTCATGGATTGGCAAGCTTGGTTTGGATGATGATCTTCACTTCGCCGCACGCTTCTGAGCGAACAGCCAGTCCCAAACATCCGCGGTCTTGTCACATTTGTCTGATGCATACTTGGTCACGCCTCTGTTCTCCTTGGTATCACCAGTGTAAGTGAACGCCGCTTCACTAACATTGTGTCCATGTTTCGCCAACTCGGTGAATTTCACGTTAGCTCCGACCTCCTTCATCCGCTCGAAGGTCGAGTTCCCTAAACTGACCTGCGCTGGCTTGTCCTTGGCGCCTTGAAACGACCAGATCGGCACGTCCTTCACCACCTTTGCATCGAACCACGGCCCCAGCCAACCGGCCGAAGTGATCGCGGCGGCGAAACGGTTCGGCTGGTCGGCCACCGCCGTCCACGTGCCGAACCCGCCCCCCGAGTGGCCCAAAACGTAAACTCGATCCGTGTCGATCGGAAACTCATTGGTCAACTCGTCGAGCAGTTGGTACACGCGGTCCAGGTTGGCACCATTGGGATCCTGCAAGCGTTTTCGATGACCCGAGACGATCTCTTGCCAGTCTACGGACATTTTCGCGATGTTCTCATCCGTATAATGCGCCGACATGGCCGGTGTCCGCCAAAACCCGAACGTCTGCGGAGCCACGACGAAACAGGGGTGCTTGCGACGCCATTCCTCCTGCGCCATATCCACGCACCATTCCCTCAGGTTCCGCACGTTGTCATTGCCGATTCCGCCCGCCCCGTGCAGCGACAGGATCAGCGGATATTTCTGGTCCGGATTCTTCGCCAGATCGAACGGTTTGAGCAGGCGGTATTTCACTTCCTTGAACTCGCGCGCCTCGAAAAGTTCGAGGACCTGCGCGCTGACCGCCGCCGCGCCTTCCCCGTCCGAGCGCCGCTTCAGCTTCAGCTCCGGGTTTGCCGCCAGGTGCGCCTTGGCCTCTTCGATCGTCAGCTTGCCGTCCTTGTTCGCGTCGGCGTCGGGATAGCGGCGTAACAGGCTTTCGAGCTTCTGCTGCTGATCGTCCGCCTGTGCGAGTGACGGCGACGCGAACCCAGCGCAAAGAAAAATCGCCACTACCAACGGCAACAGCAGAGTGTACGACGAACTGGTCGAAAATCGCTTGCCAAAGGACGCGGGCATGCGCCCTCTGGAACCAAACCGAAAATCGACGTCTCCAAGAGCTGTTATCTTTGTCTTCATTGTGGATTCTTTCTGTTGTAATGAGGTTGCTTTCCAGACGCTGCACGGCCCGGCGACCATTTTGAAACGTGACTTCACTTTTTGATCCAGCCGAGATCGACAAGGAAAGCGTCGGCTTCGGCAATTGTTTTTCTTAGATACTCCGGTCTGTTGAAGAAAGCGTGGTCTGCACCTTCGTAGCCGATAAGCTTGCATGGGCGATCGGCCTTCTTCATCTCTTTCTCAAAAGCTACGACACTGGCATAGGGAACTGTCTCGTCTTTTGTCCCATGAAGAAGCAGGGCCGGTGGAGTGTGTGGACCAATATGATGCGCTGGAGAGATAACCTGCCCCTTCACTCCCAAGCGGTCTATGCCGGGTTCCATCTTGGGATTTTCAAATTTCCAATCCCCGATCGCAGCGAGCGTGGTGGCGGCGTTGAAAAGGATCATGGCGTTCGGTCGTTCGTCGCTGCCAAGACCGGTGATTGTGCCAGTGCAGGCGGCGAGATGACCACCGGCGGAGCCACCGGAGGCGGCAATCTTGTCCGGATCAATGCCGAGACGCTGGGCATTTTCCCGAACCCAAGCGATGGCGGCCTTGGCGTCTTTCACGCATTCCACCGCTAAAACACCATGGCGGGATTTCACACGATACTCAGCGAGAATGGTGATCATGCCACGCTTTGCAAAATATCGTGCATGAGCCGCGAATTGCTCCGGTGTTCCTGAATTCCAACCACCACCGTGGAAGAACACAATCGCGGGCTTCTTCGCCTTGGGATCCGACTCCCCAAAGATCCACAGCTTCAGTTCCGTGGAGCCGACCTTGCGGTAAGTCTCGACGCGGGCGTCCTTGGGGGTGGGTGGATTCGAAGGCTGAGCGAACAGCGGGGTGGCCAGGAGGCAGAGGGACAGATAGATCATGGATTTCATGTGGGTACTCCTGTGAATTTCGGATTTCGGATCGTTTGGGGGATGACGTGGTCGCGGCGATCGAGGAGGGCGTTGGCCTGGGCGGTCCGCAACAGGGACAGGCTGCCCCAATGATTCCGATCTTCGTTCGGGCGTTCTCACTTCTTGAGCCAGCCGAGATCGACGAGGAAAGCGTCGGCTTCAGCGAGCGTCTTGGCGTGAGCCTCGCGTTTACGTTCATTGAAGAAGCCGTGTCCCTCACCTTCGTAACCGACCAGTTTGCACGGCCTTTCCGCCTTCTTCATCACACTCTCGAACGCGACGACGGAATCGTAGGGAACCGTGGTGTCCTTCTTGCCATGCAGGATCAGGGTCGGCGGCGTGTGTGCGCCGATGTGATGCGCCGGCGAGATCACCTGTGCCTCGACGCCAAATCGTTTGACGCTGAGGTCACCTTCACCTGAGGGTTCCCAGCCCGCGATGGGAGCGAGCGTGGCTGCGGGATTGAACAGGATCATGGCGTTGGGACGTTCATCGCTGCCGAGCCCGCTGATCGTGCCGGTGGCGGCGGCGAGGTGACCACCGGCAGAACCACCGGAGGCGGCAATCTTGTTCGGATCAATGCCCAGACGCTGGGCGTTTTCCCGAACCCAGGCGATGGCGGCCTTGGCGTCTTTCACACATTCCACCACTTGCACGCCATGCCGGGACTTCACGCGGTAGTCGGCGGTGATGGCGATCATGCCACGCTTGGCGAAATACCGGGCCTGACTCTCGAACTGTTCCGGCGTACCCCCACTCCAGCCACCACCAAAGAAAAACACAATCGCAGGCTTGGGCGACTTGGGATCCGACTCCCCGAAAATCCATAGCTTCAACTCGGTGGAGTCGACCTTTCGGTAGGTCTCGACGCGAGCGTCCTTAAATGTTGGGGGATAGGATTTCTGAGCGAACAGCGGGGTTGCGAAAAGCGAAAGAGACAAAAGTGACAGTCGGAGCATCGATTGCATGGAAGAGATCCTCGATTGCGTGGTGACTAGGTGGATTGGGTTCGGCAAGCTAAACACCGGACAACTGAAATTGTTGCGTCATTCGGCCTTCTTTTTCTGCTGATTGGCCTTCTTCTCTCGTTGACCGTTGGTCTTCCACCAGTCCGGTCCTTCGGCTTCGATTTCGGTGTTGAGTTTGACGAGGGCGGTTTTCATCTCTGCAAACTTCGCTGGCTCGGCCGCGCTGAGGTCAGTCTTCTCCTGCGGATCGGTCTTGAGGTCATACAGCTCAAACTGCGTGAGCGGTTCGTCGGCGAGGATTTTCCAAGCGCCGATGCGCATGGCCGTCTTCAGCGGACCCGGTGCGATGACGCAGCGCCAGTAAAGTGGACGAGCGCGTTCGACGGCTCGACCTTCGAGCGCGGCCAGCAGGTTGCCGCCGTCCAAAATTCGATCAGTCGGTAATTTCGCTCCGGCGATCCCGATGGCCGTGACGAAAATGTCCGAGCCGATCACCGGCACATCGCTCGTCGTTCCGGGTTGCGTCTTGCCCGGCCAGCGGACGATGCCGGGGACGCGGATGCCTCCTTCGTAGACGGCTCGCTTGCGACCGCGCAGGCCGCCCGTCGAGCCTCGGCCGGGTGACTTGATGCCGTCTCCTTCGGGGCCGTTGTCGGAGGTGAAGAAAACAACCGTGTTGTCCGCGAGTTTCAACTCGTCGAGCGTCCGCATCAGTTTCCCGAACGCATGATCGAGCTGTGTGACGTTGGCGTGATGTTCGCGCTGCACGTCGTCGGTGAGGTCAGGGTATTTGGCTTTGAACTCGGGCGAAGACTTGATCGGGTAGTGCGGTTCGTGAGCCCACACCGACAACAAAAACGGTTTCGACTTGTCGCGATGCTGCTTCAGCCAGGTGGTCGCCTCATCGACGATCAGCGTCGAGGAATAGCCTTCGAGCTTGCCGACCGGCTGGCCGTTGCGGACGAAGTTGCTGGGGTTCTCGTGGCTGGGAGCCGCGTTGTTCTGCGTCGCCAGCCACCAGTCGTAGCCATGATCGTTCGGTTGTGGCTGCGTCGGCTTGTTGAAGTGTCCGTTGAGATGCCACTTGCCGACATGACACGTCGCATAGCCGCGCTCCTTGAGCAGCTTCGGCAGCGCGATCTCGCTGGTCCGCAGATGAATCTCGCGACCTTCGGGAATCCAGGTGAAGACCCCGTTCCGATACGGCGTCCGCCCGGTGAGGATCGCCGACCGCGACGGACTGCACACCGCGCACGCCGCATAACACTGAGTCAACCGAGTCCCCTGCTTGGCGAACGCATCGAGATTCGGCGTCTGAATGATCGGATGCCCGTAACAACCCAGATCGCCATATCCGAGATCATCGGCGAGGAAGATCACAATGTTCGGCGGCGCGTCCGCGGCGAGAGTCGCAGTCGCCAGCACGAGAATTGTCGAGAGCACAATCAGACAATATCGAAGCATGGAGTTCGTCCTTTGAGTTAGAGTGATTCGGCAGCAGGCGACCATGCAGCAGGCTGCATGGTCGGAAAGCGGCAGCGGCTGCCGCAGTCCACATTAATGGTGGTGTTTGAAGGCGGCGTCCTCCGCGTTTCCGTTGGCGAGCAGGTATGCCAGCAGGTCGAGGATTTGTTCTTTCTCCAGTGTGTTCAGCAGGCTGTTGGGCATGATCGAGACGGTCGAGGTGCGACGCGAGTCGATGTTTTTCTTTGGGATGTCGTGCGCCTTCGCCGGGGAGCCGGAGAGGATCGTCAGGGTCGTCGGAGTCTCGGCGGTGTTGATGCCGATGAGGGACTTGCCGTCTTCCAATTCAAGGATCACTTGCCGGTACTTTTCCTCGATGTTGCGAGACGGTTCGAGGATTTCTTGGAGCAAGGCTTTCGGGTCGCGTTTCAGTTTCTTGGTCGTGTCATCGACGTTCGGGCCGACGGCATGTTGCACGCTTCCGCCCGCGCTGCTGAGTACGCCAGCGCTGAGTCCCCCGGCGCTGTCGGTCTTATTCAACTTGTGGCATTGGACGCAGCCGAGCGTCGCGAACAGCAGCTTGCCTTCGGCGAAGCGGCGATGTTCGCCGACACGTTTGAGGTCTTCCGTGAAGTCAGCGAGTTTCCATTCGGTGATCTTCACCTGCTTCTGCGGATTCTTGACGAGGAATTCTTGGAGGTTGTTCGTCACGAAGAGCGTGCCGCGCATGATGCGATGATGGCCGGGGAACGAGCAGATATACGGGTACGCGCCCTCTTCCATCGGGGCCGTGAATTCAATGACTTCCTCTTGCCCGTAATCGACAAGCTGGCTGTGCCAGAGGATGTCAGCGCTCTTCGGAACGAAGCCGACATCGAAGCCGCGTGCTCCGAGTTCGACCGCCTTGAGCCCGATCTCATCGGCCTTGCCCGGCTTCACGAGCATGATGTTGTGCGGCATGAAGTCGATGTTGGCGAACGTGAGCTTCACCTTCTTGCCCGGCTTCACCGTGAGTTCCTTCACGTCATACATCATGCGTTCGGGAACGGTCGCAATCCGAATCGTCGTGAGTTGCGGAGTGTCGCTGAGGATGCCGGACTTCTGTGACGCGAGCATCGCGGCTTCAGCGATGACGCCGCCGCGCAGCGTCTTCTCGACGTTGACCGCGAAGTGCTGCACGGTCTTCGCGGCGATGCGCGCGTGCGGCTCGGAGGAATTCAAGACGAGCTGCAGCAGCTCGGGGTTCTTCACGTTGTGCTGCTGATGGAGCCAGAGGGCTTCGAGCAGATGATGCGCATCCTCTTTCTTGGTCGGATCGAACTGCTTGATCCATTCTTGGGTCGCGGCGACGATTTCCTTGGAGTCCCGTTCGCTCAGTTCGATGCGCGTGCGATGACGGATGCCATCGACGGGCGACTTCAAGTTGTCGAGCAGCGTGGGAATCGGCTGACCGTCGATCGCGACTGGCTTCTGTAACGGGCGACCGATCGCCGTCATGCGGAAGATGCGGCCATGCACATGATCGCGATTGGGATCGCGGACGTTGTGCTGCATGTGACCGATGATGACGTTCTGCCAGTCGCTGAAGTACAGCGAGCCATCCGGGGCGAAGATCGCATCCGACGGACGGAAGTTTTTGTCGCCGCTCATCAGCAAGCCGCGCGACTTGTCTTCAGTCTTCGAGCCATCTGGGTTCGTCTTCACGACCGTCAGTTCGTCGCCAGCAGGCTCGCCCCAGACGGCACCGGTTTCGGGATTGCGAGTCAGGTGATAGTGCTTGATGCCGAGGAAGCCGATCACGTTGCAGATCAAGAAGTCGCCCTGCATCGACTCGGGGAAGTGCGTGCTGCTGACCGTTTCGCTGGCCGTGACGGGACGCACTTCTTTCTTCAGCAGCTCGTGCATCTTGAAGCCGTTGCCATCGGGGCGAACTTGAAACGCTCGACCGCCCGTGCCGTCCGTCGCGTAGTGATAGCCCCAGTAATCAAACGAGATGCCATGCGGGTTCGGCGAGTTCCCCGCGTGCATCGAGATCGTGAAGCGACGCGGATCGAAGCGGTACATCGCGGACGCCGACGACTGCAACGACGGGCCCCACGGATGCTCATGGTTGTGAACCATGAAGACGCCGCTCTGCCAATAGATGCCGCCGTCGGGACCGTAGATCAGGTTGTTCGCACCGTGATGCGTGTCGGAGGAATCAAGCCCTTGCAGCAAGGTCGCCCGCACATCAGCGACGTCGTCTCCATTCGTGTCTTTCAAGAACAGCAGCTCGGACTGGCAGGTGACAATCACTCCGCCGTTCCAGAACTCGAAGCCGAGCGGGTTTTGAACTTTCGCAAACTCCGTCACGCGATCAGCGACGCCGTCGTTGTTGTCGTCATGCAGAATAATGAGCGCGTCGTTCATGGCCTTGAGCGGCTCCCACTTCGGATAGCTCGGCCAAGTTGCGGCCCACAGACGGCCTTTGGTGTCGAACTGCATCTGCACCGGCTTGATGAGCTGCGGGAAACGAGCCTCGTCCGCGAACAGGTTGACTTCAAAACCCTTCGCGACGGCCATCTGTTTCAGGCTCTCTTCGCTGCTGAGGTATTTGAGCGTCCCTTCCTTCACCGCGCTGGAGCTTTTGCTACCGCCGCCGACGTTCGAGATGACCGGCACGGGCTGCGGCACATTGCTGTCGTCAACGGGTTGTTCTTTGCCAACGGCACTCGCCCAAACGCGGTCGTCGCGATTGGCCGTCATCACGTCCAACATGCGGAGTTCCGGCTGCAGCACATCGGCGTTGCTCTGATCGTTGACGAACTTCAGGGTCGAACGACTGCCCCAAACGTCGTTGCCGTCCGAAGCGCGGTAGCGATTCCACCAATGCAGGTTCTTGTCGAGCACCGCTTGCCGCAGCGAGTCCATCGCACCGGAACTGCGAACGGGCCTGCCGAGCAACTCGTGAGCGATGACCTCGGCGAGTTGCCGATTGCCGTCCTCGGAAAGATGCGCGCCGTTGATCGTCAGCGGATGCGTCGCCTTCTGAAACAGCTCGAGCGTCGGATGGAACAGATCGACGTACGCGACGCCCGCTTCTTTGGCAGCAGCTTCCGTTGCTCGCGTGTAGGCCGCTAGCCGCACGTTCTGCACCTTGCCATCGGGCACGTTGGGATTGTGCATGTCCTCAAAAGCAATCGGACTGAAGAGCACGATGCGCGGGAAGCTCGCACCGTCGGGCTTCACGCCGCGCGTGCTCTTCACGAAGGCGAGCAACTGCTGCTTGTAGTCTTCCGGCTTGCCGTCGAACGATTCGTTGTAGCCAAAGAACGCGCACACAACGGTCGGTTTCACCTGTTGCAGATACGCGGTCATCGACATGTGCCCGGAACTGCGCGGGTAGTTGTTCGGCCGGTCGCCGCTGGCGCTCATGTTGCGGAAGCGCACCTGCTGATCGACCAGTTGGCTTTGCAGCAGCGTCTCCATCCAACCGTCGTGCTGCATGCGATCCGCCAAACCGTTGCCGAGAATCGCAACGACATCGCCCTTCTTGAACGCGAAAGGCAGCGAGTCGCGATAGTCCGCCGGCACGTTGGCAAGCAAAGGCTCATTGGACGGAGGCGGAGGGTTCTTCTTTCCGCCGTCACTCGCGGTCTTGGTGCCGCCTTTCACAGGCGCTCCGCTTTTCCCGCCGTAGGTGAGCCAGGTCAGCCGGCCTTCGTTCTCGACATCAATGACCATCACTTCCGGCGCTGCGATATTCGCCGCGCGAAAAACTTCATTCCGATCAGCATCCAGCAACGTGATGGTGAAGCCGTCCAGCCGACTCTCGAAGCCGTCACGATTCCAGATGCCGACCCGCTCAATCTTCGCGGACGTTTTCAGATCGACTTCCCACCAGGGATTTGTCGAGCCGCTGTTCGTGGTGTGAGTCTGCCCGCCTTTGCTCCAATCCGGCGACTTATTCCCATCAATCGCCTTGGACGCAGTGCCGTTGCCGTTGGTGCTGGATTGAGTCGCGGTTCCGTTCGGGGCGATGTTCTTGTTGCCGCTGATCACTTCCACTTCGGCCAGCGTCAGAATGCGTTTGTCGCCGGGAAGCTCGATGCGAACAAAGCGAGCTGGCTTGCCGGTGGCGAGAACTTTGGCGGGTCGCGAACCCGAGACAGGTGCATCAGGCTTTGTGTCCGGCTTGTCGTTCTTCGGCTTGTCCTTCTTGCCACCTTCCTTGGCGGCGGGTGGCTTCGTGTTGTTGTTCGCTGGGATCGGGCTTTCGAATCCGGCATACATTTCCGGCTTGATACCGCGAGCGTGCGTTTGATTGCCAAAGGTATTGGGCTTGAAGGGACCAACGGTGGCGACGTTCATGTCCGCCGTGATTGCGTTTTCCAAACCGACCGCCCAGAAGATGCCGTTACAAATCAGCCGACGATAACCCTCGTTCGTCAAATCCTCCGGCGTCCCGTACAGCGACGTGAAGACGCGGCCTGCTTTGCCAGACGCCGACTTGTAGGTGCGAGTCCATTCCGAAGGCATCGGCGGCTGTGTTTCCGACGGAGTCGAATCGGGCGTCATCCCGTTCAGCGGCTGAGCCATCGTCAGAACATCGCCATCGACCGGCTTGCCAACGTAGCCACCCGCTTGAACCCAGACATCCTTCACGCCGCGCAGAATCGGATGCGACTTCATGGCCTCGACGATGGTGATGCGAGTGCTTTGCTGGTGATTGCGGCCGTAATGACCGACCCACGTTTGCCCGAGCACCTGATGTCCAAAGCCGAGTTCGTAGCCGGCTTCCTTGCTGCGGTAGTCATACTTGGCAAACGGTTTGTCGGCAGGAATCTGAAACGCATGCGTCGCCGTCCGCATGCCAACCACGGGACCGCCTCGATTCAGATAAGCATCAAGGTGCTTCATCTGTTCGGCAGGCAGATTCTGAAACCTCAAGAACACAACGGCCAAGTCCGCGGTCTCGAGTGCTTCCAGATGAGGAATGTTCGACGGAGTCCCCGCCACGATCTCGCCGGTATTCGGGTCAATGTTAAACAGCACCGTGCATTTGAACCCGTGATGCCTCGCCAAAATCCGAGCCAACGCCGGCAGCGATTCCTCCGAGCGATACTCGTGATCGCCCGCCAGAAACACGATGTGCTTTCCGTGACCGCTCCCGCTCGTCCCTTGATAGACCAAGTTGGCGGCACTCAGCGGAGATGCGAAACTCAACACGGTTGCCATGAACGCGAACGTGACGAGTCGTGCAAATGTCTGTCTCATTGTCTATCCTTCAAAAGTTCGGCCATCGCGCGGCCGAGCGCTTCGCCGGTTTCGTAGTAGGTCTCGGCGTTGTGATTGTAGTGGTAGCCTTGATTGACTGGGGACACGTCCGCTTCGCGCCACAGGCCTCGCGTATCGACGGCTTTCACGTTGCCTTTGAATTCAGGGTACTTGCCCTTGTCGCCATCGACCGCGAGCTGAGCTTCGGCGATCTGTTTCCCGAAACTCTCCGTGCCCGGATTGCCGCAGCCGGTTGCCAACACGAACTTCGCGTTCGGTGAATCAAAATCCTTCCGCAGCGTCTGGATGAGATGCACGAGGTTCTGCTCGTAGCGACTGGCCAGCGCGGCGCTCTGGTCTTTGTGTCCCTGCCACCAGACGAAGCCCGCGACCTCGTAGCCCTGACCTTTGTAGCCGGGGTAATACTTTTCGAGGTTCTTCAGCACGGCCTTCGCGTGCGCGACATCGGCGTCGTACTGCCGGCCGGCGTACCACGGAACGGGCTTCGGTTCGGCTCCCTTGTCCCAGAAGTTCGCAATGTCCTTGTAGCCCGCGTAGACCTTGCCCTCGTACTCAAACCGCTCGCTGCCGGGGGGGAGTAAATCCCAGCCGAGACTCCGATTGCCGATGCACGCTTTGAGCAACAGCACCGGCTCGTCATGAAAGTGCCCCAGGATATGCCCGAAGCCCAGTTCAGGACCGAATGATTTATTCGGTGTCAGCCATTCGTTGCGGACGTCGCCGAACTTCTCCATGTCCTTGTAATCGACGCCGCGCTGATCCATCACATGGACGTACCGCACATCCTGCCGAGTCGTCCAATTGCCGGCGTCATCGACCAAGTGCTGATACTTGCCCTTCTCCTTGACCATGAATTCGAGCGAGCCCTTCGTCTCCTTCGGTCCAACGCGCCCAAAGCCGAGCATGTTGGATTGCCCCAGCATGACATAGACCTTGATCGGCTTAGTGTGCTCAGCAGCTTTGCCATCGGGCTTCGGCAACTGATCGGGCACATCAGCGGCGAACGCCACAAGCGGTGCCAGGCAGAGAGCAACAAGGAACAGAACTCGAAATCGCAGTTTGGTCATGAGGCGTCTTTCCTTGATGGGCGAAAAGTGACCGCTGGGCTTTCCCCCAACGGAATGAAGATGTGTTTGGGTCGTCTGATTCGCTCCAAGCGCGCCGCTATCGGTAGAAGCTGGGTTTTCTCGGGACGATGTTGAGTTTCTTGTACGAAAAGCCGCTGTCGGGCGGGCTGTATTCGCCAACAAGATCCATGCTGGATTTGTCGTTGATGTCGGCCTCTTTCTGTAAGCACCAGTATGCCGCATTCACGGTCAGGCGGCGCAGTCCTTCACTTTGAAAATCCTGGGCGCTGCCCATCGTGACATGGAAGACGCGCGCAGTGTGGCCGGTGTTTCCGGTCCATGTTTTCACCCAGGCCACCGGTAACGGAATCAGCTCGGCATTTACGGCATCATCGTGTTTGCGGCCCATCAGCGGCTGACCATCGACCAGCGGCAGGCAACCTTCAGGCAAACTGCCGCCTTCTTTGAAAGTGCGGTAGACGTCCGACGTGCCCCAGATGTCTTTGACACCCTTCAGCACGGGATGATTTTTGTTTTGTTCGACGATGAGGCCGCGAGTGGAATCCTGCTGCCAACGGCCGTGATGATTGCGGAACGAACCGCCCAAGACCGCTTCGCCGAAGTCGATCTTCTTGCCGTCCTTGCGGTAGTCGAAATCAATGAAGCCGTGATTGGCAGTGCGAATGCCAATGATCGGCTTCCCGGAATCCAAGTAGTTGTAGAGGTGCTTCAATTGCTCAGGCGGCAGGGAAATCAGGCGGCTGAACAAGATCACCAAATCGCACTTCTCCAAATGTTCGAGGCCGGGGATGTTGTGAGTGACCGTCTTGTCCTCCCAGCGAATCTTCTGGGTCGGATCGACGTCGTTGTCCTTGTTCAAACTGAAAAGGACGGTGCAGTGAAACCCGTGATGCTTGGCCAGGAGCCTCGCGAGCATCGGCATCGAATGCTCGCTCCGATATTCCTGATCCGCTGCGATCAAGACGATGTGCTTGCCTGCTCCCGGCCCCTTGTCGCCGGTGTAAGTCAGCCAGAGCGGACTCTCCGGGACCGGATGCTCGGCAGCATTCAACCGAGCCGGAACCTCATTGACGGTGTAGAACGCGTTGCGATGCAGCAGTTCTTCTTTGTCGCGTGAGCGCAGTCGGGCCAGATCGAGTTCGTAGACGAATCCCTGGTCGAGCTTTTCCAGAGTGATCTTGGCCGAGAGGCCGTCTTCGGCCAGCGAGACTGCTTTTACACCCGGCTTGTGCTGCTCGACTTCTGGCCCGCCGTAGCCGCCGTGATAGGGGTGAGTAAACGCCGAGATTGCGTACGAGTCCGTTGAGCCACCGGTCACTTGTTCGACAGGTTTGGTGAACGTGACTTTGAATCCATCTGGCTCGATCGTGATGCGATTGATCTCGAACGGCGTCTTGCCGCTCCATTCGAGTCGTTCGAGAGCGAACGGTTTGATCCCTCGAACGGGCCAGCCGCGATTGGTGCCGCCGCAGAGCAGCTTGCCGCCGGGAGTGAATTCGACGTTGAGGATGCCTGTGGAAAGGCCCTCGCGAAACGGATAGCACGCTCCCTGCCAGACGCCGTTGACCTGCTCGGTCGTGGCACGCATCAGGATGGATTGCGTGTAGTCGCCGAGGAACATTTGGTTTTCAAACGGGCCGAACTTGCCCTGCGTTTGATTCACACTGAACGCCGTGATGGACCGGCCCATGCGGATGTACGGAAAGACGACGGCATACGGCACCAATTGCTTGACGCGATGCTTCTCGGTTGCGATGCGAGTGCCCGACTTCGGCAGCTCCGGCACAGGCCCCAACTCGGGCGCGTATTGGTACCAATTGAAACTCGCCGGGTGGCCGTGAAAACTGTTCTGAGAGACGGCTTTCAGACTGCACGAACAATTCCACGGCCCCTGACTTTCGACATAGAACAGCGATCCATGCTCATCATGTCCGATGCCACCCGGACTGCGCAAGCCGCTGGCGAAGGCGGTCGTCTTGCCGTCGGGCGCGACCTTCATGATGAAGCCTCGGTTCAAGGCGTGAGAGTGATACGACTCCGACAGACCGAGCGAGATGAACTGGTTTCCGTCGGCATCGAGCTTCGAGCCGAACGCGTATTCGTGGTAATTCGCATATCCCCAGGCATCGGAGATTGTCTCAAAGCGATCGGCCACGCCGTCGCCGTTCGAGTCACTGACGCGAGTCAGCTCGCAGCTCTGAGTGACGCGGAACGCGTTGTCTTTCCAGGCCAGCCCGAAGATCTCGTCGAGTCCCGTTGCAAACCGATGAAACAAAGGAGTTGGCTTCGGCGCATCGACTCCGTCAATGAAAAATATTTCGCCATGTCGCGTCCCGACGGCGACTCGGCGATCCGGCAGCACGGCGAAGGCCCCGGCCTCGATGACCGTATCCTTCGGCAGTGGAATGTTGACGATCGGATAATACTCCCGCTCGCGCTCCTCGGTTCCCCATCGCTCGCCGACTTCCTCGGCGCGAAGTGTGCCGAGCACAGACATGGCGATCAGAAGCAGCAGACAGAGAAGTCTTGTAGGGTGGGACAAGCTCGTTTCGAGCGCCGGCCCACCAACTGCGTACGCGGTGTTTGATGGTGGGCCGGCGCGGCGAAGCGCCGCTGGTCCCACCCTACGGCTGTCGCTATTTCTTGAGTGGTTCATAGAGAAACTCCAGAGTTGATTTGCCTTGGGCAATTGGCAGTCGCAGCAGCAACTCGGATCGCTTCGGTTCGTCGGACAGCGATCTCAATTTCGTTTCGGTCGCAGGGATCGTCAGCCGCACGCGGCCACTGCGGAAGACTCGTTCGGACTCGCTACTGATGTCTCCGGTGAGTGCCCGGAACAAGACGGTCTGCGACGTCGGCGAGTCGAATTGCAGAACGCGTTTCAGTTGCCGTTGCTCATCACTTCCCACAGCGACCGACCGATCTTCGATCTCGATCGTGCCGCTGCGGTACATGAATGTCGGGATCGACGATTCGCCGAGGACGTATCCTCGAAACTGATAGCCGACGTTTTTGGGGTAGAGCGGATTAGGATTGGTTCGAGCCTCTTTGGTCATCACTGGCAGCAGCGGCCACGGAGTCTTTTCGTCGGCGAGCGGTGCGAACGAAACATCTTGAGCCAGAGTGATCGGCTCACTGGCCGGATTGAAATCTCCTGAACCCTGCCCGCTCCAATTCACGCCGATGAAGTCACCCTGCCAGATGGCGGACACCGTTCCGGTTTCGGCGTTGAAGGCGTAGCTCAGTTTCTCCGGCAAGCCGACCGCGATGCCTCGAAAGCCCGCGACTCGACTCCGTCCGCGATATGTTTTGGCCTGATCATCGACGGTCAGTTTCGTGCTCACGCCACGAATGCCGGACGGATCGGCGGCTGACGTACCGAGCGAGAGGTAGTACCAGATCGCTTCGATCTGCATGTCGGTGTTGCCATCCAGGATCGTCTTGTGTGAGGCAATGCCGTTGGGCCAAGCGGTCGGCATGACGGTCCGAGGACGGAACGCGCCAGGGTTTCTCAAGTAGCTGTTGAACCAGCCGGGCTGAAGTCGCGGAAAGCTCGTGAGCAGGTCGATCCCCTGATTCGTATGCGCTGCTTTCCCATTGAAGTTGTGACAGGCGACACAGTTCACACCCTTGTCGCCGAGCAATTCTCGACCCGCCGCACGCAGCACTTTCTCGCGTTCACGCTCGCTTTCGGAGCGACTTTCCGGGCTGGGGATCTTCATCTCCGCGCCCTTCAAGACATCGAGGCGACTGAGGACGGCTGGCAGGTGTTGAAGATTGGCCGTGCCATACTGAGGCATCCGAGTCGCCATGTAATGACGGACGCTTTCGCCATCGAAGAGCACCTTCTTCATCCAGGCTGGTTGCAGCTTGGCCCCGACCAGCGTGAGCGGCGGCGGGATGCGACCGTCGTCTCCCAGCTTCAGTTCACTGCCGGAAAAGAACGGGTTGTGAGCGTCATGCACGCCGCCGAAGTCATCGCGGACATGACAGGCGACGCAGTGAAATGCAGTCAGCGTTTTCGCCACCACAACTTTGTCCGAGTCGGCAGTCGGCTCTTCTCGCAGCGCTGAGATGATTGCTATGACCTGAGCCTCTTCGAGGTAGAAGCGAGGACTGCGACCACTCGTCTTCGACAAACAACCGCGAGTCAGATCCGCAGTTCTCAACGAACCAACCACTGGAGCCGCCGCGATGCCGAGGAGTGAGTGACACGCCGCGCAGTTCAATTCCTGAAAGTGCTTTCGACCTTTCGCCACGAGCGTCGCCTCGGGAACCAATGCTTTTCCCGGCGGTGCCTGCTCTCCCATCAGATAACCGGCAATCGCCTGCGACTCTGCCGGAGTCAGCTTCATGTCCGGCATGCGACCGGAACTTCGGACACGCAACGGCTGAAACAGAAACTCGCTGAGCGACTTCGCACTGTACTTCGATCCGACATGCCCCAGCGTCACGGCCAGCGGCTTGACGGCCTTCTTCGCGGCGAGTGCCTTGTCTTCTTCGTCGTCCTCTTTGTCGTTGCGTTTCGGTTTTTGAAGCGAGCCGTCGAGTGCCTCCTTCGGACCATGACACGCCACGCAGCCGACCGAGTGAAACAGCGACTTGCCTAGCGGACGATCGACTTGCTGCGGCGCGTCCGTCTGAAAGGCGGCCTTCGACTGAGAAACCAAGAAGTGAGTCAGCGCCTCAGCGATCCGGTCTCGTTCCGCTTCCGGTTGCGATACCAGCACGTCCGGCATCGTTGTCCCCGGATGAGCCAACGACGGCGACGCGAGATATCGCCGCAGGAATTCCGGTGAGACTCGCGCCCCAACGTCGCTCAAATCCGGAGCTATCTTGTCTGGCACGGAACCTCGCTCAACGCCGCCATGACACGCCGCGCAACGCAGTTCCGAGATCAACAAACTCCCCGCCTGAGCCTGAGTCAGCGGATGATGTCCGGGCAGTGCCGGGTCACCGAGTTCTGCCGAGGCCGTGCCGATCTGCAGAGCCGAAATCAATGCCGCACAAATCATCCGGCCTGTACTGTGGACCGTGAAATCGCGTCTGCTCAATTCAACCGCCAGTCGATGGTTTCTCATCGTGATCCTCGCAACTGACTTGCCCACGGGTTCCTATTTGAGCCGGATGAGTTCCGGTACATCCGTCATAGCCTCGATGGCGCGGATCGTCTCACGGACAGACTTGGCCTTCATGCGCATCAGTTCCGGCGGGAAGTTCTTTTCGTCCTTTTCAAAGTAGTCAGCGATCCTTGTCAGTTCTGGGATGACCGTCTTCGCATGAGCCCCGTAGCTCAACAGGACCTTCATCAATTCTGGGGTCCGCGTCTGGCTGTCCCAGGGATTTTGATCGCGCGTGTATTTCACGCAGGCGCTGATGCCTTCTTCGATCCGATGCTTCGCCAGCAGGCGAAGTCCCTCCACACGGATCGAGTCGGCAAACATCTCTCCGCTGGGGGCTGGTTCGATGACTGCCTGATGGATCGCGGGGAGCAAGGGTTTGATCTTCTCGGAGGAGAGATTCCGATAGACGGAGCCGATGCTGCTCCGGGCGCGGCCGTCCTGATTCGTAAGCCCGGCCCGGACGGCCTTGTAGAGTGCCTCGGTATCAACTCCATCCAGCGATCGGGCAAGCATCCCGTCATGGTTATCAAACAGGGCGAAGGTGAGATACCGCTGCTGCATGCCGCGCGGATCGTTTTCCTTATCGACCTGAGCCAGCAGTTCCAGCAGTTCGGGCACGGTGTGCTTCGCCGGGTTGCCGATGCTGGCGAGGGCCTCGGCTGCCTTGATGCGCATCCAGAGATCCTTGTCCGCCAATTGTGTCCGCAGTGTTTCGACGGCCGGTGCTCCACGTCCGCGCAGGACGATCAGTGCCTGACAGGCACCGTAGCGGGATTCGAGGCGAGGAGACTCAAGCATCTTGAGCAGGGCTGGAATCGGGACATCCTTGCTGCGGCCCAGCGCGATCGCGGCTCGCTCGCGGACCACTGGCGACCAACTGGCAAGGCGTTCCAAGAGTTCCTCGGCGCTGAGTTTGCCATAGGCGCTGTTGCGATCCTTGTTGCTCCAGCCACGGCCATCATTGATGAGTGCTTGCGCTGCGGCGGCATCGAGCTGCGGGGAGATGCCCGGACGTTTGCCCGTTAGATAAATCTTCTTCAGCGGCATCGCAAAGGCCAGCAGATAGCCTCCGGTGCAGTCCCAGTCTGCGTAGCTGTCTTGCTCATTCTCTGGAGGGCCTTGGTGAAGGTAGCTGCCATCCCATCGCCGCGCGAGATCAAAATACCAACTGCCAAATTCGTTCATCCACGCCCCGGTCGCATTCGGGCCGGACTGAGCGACGCCCGGCATTGACCACAGGATGTTGAAGAAATTGCCGGTGTGGCCGGTGTCTCGCTCGGATCCGTGAGAGGCAACGCTCATGCGCGAAAAGAACTCCGCGCCTTTCGCTTCGCCGAGCAGGTTGAACAAGACGGCGGCCATGCCGCATTTGCCGTTGTCGTCGTGGGTCTCAATCCACGGGTGATGGTCGCCGTAGGGAATCGCTCCTTTGCCAATGTAGAACCGCAACAAGCGGGCACTGAGTTCAATCGCGCGGGAGACCTCCGGGTCTTTCACTCCGGCCTCTCGGGCCATGACCAGCGAAATCGTCAGCGGCACTCCGGGTGAGTTCATCATCCCGTAGCCGCCGAGTCTGCCATCAGGCACAGCGAAGCCATGCCCCCACGAGCCCACCGCACTCTGTCCCTTGGCGGCTTCCAGCGCGAGACGCCGCAGGCCCGGCATGACCGACTGGTCGTCGGTCGCCATCACATATTCGGAGAGCAGCATGATGCAGTAGCTGTAATGCCAAGTTTGCATATGCCTCGAAGAGAAGTCCGCTGCCCATTGGGCTTCTTTCTTGACCAGCGGGAGGCATTCGGGATTGCCGCTCGCCAACAATGCGAGCGCATTGAGGGATCGAGTGATCGGATCCTGGTTAGGACCTTCGCTATAGGATGGGTCAGCAATACGGACCGCAATCGCCTTGCACCCTTGCTCCAGAATGCGCTTCGATTTTGGGCAGTCATAAGGCGCAGTGACGCTGTAGCTTCCCAACACTGGGAGCTTCAGAACGACCTCGTCCGTCTTGCCCTCTCGCCAGCGAGTCAGTGTGAGTTTTCCGTCACCCGCTTCCGATTCGGCAGCAGTGACCGCCTTGCCCAGTTCCGTTCGCGGGTCGTAGGAAAATGGCTTGCCGCCGACACCAAGGATGACATCGGCAACCTTGAACACGCCATCGGCGGGAGAACCCCTCACCACGTTGGTAATGGCAACTTGGCGGGCATCGGTGGTCACCATCTTGTCACAAAAAATCCAGCCGCGCAGCCCCGTTGGACCGAGGTTCCAATCGTGCTTTGCGCCGGCAGGGATGCTCTCGCCTTTGGTGAAGTCAGGAACGGTCAGCCCGCCATTCGGAGCGGCCGGAGCGGGAGTCGCCAAAGCCGCCGCGATGATGAGACTGGCGACACTGGTGATTCGCTTCATGTTGGTTCGCATCCCAAAAGTGGTCTCGTTCTTCTCGTGAGTCATGCTGTTCACCATCACGCTTTCTCCTTGCCCGGCCAGTTGCTCCACCACTGCTGGAAGAGTTTCAGTTGTGCTTCGGCGAAGTGCTTTTGACTGGGCGACAGCCGATCGGACTCGTTGAAGTTCAGTTCGTAGTCGGCCTCGCCAAGCAGCACGAGCAGATGCTTGTAGTACAGCACCAGGTCAGGCCCTTCGTCGAAACGCGACAGTTCGGCGAGGGCCTCTTCCAGTTCTCTCGCCAAGCGTCGGGCTTCGACATCACCGGCGGCAGCCCGTTTGCAGAGTGCGACCAAGTGCAGCACTTCACGCGGCAGGCAATTACCAATTCCGGTGATCGCGCCCACGGCACCGCAGTGAATGAAGCCGTGACACACTTGCGTATCGACGCCCACCATCAGCAGCACGTTGCTATCGGCATGAGTGATATGTTCGGCGGCGTAGCTCAAAGAATCCGCACCGCCGAACTCCTTGAAGCCGACGAGATTCGGAAACTCGCGCCGCAGATCGAAGAACAGGTCCGCTTTGGTCTCGAACCCGTAGTAGGGACTGTTGTAGATCACGGCGGGCAGATCGGGGGCCGCTGCCAATACGCCAGCGAAGTGTGCTCGCTGAGCTGCCGGAGAGGTTCCTCGTGACATGAGTCGCGGAATGACCATCAACCCCTTGGCCCCCACGCGCTGTGCGTGAGCCGCGTGAGCCGCAGCTCGCGCGGGATTCTGAGCACCCGTGCCGACGATGACGGGGACTCCCGCTTCAGTCAGCCGGCGCACACCTTCTTGCCGTTGCTCATCCGAAAGCAGCGGCCAGTCACCCATCGAGCCGCAATACACGACTCCGTTCATCCCGGCCGCCATCAGCGCCTGCCCCTTCTTCACGAGGGCCGGATAATTCGGAGTGCGATCCGCATGGGACGGTGTCATCAGTGCCGGGACACAGCCCTGGAAAATGTTTGAGTTCAATGTGTTTCCTCTCCAAAGAGTTATTGGTGTGGTTCATGAGGGCCAGGAGGAAGGTGCTCAATCAAGTAACGAGTCATGAGCATGCGCAGGTGGACTGCGGTGCCCTTTCCTTCCCTCAAGCCGTGGTCGCGATTGGGGTAGGCCATGTAGTCGAAGCGTTTGCCAAGCTCGATGAGTCGATCGACGAGACCTTCGGTGATTTGAAGATGCGTGTTGGTTTCTCCGGTGCCATGCACGATCAGCAGATCTCCCCGCAGTCCCTCCGCGAAATTGATCGCCGCGGCTTGGCGATAGCCTTCCGGGTTCTCTTCGCGAGTGCGCATGAAGATCTCCTGAAACCAGGCGTTGTAGAGATCCGGCTGAGGTTTCGGGGCGACCGCTATGCCGACGTGATACACGTCTGGCTTGCGAAACATCGCGTTCAATGTGTTCGAACCGCCGCCGCTCCAACCCCAAATGCCCACGCGCGACAGATCGACGAATGATCGCGTGCGGCCCAGTTCCTTCACGCCAGCGGCCTGCTCCTCCGTCGATAGCGGGCCGAGACTTCCGAAGACCGCTCGTCTCCAGGCGGCTCCTTTCGGGGCCGGCGTCCCGCGGCCATCGATCGACACCACCAGATATCCGAAGTCAGCAATCATCCGATGAAACATCGAGTGATTCTGGCCGCCAGTCCAATCGTCAAGGACCGTCTGGCCGTGTGGCTCGCCGTACACAAACACGAAGACCGGGTACTTCTTCGTCGAGTCGAAATCGCGCGGCTTGATCATCCACGCATCCATCACGACGCCCTCTCCAATGTCGAGCTTCAGGAACTCAGTGGGCTGAGTGATCAGCGGGCTGACTCGACGGCGACACTCGGCATTGTCTTCCAAGACCCGCACCGAGCGATGCTCAGGAAGCTGCACCAAGTCGATCACCGGCGGCGAGTCGAACGTCGATCGCGTATGGAACGCCCATTTGCGATCAGGGGAGAAGTCATATCTGTGAGTGCCCGGTTGGTCCGCCGGAGTCACTCGCTCAGCATCGCCCGTTCCATCCAGGCGAATGCGATAGAGGTAGCGTTGCGTGGCGTTCTCCGGCGACGAGAGGAAGTAAAACCAGCCTCCCCGCTCATCGACCGGCCCGCGAGCAATGATGTCGCTGGCGTGCTTTGTCAGCAGCGTCTGCGTCTTGCCATCGCGCGAAATCGCATACGCATGTCGCCAGCCATCGCGCTCGCTGAGCAGCACAAACGCCTGGCCCTCTTGAATCCATTCGAGTCCGGCGTTGGCGGAATAACTCGCATCGACCCACGCAGGATCAGATTCCTCGTATGCCTTCGTCGTTGTCCCGGTCTTTGTGTTCGCGAGAAGAAACGTCCGCGAGTCGCGAGAGCGGCTCAACATCTCGATCAGCAGTTCTTCCGAGTTTCCCGCCCAACTAATGTCACTGATGTAGAACGTCCCCGGATCGGATGGCAGCTTCACCCAGCTCGTCTCGCCACCATTGGCACCGACAACGCCAACTCGCAGCATCGGGATCGGTGTGCCGACGCGAGCAAATCGTTGGTGCGACACTTCTGGGTAAGTCGGGTCAGTCGGATGGATGACGGGTCGTTGGCGAACTTTCGAGGAATCGGATTGAAGGTAAGCAATCTGCTTCCCGTCGGGACTCCAGCTTGCCTGGACCAGTGTTTGATCGGGACGCCAATTGCTCTGAACTCCGTTTTCACGCACGCTCTGAGCGTCCGTCTGTGACAGAGACGTTGTTCGCTGGCTGGCCAGGTCGAACACAAAAAGATCGGGACCGCGCCCGAAGAGCAGTCGATCCCCGTTCGGAGAAAACGTGCTCTCCAACGACAACCGAGGAATCTCGGCGGTGATCGCCGCAAGCTCACCCGACTTCGCATCGAAGAGCCAGTAACCCGTTTTCCCGCTTGTGATGACTCGCGCCTGCAGCAGGAGCTGGCCGGCGACGGGCGACTGCACGAACTCCTGAATGACCAGCCGGTCGGACGTCCCCGGCACAACGAGCTTGTCGAGGCTGATCAACGTCGAACGCTTGCCACTCGCCGCGTCGTACTGCACGAGTTCTGGTTCGGAACCATCCTTGGGTTTTTCGAGGACCAAATAGCCGGAGCTGTCTCGCAGCCACTTTCCTGAAAACGAAGCGGGCGCAAATTCCCGCTTGTCGTAGATTGATTTCAATCGAGTCTCGGCCTCGACCAAGATTTGTGCCTGACTAGCCCGGTCGGCGGCGGCGACGAACGTGCTGGCTGCCACAAGCCAGCAGGTCATGAACGCGGAGACTCGACTCATTGTTGTTTCTCTAGCTGTTTGTTTCTGTTCGTGAGCGGCAAGGCGCTAGCCGCTGGTCTTGAGGAATCACCGGCGGCTAGCGCCTTGCCGCTCACAATCCGGTGTGCCGTGATCACACGACCTCGACGACTCGTTTGCCGAGGACGTCCATTCGCGGCGTGACTCCCAGTCCCGGATCTCTGCTGGCGGCCATGAAGCCTTGCTCGCGTTGCGGTGCGCCGGTCGCCGTGCTGACGGTGACATAGCTGTTGAAATCCGTGCTGGTGAAACGGAACTCTTCCGGCGTGCTGTGAGCCAGATGCGCAATCGCCGCCGTCGTGATGTCGCCGCCCCAACTGTCTTCCAGAGTCATGGCAATTCCCATGCTCACACAGAGATCGCGAACCTGTTTGGTTTTCGTCAGGCCGCCGAGCTTGCTGATCTTCAGATTGGCGACATCCAGCGCCAGATCGGCTTTCGCTCGCAGCAGCATGTCGAGTCCATCGACGTTCTCGTCCAGCACAAAGGGATGATCGGTGTGACGTCGGACGGCGAGGCACTCTTCGTAAGTGAGGCACGGTTGCTCGATGTAGACGTCAACGTCACGGATCGCGCGGACGACTCGCATCGCCTCGTGCTGAGTCCAGCCGGTGTTCGCGTCGGCCACGAGTCGATCCGTGGGGAGCAGCATCGCGCGCACGGCACGAATCCGTTCGATATCGGTATCGGGATCGCCGCCGACTTTCAGTTGGAACCGGGTGTAGCCCTGCTCGCGGTAGCCTTGAACATTCTTCGCCATCTCAGCGGGGGCCTGCTGCGAGATGGCGCGGTACAGCCGCACGCTCTCACCGAAGCGACCGCCCATCAGCACGCAGACCGGCAAGCCCGTCGCCTTGCCGAGGATGTCCCAGCACGCGATGTCGATCCCCGACTTCACATACGGATGCCCCTTGAGCGCCGCGTCCATGCGATGGTTCAGCTTCATCAGTTCACGCGGATCAAAGCCAATCAGATGCGGCCCCAACTCCCGAAGCCCGGCTCTCACACCCTCGGCATACGCCGGCAGATAGAACGGCCCCAGCGGACAGACCTCGCCGTAGCCAACGAGTCCGCAGTCTGTCTCGACACCGACGATCGTGCTGTCGAACACCGATACCGACTTCCCGCCGGACCACTTGTACGAGCCTTCGACCAACGGCAACTCAACTCGATGAGCAAAGATGCGTGCGATCTTCATGCGAGACGTTCCTGCTTCGCGTATGATGGATTCAAAGAGTTCAATTCTAGTTTTAGCAACCATCCAACTCTTGGCTCAGAATCGCATCGAACCGTGAATCCGCGCACAAAATATCCCGAATCGGCCCTGCCTGCGCTTGCCTCGCACGTGGACATCGCATTGTTGGAAAGGCTCTTTGACCGTTCGCCGGACGTGGCCTTTTTCGTCAAAGACTCTGCCGGACGATACGTGGCCGTGAGCGAGTCACTGGTGGCTCGGCACGGTTTGAAGAGCAAGTCGCAAGTCATCGGCAAATGCCCGCGTGACATCTGCCCCGGCGACTTTGGTCGGATTCCCACCGAACAGGACGAGAGAGTTCTGCGTACCGGACGTCCGCTGGTTGACCATCTCGAAATGCAATGGCATCTCCCGAACGATCCGGTCTGGTGCCTGACGACGAAGCTGCCGATGCTCGATTCAAACGGTGCCGTCGTCGGCCTGATCGGCTTCTCTCGCGACGTCCGCGTGCCGGTCGAGCCTCACGAGATCCCCGAGGACTTCGCGAGCGCCCTTGAAGAATTCGAGCAAACCCTTTCGTCCGAGGTGACTCCCGCGTGGCTCGCAAGTCGCTCCCAAGTTTCGCCGCAACGACTGGCTCGCCTCACCAAACGGCTCTACGGTCTGACGCCGAGCCAGTTCATCACCAAGTCGCGAATCGCAGCCGCGTCGCGCATGCTGCGCGATCCCGATCAATCCGTAGCCGAGATCGCACACGCCTGCGGCTTCTACGACCACAGCGCCTTCACCCGCGCCTTCCGATCCGCCACCGGCATGACCCCCACCGAGTTCCGCACGCAACAGTAGGTCGAGCGGCAGAAGAGAAGTTCTCCGTAATTAGCCGCGCGGTGCTGGCCCCGGTTTGAACCGGACGCGAGCGCGTTCCGGCTGATGACGGCAAGTTCGCATCTGCCTCATCAGCCGCTCGAAGTGTTGAACCCAGCCGAGCGCAAATTGCATCACGTCATCTGCTGCGAGACGGTTGCCAGGATTTGCTGCAACTGATCAAAACGAGCGGGCTTGACCAAGTGGTGATTGAAGCCTGCTTGCTGGGAAGTCTGCCGGTCTGCCTCTTGTCCATAACCGGTCAAGGCGACCAGCACGACGTTTTTGAGATCTGGTTGCTGCCGGATTCTTTTCGCGACCTCGTAACCGTTGAGGCCGGGCAAGCCGATGTCCAACAACATCACGTCCGGTTGGTAATCGATCGCCGCTTGCACGGCTGTCGGCCCGTCGTGAGCCGACTGAACGTCATGCCCCGACGCTTGCAGCAGCATCGTGAAGCTCATCACCGTATCCACGTTGTCATCCACCACCAGCACGCGCAGCGGTCGTGTGGTCGGCTGGCCGGTTTCCGAGACCGACAACTTCGATTGCGGTGCGTCAGTCGGTGCCAGCGGCAGACGCACGACGAACTCACTGCCTTGTCCCAAGACGCTGAACGCCTCGACTTTTCCTCCGTGCAGTTCCGTCAGCCGTAACACCAAAGCCAGACCGATGCCCAATCCGCCTTGCGAGCGGTCCAACGATCGTTCCGCCTGCGTGAACAGGTCGAAGATGTGCGGGAGTAGATCTGGCGCGATACCGACGCCTGAATCCCGCACGCGGATAAGGACTTCTTTCGTCGCCACGTTCGCTAGAACGTGGGCTTCTTGCGGGCTTTCCCACGTTCTGGCGAACGTGGCTACGGGGCCGACATCTTCCAGTTGGGCGGTCAGCCAGACCTGGCCGCCTTCGTCGGTGTACTTGGCGGCATTGGAGAGCAGGTTCACCAGCACTTGTTCCAGCCGCGCGGCGTCGGCGTGCAGCCAGATCGGTTCTGGCGGCAGCGACACCGTGAGTTCATGCCGGCGTTGCTCGATCAGCGGGCGAGCGGTTTCCACCGCACGTCCCACGATGTCGCTCACGGCGACCCGTTCGCGGCGAAGCTGAACCCGGCCAGTCGTGATGCGGGAAACTTCGAGCAGGTCATTCACGAGATGTTGAAGTTGACCCAATTGACGACTAATGATGCCGCGAGCTTGCTGCTGAATCGGGGTCTCGCTCCCCTGTTGGAGACCCAGCAGTTGCACGGCGTTGGCGATGGGGGCGAGCGGGCTGCGCAGCTCATGGCTGAGCATCGCCAGGAACTCGTCTTTGCGGCGATGCAGGTCCGACAACTCGGACGCCTGCTGCTTCGTCTGCTTCTCCAAGCGGCTGCGGTCGCTGATGTCCCGAATGTTGCACTGCGCGACGCTGCGGTGATCCCACTGATAGACGTTGCTGACGAACTCGACCTCGACCGGCGGATTGCTTTTGGATTTGAGCGGCAAGTGGTCGTAGCGGACATAGCCCTTCTGTTGCAGTTCTCGAAAGGCGATTTCGTTCGCGGATTTGTCGCGGAACAGGCCGATCTCCCACAGTTCCTTGCCGATGAACTCGACCGTTGAGTAGTCCGACAGCTCGGTCATGAACGGGTTGGCGTCGAGGATTCTCCCGGAGCTGGCGTCGAGAATGAGGACTCCGTCTTTGGCCGTCTCGAAGAGGCGGCGGTACAGGGTTTCCGAGGCGTGCAGCTTCACTTCCAACCGTTTGCGGTCGGTGATATCGCGGATGGAACTGGAGACGAGCGTTCCTTGACTGGTCTCTAGCGGGCTGAGGCTGACCTCAATGGGAAACTCGCTTCCATCCTTGCGCTTCCCCAGTAGTTCCCGCCCGCCACCCATCTCGCGTGTGCGCGGCTGAGCGAAGTAGTCTTCGCGATGCACAACGTGGCGACTGTGGAAGCGAGCCGGCATCAGCAATTCGACGGGTTGGCCGAGCATTTCCGCGCGGCTGTATCCGAAGAGCCGCTCGGTCAGCGCATTCACCAGCACAATGGTCCCCTGCTGATCGACGATCACGATTGCGTCCGGTGCCGACTCGAGCAGCCCGCGAAATTTCGCGTCGCTCTCGTTCATCACCGTCTGGGCTTGCCGGCGGTCGGTGATGTCCTCGATGGCCAGCAAGATCCGTTCGGAGTTTTTCAGTGGGTCGATGATGCGCCGGGCGTTGAGCAGCATGACGCGGTGGCCCAGTTGCTCGAAGTGGTGTTCGACCTCGAAGTCTTCGACGCTTTGACTCTGCGACAGGGATTCCTCCAGCAGTTCGCGCAGGCGCGGGATGTTCCACTGGCGGTTGCCCAGGTCGAAGACGAACGTGCCGATCGTCTCGGCGGGCGCGACGCGGAAAGCGCGGTAGAAGGAGCGGTTGGCGCTCTCGACACGCAGTTCATGATCGAGCACGAGCATCGGCTCGCGCACGGTTTCGACGGTGTTCTCGGCGTAGTTGCGCGCGGCGATGGCGATTAGCTCGCCGCGCTTGAGGGCTTCGATTTCCACCAGCACGAGCACCGCGCCGTCCACCTTGTTGTCGAGCGTCATGTAGGGGCGTACGCGCAGCGAATGCCAGCGGCCGGCGTTGTCGCGGACCTCGCGTTCCTGCTCCCGCACGTCGGCGATAACGGCGGCACCCAGAACCTCCAGATCCACCGGCGATTTCTCGGCGTCCGCGAAAACGAGGTGGTGCCGGATGTGGCTGATCGGCCGCCCCACGTCGGTGGCCAGCAACTCGAATTGCTTCTCGGCCTGCGGGCTGAAACGGCGGATGGTCAGGTCGCGTCCGAGCAGCACGATGGCCAGCTTGGACGAGGTCTGGAGGTTGACCAGATCGTTGTTGACGCGGTCGAGTTCGACGTTGCGATTGGACATCTCCTCGTTGACGGTGGTCAGCTCTTCGTTGGCCGATTCCAGCTCTTCCTTGGACGTCTCCAGTTCCTCGTTGATGCTCTGCAGCTCTTCGTTGCTGGACTGGACTTCCTCGCTGGCCGCTTGCAGTTCCTCGTTGGACGCCTCGTGCTGTTCCTGCATGGACTGGAGATATTCGCGAGTCTCGGAGAGGTCGGATTCGAGGTCCACGATGCGGCTGGCTTGTTCGTCGTGTGTCGCGGTTGTTTGGCGTGCCCCGGTTTTTGGGCCAGCCCCGGTTTTTGGGCGAGCCGGTGGGCGTAAGCCCCCGGACTCAGCCGCGTCATCAACCAGTCCGGGGGCTGACGCCCTCCGGCTCGCCTGAGTTTTGGACGCGGCCGACGCATCGTCGAACAGAATCAGGAAGCAGCTTTCGCTCAGATTCTTCAGCGGAATCACTTCCAGACTGATCGTGCGGGTCTTGCCGTCTTGCTTGATGCGGACGTTCTCCTTGCGCGCGGCCTTGTTCTCTTTCTTGGCCTCGTTGATCGCGCTGCGCAGCGGCAACATCAAGCCTTCCCGCGCCATCTTCAGCACGTCGAGGCTGGCCTTGCCAGTCGGTGCTTCGAGGTACGCGCCGGTCGGCCCGCGGAATTGCAGGACTTGCAACTCCGCATTGACGACGACGCCCGGCGGCGCGAACTGACTGACGGTGATGCGGTCGGCCTCGCGCTGGACGTTGTTGTGCTCGACGCGGAAACCCTCCGTCGGTTCCGGCACCCCCGGCTGACGCAGGGGAAGCACTGGCCGCCGGCTGAGCACGCCGTGCTCGTCACGTTCTCGCCTGACCGGCAATTGAATCGCCAGGGGCGGCCCTGGCTTCTTGGAATAAATCTTGTACTTCTTGTCCACCGGCTCAAACAGGTTGGTGAAGCCGCCGATGGATTCCGAGGCCCCCAGCAGCAGGAACCCGCCGGTCTTGAGGGCGTAATGAAACGTGGGCATCGCCTTCTTTTGCAAACTCGGTTCGAGATAGATCAGCAGGTTGCGGCAACTGACCAGATCCATGCGCGAGAAGGGCGTGTCGGCGATCAGGTTCTGCCGCGCGAAGACCACCATCTCACGCAACATCTTGCAGACGCGGTAGCCCCCTTGCTCTTCGATAAAGAACCGCCGCAAGCGTTCCGGCGTGATATCGTCGGCGAGGCTCTTGGCATACAGACCGTTTCGGGCCTTGTCCAAGAGCGTCTCGTTGAGGTCGGTGGCGAACACCTGGAGCTTGCGCAGGCGAGACACCTTCTCCGCCGATTCCACGAATGTCATGGCGATGGAATACGCCTCCTGGCCCGTGGAACAGCCGAGCACCCAGACGCGGATCGGATCGTCGCCGGGCTGCTTGAGCAGCTTGGGGAACACCTCGCGCTGCAGCACGTCAAACATTTCCGGGTTGCGAAAGAAGCTCGTCACGCTGATGAGCACGTCGGAGTAGAGCGCATCAAGTTCCTTGGCGTTGCCCCGCAGAAAACCGGCGTAGTCCTCCAGCGACTCCAGCTTGCTGAGCACCAGTCGCCGCGTGATGCGTCGCTGGATGGTGTTGGACTTGTAGAGCGAGAAATCCACGCCGGAATGGTTGCGCAGGAGCAACACGATTTTCCTGTAAGCATCGAGAAGTGGCGAGTGGCGAGTGGTGAGGGGCGAGTCGGTGGACGCCTCTTTCGCGCCGCTCTTCGCCTCGGCGCGATCTTCCTCCGCGGACGTGTCGCCGCCAGTCTGTTCCCGCTCGCCACTCGCCACTCGCCACTCAGCACTCCCCACATACGGATGCTTGGCAATCCGGGCGAGTTCTTTCGCGATGTCGGCCGGCGAAAGAACCAGGTCCACACAGCCCGCACCCACGGCGCTGCGCGGCATCGAATCGTACTTGGCCGAATCATCCTGCGCGAACGTGATCCCGCCCTCGGCCTTGATCGCCTCCAGCCCCAACGTGCCGTCGCTGGCCGTGCCGGACAGCACCACTCCGATCGCCCGCTCACGCTGGTCCTGCGAGAGCGACTCAAAGAAAGAGTCGATCGGCCGATGCGGCATGCGCGACCGCTCGCGCGGCTGCAACTTCAAAACGCCCTGGGCGATGCTCAGGTTCGTATCGGGCGGAATGATGTAGACGTGATTGGCCTGGACCGCCTGATTGTTCGTGACTTCATGCACGGGCAGCGCAGTGGCCCGCGCCAGAATCTGCGTCAGCGCACTTTCGTGCTCCGGATCGAGATGCTGCACCAGCACAAACCCCATGCCGGTATCGAGCGGCAGAGCCTTGAGCAACTGCGTAAACGCCTCCAACCCGCCGGCGGAAGCGCCAACACCAACAATCGGAAACGACGCCCCTGGGGTCCGCTCGTCGCGCGTGTCCGCAGCTTCGTCCAACGGCACCGGCGATTCCGCCGACGCTTTCGCTGGAGCAGCCCGCTTCTTCGTCTGGCGAGGTGTTTTCAT
>CAMDPK010000088.1 GCA_945904015.1 Candidatus Kuenenia stuttgartensis | reverse complement strand
TTGGTGAGCAGTTCCGTGGCCTCTTCGTTTCGATCGCTGGCCTGAAGGACTTCGACTTCCAGACGCAGCAATTTGAAGATCGCTTGAAGTCGTGCCAGATCGTGATCGAGAATTTTGGCGTCCTGTGACGACGCGAGCTTTTGGGGTATGGGTGTCTCTTCGATTCGCAACTTCGTGGCCAGCAGCAACTCGTGAGCATCCGCGTCACGGTCCAGTATTGACGGAATGCCGCCGGGGGGCGTGTTTTCAATGGCCTCATTGATCGTCGGCAGTGCGGGCGTCGCTAACTTCCCCATCCGAGACAATGCGAGCAGGATCAGTTCGTGTTCCGAGAATTGACGATCATGTTTTCTGGGGGACGACCAGCGAGTGGTTTTCGAAGTTGTATTCAAAGGTTCGTCGTTCGGGCTCAGTTTGAGTTGCACGATCGTCGCTGCGGCATCAGCCGCACGAGATCCCATGAGTGCCACGAGTTCGAGGGCCGGGACACGGGAAGAAGATGGCTTGTCCGACGCTTGCAGGGTTTGCAGCAAAACCTCCGTGACTGCTTTCGAGTCTGATTCCGAATTCCGCAACCCTGACGCAGCAGCGAAGCGAATTTCGGATTCCGTGTCTGTCAAAGCCGCTCGCAGGCGTGACGCGACCGCGGAGGTGGCTGGAGCTTTCACGTTTTTCAAATGCCACTTGACGAGCCACCACATCGCTTCGCGTCGCGCGGCGGAATCGCTGTCGCGGCTGACTTCCAAAACCGACAGCGGAATGTCGATCTCCGGCTGTTTCCGCAACATAACCAATGTGAATCGGCGACTCAGAGAGTTGCCGTTCCGCAGTTCCTCGACCACGGCAGGGGCCAGCACAGTGGGTTTCAGAGATGACAGCAACTCGGAAATGTCCGGGCGAATGTTGGCACCGCCGATTAGACCGATGCTCTGGTTGGTGTGTTCCGAGCGATACATCGCCAAGATTCGTTTCACGAGAGCCTCGTCCTGCGCTGAATTCTTGAGTACCCGCAGCGCTTGAAACGTCTCCTTGAGCCGTGTCGGACTACGTTCGGTTTCGAGCACTGCCAGCCATTCGTCGAAAGTCTTGCCGTCGTAGCGCGGTTGATTCGCTTTCGTCGGTTGGGTCGGCGGCGTGACTGGCGTCACTGGCTTCGGAGTTGGTGAGAGTCCGCCCACCGGCTGCGGTTTGGGGAACCGCTGGGCGAGCGGCTTTTTCGGCAACTGGTCGCTGAGTTGCGACCGCAAAAGACGCAGGACTTCTTCGATCTCGGCATGATTCGACCGTGTCTGCGTGACGAACAGCAGCCGGTCGGCGAGGACCATCGTGTCGCCTCCGTCACCGGACTCGTCCTGCCACGGGCCAGTGGTCGCGTAGAGCGCGTTGATCAGTTCCTCAGAGTCGATGCCTCGGCCGAGCAGGTCGCGCACGTCGTAGGCTTTGAGAACTTGTCGCTCGGTCAGCGCGGCTTGCGTCGTCACGATCAGCATTCCTTCCTCGACATCCGCCGCCAGCTTGAGCGGTTCAAGGACGCGGTTGAGCACGACTTGGAACGACACGTCCTTCAGAGTCAGCGTGATGGGTGAATCCTCAGCGATCGCTTCTTCGTTGAGCTTCTCCTTGTCCAACAGGATTCGGACTTCCATCTGGCTTTCGAGAAAAGCGAGCACGTCTGTCAAGGACGTGTCCGTCGCTTGCAGCTCGGCCGGCTGCGTCAGCTTCTTTCGCAACGTCTGTTCCGCGTCAAACGGATAGTCGGCTCGACGAATCTCGATCGGCGACTGCGGCAACGGCCCGACCGCCGCCTGCTCCAACAGCCGCAGCGCGGGAACGACTTGATCGTGAATCGGCTGCGTCTGCCGGATGATCAACACATCGCCGACCAGTTGGATTGTGCCACCCTCGCCGTCTTGAAGTTGCCACCGGCCTCCTGTCATCAGGCCGAGCAGTTTCGAGTAATAACTCGTGACATCGTAGGTCAGCAGCGGATGAACTGTTCCGCCAGCGTCGATGGCACCGGTCGTGCCACCACCGCCCAATCCACCGCCACCGCCACCGCCGAATTGAAAGTGCAATCTCTGCGAGGGATCCCCCAGCAGAAGTGAGGTTGGGGTGGCACAGCTTGCCTCAAGCTGTGTGCCGAAGGCATTGGAAACAAGGAGTTGACCTGGTTGACAAGGTGAACGTCGATGGAAATTGCGGCTCCACTCTGGAGTTTCCGATGCTTCGCACACAGCTTGAAACAAGCTGTGCCACCCATTTGGTTGGGCCGTTTTGCCACTCGGCACATTGAAGAAGCCGCCGCCACCAGCGGGGATGGGACCGACCGGCCTGCCTCCCGCTTTGAGGATGGCCTCGTGTGTCGCCAACGATTTTTCGTTGATCAGTCGCACCGCCTTGCGGACCATTGGCAGCGAGCGACCGATGGGGTACATGCGGTTGACGAGCCGCTCGTTCGCTTTTGTGGCCGTCGTGATCCGCACGGACGTCTGGTCCCAAAAGTAGGCCAGCTTGAGCGGCCGCAGCGCCAACACCATCGCCGACTCCAAGCTGACCTCCTTCAGTTGCAACGTGACGGGAGTGTCCGAGGCGATTCTCTCTTCGTTCAGCGCCGGCTCGTCCAGCCAAATCGGAATCTCGCCAAGGTTGCTCCAAACTTCGATGACGTCTTTCAGTGCGTTGTCGTCAAACTTGAAGTCCACTTTCCGACGCATCGCTTCGCGATAATTGACCTCGGACTTCGCATCGAGATTGTCCGCGAGCCATTGGTCGATGCTCTTGGCCTTGGGGTTCGGCTGCTCGTCGTCCGGTTCGGTGGGAAGCTCGGAAGTGTCCGAAACGTCGAGACCTCGCTGGGAGATTCCCGGGTGGGCCATCATTGTTCCAGCCACGTCCGGTGCGGTCGCCTTCGGTCGTTCCTCCGTCACTTTCGCAACGACGGTGTCGCCGCGTTTGAGCACGAATTGTCCGTTCTGGATTTGCAGGCCGTCGGCGTCGCCGATGATCTCGATCTCGTACTCGCCCGCCGCCAATCGCGTGGACTTCGGGCCGTTGGTGAGTTCGAGTCTGTCAACCATCTTGCCGGACTTCTTCACGCGGACTTCAACTCCCTCGCGCAGACTTTCGACGATCAGCGTCCCTTTGTTGAACTCGATGGTGATAACGACGCCCAATGCTGCGATTCCGAAAAACGCCAGCAGTCCAAGAGCAAAACGTGATCGTCGCCGTCCGGTCCCCTCTCCCTTCGGGAGAGGGCTAGGGTGAGGGATGCGATCGCTCGGCCGGCGTTGCTCGCTGGCAGATTGCTGAATGCCCGAAGGTTCATTCCCGGCAGTCTGATTCCCGGAATCACGTCGACCGACGCTTGGTTCCCTCACCCCAGCCCTCTCCCAGGGGGAGAGGGAGCCGGGCAGAGAACATCCAGCGTCGGTGACGGGCAGTGTTCCTCGGCCGGCCTGTTGTGCCAGTCCGACCAGATCGTGGACCATGCACCACGGAGTGAGGGCGGCGGCGAATTCGCTCATCGACGGAAACCGCGCGGCCGGATCGCGGGACAACGCGAGGTCGATAATCGCGGCCAGTTCGAGCGACAGGTCGGCGCGGCGTTCACGAATCGGCGGGGCGGCTTGAGTGGCGAGTGCTCGCAGCTTTTGCAGTGGCGTCTTGCGACTTTCGTTGGCGAATGGAGCGAAGCCGGTTAGCAGCCGATACAGCGTCGCGGCCAGAGCGTAAATGTCGGCTCGCGGCCCGACCAAGTGGCTGTCTTCCAATTGTTCGGGAGCCATGTAGTCCAGCGTCCCCATGAGTTGGCCGACCGTCGTCAGTTCATCGACGGGAGCTTGCACTCCGCTGAGCAACGCGAGGCCGAGATCGAGGATCTTGATGAGGGGCGAGGGATGAGGGGCGAGGGGCGAGAACAAGACAGAAGCGCGGTCCGCTCCCTCGTCCCTCGCCCCTCGTGCCTCACCCCTCGACAACATCAAATTGCTCGGCTTGATGTCGCGATGCACGATTCCTTGCTGGTGGGCGTATTCCAATCCGACAGCCGCTTGCCGAGCGATCTCGCAGGCGTCGGCGACGGACAGCGGGCCGCAAACCTTCGCGAGCGTGTTGAGGTCGCAGCCTTCGACGTACTCCATGACGAGGAAGTGCGTGCCATCGACTTCACCGGCGTCGGTGGCCTGCACGATGGCTGGATGACTGAGCTGTCCGATGACGCGCATCTCGCGTTGAAACCGCGCGACCGCTTGATCGTCCCCCAGCCGCCGAGCGGGGAGCAGTTTCACGGCGACGAGTCGGTCCAGCCGCGTGTGGACGGCCTTGAAGACCTGTCCCATGCCGCCGGAGCCGAGCGGTTCAAGCAAGCGATAGTCGCGCAGCACCGGCGAGCGATCCGCCGAAATTTTCGAAGTCGGATGGTCCGCCAACGCTTCCAATGACTGCACTTTGTTCAATGCCTGTTGCAATTCGTCGTCGGTCTGCGGTTCGGCGGTCAGCGCTGGCAGTCTCAGGCCGTTGGTGAGCGTGTCGGAGGCGCGATCAAGCTCGGCGACGGTGGCCTCGCAATTCAGGCAGGCTTCGAGATGCGAAGAGACCACGTCGCTTTGTTCATCGGAGAGTTTTCCGAGCAGATAGTCTTTGAGCGTCGGGGAGTCGAAGCAGTTGGCGGACGGCATGATGTGACCCTGTGGCGGCAGAAATGATTGGCACACAAGATAACAACGCAGCGGCGCGACACGACTTTCAGGAACGGCGGTTTTCCAACGTAGCTGCGTTCGCCAGAACGCAGGTCTTCGAGCGTTCGCCCGCACTCTGGCGAGTGCGGCTACGGCTCCGAATCTCCCAGCTCGCGGCGCAGGCGGCGTAGCACTCGCGATTTCGCCTGCCGCACCGAGTTTGCGGAGAGGCCGAGTTGTTTAGCGATGTCCTCTGTGTCTTGCTGCTCGACGGTGCTCAGCCAAAAGGCTTGCCAAGTCCGGTCCTCGAATTCGCAGCGGACGCGATCCAACGCGCGGCGGAAGAGGCATTGTAGTTCGCCCGCGTCGGTCGCAGCGTGCGATTCGTCGGACCAGACTTCCGGGATCGACGACAATCGCAACCAAGCTTCAGTTCCACCGGCGGCCTCTTCGCGATCCGTCGCTCGGCGAAAGTGATCGCGCAATTTGTTGCGAGCGATGGTCCACAACCAGCCGCGAAACGTGCCGTGCTCCGGCGAGTGCAGAAAGCGTTCGATCGCGCCGGCGACGGCCGAGAAAACTTCTTGCGTCAGGTCGCTAGCGTCCTCGGCGGACAAGCCGTGACGGCGTCCCCAGTGATAGACCAGCGGGCCGTACAACTCGGTCAACCGCCGCCACGCCTGCGGATCGCGCTGACGCACACGGCTCAGCCAACTGGTCGAGGTCTTGCTGGCAGAGGGTGATGGAGAGAGGCTCATGAGCGATGGATGGGATTGCAAATTGAAAATTGAAAATCTTAAATTGAAGGAGAGCATTCGCACGAGTGGCGACACGCGAATGGCGGAGCTACCGTATCGCCCGCACAAGCGCGCCGCCAGAGGTTTGGGAATTGGACCTTGGACATTCCTTGGATATTGAGATTTGGACCTTGGGCATTTTGAAAGAGACCTCGCATGAGTCGCGCCGACGACCTCGCCCTCGTTCGTGAGTACACGCAGAGCGACAGCCTCATCAAGCACATGCTGGCGGTCGAGGCGGCGATGCGGGCGTACGCTCGGAAGGTCGGCGAGGACGAGGACAAGTGGGGCACGGTCGGATTGCTGCACGACTTCGATTACGAGCGCTGGCCGAATCCGCCCGATCATCCGCTGCAAGGCGCGCGAATTTTGAAGGAACGCGGGTATTCGGACGAAGTCATCTACGCGATCAAGTCCCACGCCAGCTACCTGCCCGATTGCCCGCGCGTGTCGCGGCTCGATAAGGCTTTGTTCGCGTGCGATGAGCTGTGCGGCTTCATCACCGCCTGCGCACTGGTACGGCCGAATCGGCTCGAAGAGCTGGAACCGAAAAGCGTTCGCAAAAAAATGAAGCAAGCCTCGTTCGCGGCGGCTGTCCACCGCGAAGACATCACCTGCGGAGCGGCCGATCTGGGGGTCGATTTGGACGAGCACATCGCGTTTTGCATCGCGGCTCTGCGTGAAATCGCGGCCGATTTGGGGCTGTTGCCGGTGCCGGCCGCAGACTAACCCGACGCGTCAGCGAGGGCGAACGCTTCACAGGCGATGCCTTTCCCGCGTTTTGGAGCGCACGCCCTCGCTGACGCTTCGGGTTGGGATGACGACAAGCTGTGTTGCCTCGTTTCGGAATCGTCAGCTACAAGCCCGCCCCTTCGGAGGATGGGCACTCCTGCCCGTCAGGTCGGGCAATCCGCCTGCGGCGGACCAACTTCCGAATTCACCACGCGGGTTTCCAAGGATGGGAAAGCCTCCATTCACTTTGTTGCTGACATGCGCCGGTCGCAAGGTTTCGCTGTTGAATCAATTTCGCCAGGCGTTCGACGAGTTGGACCTCGACGGCCAGATCATCGGAGTCGATTCGTCGTCGCATTCAGCGGTGCTGAGCGTCTGCGACAAGTCGTACCTCATTCCGCGTTGCGATCACCCGGCGTATGTGCCGACGCTGCTCGATGTGTGTCGGCGGCATCGCGTGCAATTGCTGCTGCCGTTGATCGACGTCGATCTGCTCGTGCTGGCCGAGCATCGCGAGCAATTCCGTGAGGCGGGCACGTTGGCAATGGTCTCGTCGCTGCCGGTGGTCCAAATCTGCCGCGACAAAGAGAACACGTCACGGTTCTTTGAAGAGCGGGGCATTCCGACCGTCCGCAACTTGTCGATCGAAGACGTCCGCAGCGGTGGCGTGCCGTACCCCGTCTTCATCAAGCCAGCGAATGGGTCGGGGAGCCAGCACGCCTACAAGATTCACAACCGTGAGGAGTTGGATTTCTTCGTGCGCTACGTTCCGCTGCCGATACTGCAAGAGTTCGCGCTGGGGCAGGAATACACGGTCGATGTCTTGTGCGATCTTGGTGGCCGAGTCATCAACGCGGTTCCGCGCCGGCGGTTGGAAGTTCGCGCCGGCGAAATCAGCAAGGGAGTCACCGTCAAAGACTGGCGAATCATCGACGCGACAGTCGATCTGGCGACAAAGCTTGGCGGAGTCGGGCCGTTGACCGTGCAGTGCTTCGCGGGTGAAGAGGCCGAATCGGCGATCCGCTTCACCGAGATCAATCCGCGTGTCGGTGGCGGGCTGCCGCTGTCGATCGCGGCGGGTGCCAACTACCCGAAACAGATCATCCGCATGGCGCTGGGTCAGCCGATCGAGCCATGCGTCGGCGACTTTGCCGACGAGTTTTACATGTTCCGTTACGAGGAGGGCGTGTATGTCCCCGGAGCGAGTCTCGCGGACATCCCCTGTTTGCACGAAATCTCTCAGTGCCGTGCTGCTTGATCTCGACGACACGCTGTACCCGGAGCGGGAATTCGCTCGCGGCGGCTTTCGCGCGGCGGCAGCGGTGTTGGCTGAGCGACTGCACCAATCCTCGGCCGAGTTATTCGAGTTGCTTTGGAAACAGTTTGAAAACGGCATGCGAGGCTCGATCTTTGACAACGCGCTGGCCGAATTGGACCTGCCGCGCGACGCCGCTCTGATCGACGAACTCGTCCGAGCGTATCGAACACACGAGCCGCAACTGACGTTCTTCGCCGATGCGGAGCGGCTGCTGCCGATGATTTGGCCGCGCTACGGATTGGGTCTACTGACCGACGGGTCGGCGGATGTGCAACGACGAAAGGTGAAGGCTCTTGGCCTGCAATTCCGCGTCGAGGCAATCGTCTATTCCGACGACTTCGGCCGCGAGCACTGGAAGCCGTCGCCGATTCCGTATCTGGAACTGCTCCGCAAGATGCACGTCGATCCGTCGCACGCCGTTTACGTCGGCGACAACCCGAAGAAGGATTTCATCGGTGCACGTCGCCTCGGCTTGCAGACTGTTCGCATCCGGCGGCCCAACACCGAACACGGACATGTCGAACCCTCACCCGGCTTTGAAGCCGATCACGAAATTGTGACTCTCGATGCACTCCCCGATTGGCTTGCCGCCAACGAACGATCCGAACGACACGCCGCCTAACCATGACAACAACCTCACGCCGACCGCGTCTCGTCTACGTCACGACGCACGCCATCAGTGCCGAAAACCTGATGAACGGCCAACTGACGTTTCTGCGCGAGCGAGGCTTCGAGATCACCGTCATCGCCGCCCCCAGCGAGTCGCTCGACATCGTGCGCGAGCGCGAACAAGTCGCCACGATTCCGATTTCGATTGAGCGTGAGATTTCTCCGGCCGCCGATACGCGGACGCTCGCGAAGCTGTGCGGTCTCTTTCGCAAGTTGAGGCCGGACATCGTCAACGCGGGGACACCGAAAGCGGGACTGCTCGGCATGATCGCCGCGAAACTGACTGGCGTGCCGGTGCGGTTTTACACGCTACGCGGTCTGCGGCTGGAAACCACATCGGGCTTCAAAGAGCGACTGCTCGCGACGACCGAACGGATCGCGGCGAGCTGTGCTCATCAGGTCATTTGCGTCGGCGACAGCCTGCGGCAGGAGTTCATTCGCCGTCGACTGGTCGCGGCCGATAAGACGATCGTTCTGCGACACGGCTCGTCGAACGGCGTCAAAGCCCAACGGTTTCAGTACTCGGCCGAGCAGTTCGCTCAGATTGAGCAACTGCGGAATTCGCTGGGCATTCCGGCGGAAGCTCCGGTGATCGGCTTTGTGGGAAGGCTGACTCGCGACAAAGGGATCGTCGATCTGCACGAGGCATTCACTCGGCTGCTGATCGAGTTCCCCGATCTGCGACTCGTCCTGATTGGCTGGGCGGAAGAAGGCGACCCCGTACCGTCGGCGGTTTGGCAGAGCATCCAAGATCATCCGCAGATCATTCGCACCGGCGCGATCAAAGACCCGTCGCTGCATTATGGGTTGTTCGACGTCTTCGTCTTTCCGTCGTACCGCGAGGGCTTTCCAAACGTGCCGATGGAAGCCGCAGCGGCCGGAGTTCCGGTGGTCGGCTACGCGGCGACCGGGACGCTCGACGCAGTTGTCGATGGTGTCACGGGGACGCTGGTGTCGTTGCAGGACTCCACATCGTTGGCGTCAGCGGTCGCCAACTATCTGCGCAATCCATTGCTGCGACATCGACACGGTGAAGCGGGACGTTGTCGCGCTTTGACAGATTTCCGCCGCGAAGACATCTGGCAATCGCTTTCCGACTTGTACGTCCATTGGCTGAGCGAGCGCGGATTGCCGTTGCCGATTTCGTCGGTCGAGAAGACAGTCTCGCAGCGGAGAGCGGCATGAAGCTAACACGGATGAAACTCGGCATGAACTGGCTCACACACCCGTATCGAGCATTCGGCAAACGCCTGTTGGACCTGTGCGTTTCGGTGTCAGCGTTGTTGGCGGTCGCTCCACTGTTCGCGGCAATCGCAGTGGCGATCAAGCTGACGTCGCGCGGCCCGGTCTTCTTCGTGCAGGAACGATTGGGCCGAAACGGGCGGACGTTTCGGACGTACAAGTTTCGGACGATGACCGATCGAGAGCGGACGGCACATCAGGAACTCTTCGGCAAGACGGACGAGGTCACTGCGGTCGGATTCTGGTTGCGACGATTCAAACTCGACGAACTGCCGCAGTTGTGGAACATCGTCAACGGAGACATGTCGCTGGTCGGGCCGCGACCGGCGCTGCCGGCTCAGTTGGCCGAGTACACCGAACTCGCGCACCGAAGATTGCTCGCGCGGCCGGGACTCACGGGATTGGCACAAGTCCACGGCAACATTTTTTTGTCGTGGCCGGAGCGTTGGGTGTACGACGCGGAGTATGTCGATCGTGTTTCGTTCTCGCTCGACATGTGGATCATCGTTCGCACGGTTGCCGTCGTGCTGCTCGGCGAAGAACGATTCCTGAAAAAGCCGACGCCGCCCGACGAGCAGGTTGCTCGTCGGGCGGCGTAGTGCGTGACTCGTAGAACGGACGCCTACGTCCGTTCTGACTGACCGGACGTGGGCGTCCGGTCTACTTTTCGGTCACGACTTCTCTGGCTCTTCGGGGTCGATCTGGTAGGTCGTGTCGCCGAGGTTGACCAGCACCGGTTCGTCAAAGGCAATGTACTTCGCCAGCGCGGCGTGCTTGGCGGCGAGATCGAAGTACTCGCGGCTGAACTGGCGGACGCGAGTTGCCTTTTTGGCTTGCTCGTCGGAGACGGTTGAGTCTTGCCATTGATTGTTCTTGCGGAAGAACGATTTCTGGCCGACTTGGCGGAGATTCGATTCGGCCGTCAGGCGTTTGGCGGCGTCATCCGATGCGCCGCCAAGACTTTCTCCGCGATTCCGGCTGAGGCTCGACGTTGGTCCCGATTGCGGTGTTGCGGACTTTGCAACGGACGGCAGCCCACCACCAGCTCCACCGGTCGGCGCGTTCTGGGCGGCTTGCAATCGACCTTTGAATAAACGCTGTTCGAAGCCTGCGACGCCGTCGGCCTTATCGAGTTCTCGTCTCGCAACGCCACTGGCGCGAACCGCATTGCCGCTGTCGGCGAGACGGACGTTTTCGTCGGCGAGGAAGCTCGTGTACGGCGTCAGAATGCCGTGCTGGATCGAAAGCCGCACGAGTTCATCAACCAGTTCTTGGTTTTGCCCGCGCAGGTCGAGTTCGTCGATGATCTCGCCGACTCGGCGAGTTGCCCACAGTTTTTCGACGAAGCCGAAGGTTTCATCGTTCGACTTGGCGACGAAGTTGGCGGGGAACGCGAACGTCTTCTTTTCATCGGCCGCGACGCCGGTCAGTGTGACCTTGGCGGCTCCGGCCTGGCGGTATCGGCCGACCCAGACGAGTTGCTCGCCTTGGAAGAGGTCCGTCAGTTGTCGCGGATACGTGCGGCTGATGAGCGGAGTCGTCGAGACAGGGACGACCGTGTCGAACTCGACGTTGAGCGCGATGTCAGTCAGCACGGGCGAGCCGATCTTGCGATACAGCGCGGAGACCGACGCCTCGATATTCTCGCTCGGTCGGACGTAGGCTGATTGGCCGCGATGGTCACGCGAGATGCGGTCGAGCAGCCGGCTGTTGACGTCGAAACCGACGCCGAAGTTGAAGACGCGAGCGTTGACCTTGTTCGCTTCCTTGGCCTTCGCGGCGATGCGCTGCTCGTTGAGTTCTCCGACAGTCGGGATGCCGTCGGTCAGGAACAGGACGTAATTCGGTCGCTTCGGATCAGTCAGTTGATTGAGCGCGGTCTGCAACGCTCCGTCGATGTTCGTGCTGCCGCCGGCATACAGGCCATCGGCAAAGCCGAGCGCGGCTTTGACCGTCGCTTCGTCGGCGCGTTGCAGTTCGGGACGAAAGCTCTCGACGGCCGAGTCGTAGACGACGACGTTGAAGTTGTCCTCCGGCCGCAGTTGTTGCAGCAGGAACTTGAGCGCTCCGCGAGCCTGTTCAAACTTCTGCCCGGTCATGCTGCCGCTGCGGTCGATGACGAACACGCAGGTCTTTGGCAGCGGCTTCGCATCCGGTCGGACGTCGGGAGTCGCGAGCATCAGGAAGAAACCGTCTTCGGAATCTTTCGGGCGATAACTCAACACGCTCATCCCGACCGCTCCCCGTTCAGTGCCGAACAGCAGGCGGAAATCGTCAGGGTTGGAGACATGATTCAGCGTCAGCTTGCAGACGGCGTGTGTACCGTCGGGCCGAGACAGTTCAATCGAGTGCGTCGGGCTGTAGACAGCCTTCAGCGGCTCGGCGGTTTCGAGTCGCACGGTGATGTTCAATGACTCGATCGGATGATGCGCGTGCTTGTGAGTCCCGATCGGTAGCAATAGGTCGGTCAGGCCACTCTCGCTGCGGAGCAATTGCTGGTAGCGAATCTCAACCTTTCGCTCGGCCTGCGGAGGCACGGGGAAGACGCTCGTTTGGAACAGCCCTTGGCCGAGGTATTCCAGCAACGCCGGGTCTTTTCGCTGGCGGACGATGGACTCGTAAATCGCGCGGGCCTCTTCTTTTTTCATCAACTTGCCGGCGAGTTCCTTGCCATCGACCAGCAACGTGAGCTGGCTGACAGCCGCGTTCTCCGGCATCGGAAAGAGAAGCTGGGCTTCAAGCACTTGGCTGCTGACGTTCTGGAAAACCTGCGAGAGTTGCACGGTCGCGATCTGGTCTTTGACCGTGACGTTCATGTCTACCGAGCGGACTTTGTAGAACGAAGGCGGCGGAGCGGGCCGATTCACGACCGGCGGCCGGATGATGCGTGCTCCGTGGTCGATGATGACGACTTGAGCTTGAGCGAGGTTGGCGAACAGGGCCGCAAAGGCGGCGACGATGAGAGTCCAGAATCCTCGCTGCATGGCAATTGCTCCTTGTCCGGGTCCGTGAGCCGAAGGCAAATCGGGCGGTTCGACAGGTGGTGACCGGCCGAAGTTCCCAGAAAATTCGGCGGCTTGCTGGTCTCGGAAGACAGGTCTAAACTCGCGCAGCGGATTTGCAAGACGAGTTTTTCAGCCCAACGGAGCGATGCGACGTGGAGATTTCGGTCAACGGAGAACCTCGGCAGATCGCAGCGGACTGCACAGTGGCGAAGCTGCTGGAAGAGCTAAAACTTCAGCCGCGCTATTTGGCGGTCGAGCGGAATCAGGAGCTTGTGCCGCGGACGACTCATGCGGCTTGTGTGCTTCAGCCGGGGGATTGCGTCGAGATCGTGACGCTCGTCGGTGGCGGCTGACCGGACGTGGGCGTCCGGTCTACTTTTGATGGCTCGTGGGTTGGATTGTGTTGAGCGTTGCGAGGTGGGCGAGGTAGCGCGAATTGACTTCGGGCAATGTCTCGCGCAAAGCCGTGCTCAGCGGGGCAGGGTGCGGATTCTCTCGCAGCTCTTGCAGGTGATTCAGCAGCACCTCGCGCGAGTCGTCGGAGTTGTGCAGCAGGAAATGGACCCAGGCCCAGGACTCCTGATAGTCGGCTCGCTGCATTTGGATGACGTCTTGCAGAGACTCCAAGCGGTCGAGGTCCGGCTCCCAATTGTTGGCGATGGCGATGCCGAGCTTTCGCGCGTACTCGCGATTGACGTTGTTGGGCGTGGATCGTGGCAGCTCAAAGTATTCGGCCAAGCCTTCATCCAACCACAGCGGGACGTCTTTGAGCTGCGCGTGCAACAGGCCGTGAGTGAACTCGTGCCGCAGGTCTTCCTGGATGCTGTCGCCCCAAAAAGTGTAGACGGCCAATTCGCGCGGCGTGCCGACGAAATACGCTCGGCGGGGGGGCAGGCCGGGGTACGTCTTGTCGAGGTATTGCTGATACTTCGCCTTGTCTCCGAAGACATAGACAACGACGTCGCGGCCTTCGAGCGGCAAGTTCAGTTCTTGGGCGACGTCCTTCCGCAGTTGGATCAAGTCCTGTATCAGCGGATGTTCGAGTTGCAGTTTGACATCGCTGATGACCTGCAACTGCTCGGATCGCACCGAATGCTCTGCGGGAAGCTGGGCCGTGTCGTGCCGAGCCGTGCGGCAGCCGATTGCGAGGGCTGACACGGCGATGAAGAGCACAACCTGGTACGAAGAACGGGGAACGAAGAACGGGGAACGACAGCGGTCGCACATCGCGTCGGTCATTCCTCGTTCTCCGTTCTCAATTCTTCGTTCTTCATTTCCCGGTTCCGAGCGAGTCATTTTCGCTCGAAGTCGGGTAGGTCGAGCGAGGTGTCATCATCGCGTGGCGGAGCCTCGCCGAAGGTCTTGTCCATAAATCGAGTCGTGACCGCCTTGCGGACGAGATCGGCTCGGCCGGTCAGCACCAAGGCTTTGACCAACTGTGTGTGCTTGGTCCATTCGGCGGTGTCCCATTCGCGGACATCGACGTAGGCATCGACCAACGCGGCACTTGGCTTGGGCACGAAAACCCAGTCGTCCTTGGTCCGCACGACATGAAACTTGAAGGCGATGAACATGGCCGCTGCTCCGAGCAGCACGCCAAACGCCATGGCAAACAGTCGTCGCATGAGTTCCCTCTCTTCGCTGGCGACCGAATTTCGTGACACCGAATTAGCACGACGCGCCAGCGAGTGGCTCCGGCGAGGATCACTCGCTGGCGCGTCGTGCTGGTGCGGCGACCGAAATCCGGGGCGGGTTTGTCCCAAATTCTCCGAATTGCCACAAGACGGACTGGCGGCAACGCAGGATTTTCTGGCCGGATCAGCCGGAACGCACTAGCGTCCGGTTTTCGCACGAATCGCACGCCCAAACCGGGGCTAGCGCCCTGCGGCTGATTGATGCGTTTGCCGACTCCGGCTAAGCTCCGACCGACGTTGCCGGAGGGATGCGATCTGATCGAAGCCAATCCGGCGTTTCTGTTTTGTGGCCCCACCCCAGGTTATTCCCACCGGCATGTCCAAGACTTCTGATATCCGCATCAAGGAGGCGGTTTGCTCCTTTGAACCGATCGCGTTTCGCGCCCCCGTGAAGTTTGGCGGTCGAGTTGTCACCAAGTCCGTCCTCATCAATGTCGAGGTTGTCGTCGAGACGAAGACCGGCAAACTTGCCACCGGGCTGGGGAGCATGCCCGTCGGCAACGTCTGGGCGTGGCCGTCGGACAAGGTCAGCCCCGATGACGCCGAGAAGGCGATGATGGACCTCGGCGAGCGGGTCTGCGATCTGGCGACACTGTTCCCGGATTACTCCGACCCGATCGACATCGTCTACCACATTTCCGGCGAGTACGCGCACCTCGGCAAGATCATCCCGCAGGAGATGAAGCTTGCGGAACCGATGCCGGAACTCGCGGAACTGGTCGCTGCCAGCCCGCTCGACGCTGCGATTCACGACGGCTTTGGCCGAGTCAATCACGTCAACAGCTACAACGCACTGTCCAAGAAATTTATCCACGAAGACTTGTCGGCGTATCTCGACGAGCAATTCAAAGGGGAGTATCTCGACCAATACACGCTGCGCGAACCGAAGGCCCGTATGCCGCTGTATCACCTGGTCGGAGCACTCGACCCGCTGACCGCCGCTGACATCACCAAGCGGATCAATGACAAACTGCCCGAAACGCTGCCGGAGTGGATCAACTACAACGGACTGACGCATCTGAAGATCAAGCTCAACGGCGATGATCTGGATTGGGATGTCAACCGCGTGCTGGCGGTCGAGCAAGTCTCCGCCGAAGCTCAGGCCAAGCGCGGCTGCACCGAGTGGGTGTACTCGACCGACTTCAACGAGAAGTGCCAGGACGCCGCCTACGTTTTGGAATTCCTCGCGCGGATCAAAGCCGGCTCGCCGGCTGCGTATGACCGGATTCAATACATCGAGCAGCCGACTAGCCGGCACCTCAAGGCTCATCCGGAACTGAAGCTGCACGAGGTCGCCAAGCAGAAACCGGTCGTGTTGGACGAAGGTTTGGTCGATTACGAGTCACTGCTGTTGGCTCGTGACTTGGGTTACACCGGCGTCGCACTGAAGGCGTGCAAGGGACAGACGGACTCGCTGATCCTCGCGGCGGCGGCTCAGAAGCTCGGCATGTTTCTCTGCGTTCAAGACCTGTCATGTCCCGGCTATTCATTCCTGCATTCGGCCAGTTTGTCGGCTCGCATTCCCGGAGTCGCGGCCATCGAGGGCAACAGCCGCCAATACTGCCCGGCCAGCAATCGGCCGTTTGCCAAACGCTTCCCGACGATGTTTGAGATCAAAGACGGGACCGTCGGGACCAGCGTGCTCAACGGCGAAGGCTTGGGGTTCTGAGCGATGTGGGCGACACATCCGCTGCGCAAGTGCCCAATTGACTCGATTTTTTGAACGGGGGTATAACTCGCCCCTTTTCGAGTCGTTGGAGGTTGGGCACTTCTTGCCCGACTGTCGTTCGGCTTTCCTGTCGCGGAGCGACAGGGCTACGGTCAAGGATGACGATCATGAGCATGGTAGCGGTGACGAGTCGCACGGCCGCGACGTTTTCGCAGTTCGAGCAATTGCGTGAGGGTCGAGCGATCATCAAGCAAGAGGCGGAGACGCTGCTTGAACTGGCCACTCGGCTGGACACTGATTTCTGCCGCGCGGTCGAGATGATCCTGCATGCGCACGGGAGAGTCGTCGTCACGGGCGTCGGCAAAGCGGGACTGATCGCCCAAAAAGTTTCGGCGACATTGGCTTCGACCGGCACGCGATCGCAGTTCCTGCATCCGACCGAGGCGTTGCACGGCGATCTTGGATGTCTCGGAAGCGACGACGTGCTGCTGGCATTGTCGAACAGTGGAGAGACGCAAGAGGTGTGCGATGTCGTCGTCGCCGCGCGCAGTCTCGGCCTGTCGTGCATCGCGCTGACGGCGAATGAATTCAGCACGCTCGGTTCGCAAGCTGAGGTCGTGCTGCGGCTCGGTTCGATTCGCGAAGCGAGTTTGATGAGTTTGGCTCCGACGTGCAGTACGGCGGCGATGCTGGCGGTTGGCGATGCGCTCGCGCTGGTGCTCAGCCGCTCGCGAGGTTTCACGCCACAGCAGTTTGCCGTGTTGCATCCGGGAGGCAGTTTGGGACGTCGGCTGCGCACCGTCCGCGAAGTCATGCGACGCGGAGCACAACTGCGAATTGCATCACAGTCAGCCACGATCCGCGAAGTGTTCTCGTTGCAAACCAGTCACGGCCGACGGACGGGAGCAGTGATGCTGATCGACGACGACGGTCGTCTGAGCGGCCTGTTCACGGACAGCGATTTGGCTCGACTGCTCGAACAGCATCGCGAGGGGCAGTTGGATCGTCCGATTGCTGAGACAATGACGAAATCGCCGCTGACGATTGATGCGGACTCACTGCTGCACGACGCGGTCGAGGTGCTCTCGAATCGCAAGATTAGCGAACTGCCAGTCGTTGACGATGACGGGCAACCGATCGGGTTGATCGACATCACCGACGTGATCGGTCTGATGCCTGCTGCGGAAGTGGGGATTGAAAATTGAAAGTTGCAAATTGCAAATTGCAAATTGAAGCGCAATCAGACCGGGATCGCGGCGTGCGCTGCTGCCCTCAATTCCCAATTTGCAACTTGCAATTTGCAATTTGCAATGCCCTCCCATTCGCATAATCCGCGCACTCGGAGTCCACCGTGCTCAAGCGGTTGTCTTTCACGCTGACCGTCACCGCCAGCCTCACCGGGCTGTATTGGTTGTATGCGCTGGTGGTGACTCCGCGATTGGCACCCACGATCCTGACTGCTCAGCAACGGCCGAACGACGATCACGACGAGCGACAACTCGAACCGCCCTCCGACAACATCCAAGATGCGGAACGATTCCTGCCGCATGCTCCGTGGGCGGCCGACGCGAAGTTTCAGATTGCGATGGCCCAAGGCGTGCTCTACTCGAAGAACTGGAAGCTGCAAGACGAGTCGAAGAATATCTACGAGTTCCGTCCATTCGCGATGATCTGGTTCGACACTCCTGACGAGGGTGAGGTCGATTCCGAGTCCCGTGGGGACAAACAGCCGATGACGTTGGTCTCGGAATCTGGGCTCGTGCAGTTCTCGTCGAAGTTCGATCCGATCAATCGCAAGTACAGCCGCGTGATCGGCGGCAAGCTCGAAGGCAAAGTCGTTGCCAGCGGTCCGGACGGACTGACGATTCGCGGCCGAGATTTCTTCTTCTATGAAAAGTCACTGGAGCTTCACAACGACTCGCCGGTGTTGCACAGTGATTCGCCCGTGGAGTTTAGTTATCAACAGCATCGCGGTACGGCTGATCTCGGCTTCAAGGCGGATCTGCTGCCATCGGCCGAATCGCATCGACCAGACCAACTGTTGGCGGTTTCCGGATTTCGCCGCGTGCTGCTGCGCGGACATGTCGAAATGGACCTCGCCAATCCGGATAACCCGCTGCATGTGACCTGTAATGAAGGCTTCCAATTCAATCCCGAACAACAAGTCGCCTCGTTTCAGGGCAACGTCATCGTCCAGCGGTTCATCCCCAACGCCGAGCCAGATCTTTTGAAGGGCGAAGACTTCCTACTGGTCTTCGAGGACGATCCCGATCGAGGCAATGACAGTACGCCGCGATCGCGAGGCGACGCGCCGACGATCGTTCCGATCCTTCGAGGCAATGGCCCCAAAGCCATGTCGGCAGCCGGACCGATCCCGGGTGGCCTCGATCCGCTGAACACACGCAAAACTTCGGGCACCAACCGAGGTCCGTTTGAAGTGCGGGAGGCGCGCATGACCGGCCGACGTGTCGTTGCCGAGTCACCGAGCAGAGGCTTGACCGTCGTGGCAAACAGTTTGGTTTATGACGTTGTCGCTCGCACCTTGAAGCTGGTTGTGATTCCAGCTGCGGGGAAATCGGCGGGGCCAGAATTAAAATCGGTTTTCGTGCGACACAAGTCCTCCGCCACTGACTTGAATTGTCCCAAACTGCAACTGACTCACGACGAGAACGGTCAAGTGGTTTCCGTCCACGGCGACGGACCCGGCCGGATGCGTCGCCGAGTGCCTGGCTCGAACGAAGTGGAGTTCTCGGCGAAGTGGCAGTCGCATTTCGATCTGCAAAGGGTGATCGATACGGAGTTGGACCTGCTCACGCTCGTCGGCAGCGCTATGATCGAGCAACCAAATCGCACGACCAGCCTCGAAGCGGAACAAATCCAGCTTTGGTACGACCGACCGTCCGACGTGGCGGACGCTGCCAGCATCCGAGCCAATGCTGGCAGCACTCGCAAAGCAGCGACCGTCATGGTCAACGACGCGGCATCACGCTCGGTTCCCGACCTTGCGAATCGCGACTTTCGACCGAGACAGCTTCAGGCTCAGGACAATGTCGTCGTGCGTAGCCCGCAAATGAACGCCGAGACGAAGCGATTCATCGTGAACTTTGACGACAAACCGCCCGCGCCGAGTGAATCGGTCGGCGGCTCGAAGTCGCGGCCGCGCGTGCGTCAGGTTGCGGTGAGCGACGCCAACTCGAAGACCAAGACCGCTGGCAAGAACGAAAAGCCGAACGCTCCCGCTGAGCCGCTGCAATTCCGTTCCGATTTGATTCGTGCGAATGTGCGACTGCCCAGTGCGTCGCGCCAAGTCGCCAACAGTGATGAACCCCAGGCCGAGTTGACCGAAGTCTGGACCGAAGGCAAAGTCGATCTCCAACAGCCGCGTGAAGGAAACGACGAACCGTTGCGTTTGCTCGGCGACCGGTTGCACCTGCGAAACGCTAGCCGCGAGGGACAGCAGGTGCTGCATGTCTTCGGTCAGCCGGCGATGATTCGGGCGCGCGGCTTCGATATCGAGGGCCAGGAGATCTTTCTCGATCGTCCCAACAATCGTGTTTGGATCGAAGGCGCGGGTGTCTTGCGGATGCCGGTTAAGAACGATCCGTTTGATGGCCGGGAACTCGGCAGTCCGACGCTGCTGACCGTGTCGTGGAAAGAGAAAATGCTCTTCGATGGTCAGACCGCGACGTTTTTGGACGATGTCAAAGCGGTGCTCAAAAACAGCCGTCTGACGTGCGCGGAAATGGAAGTCGTGCTGACTGAGCGATTATCGTTTCGCGACGATCCTGGACCCGCGCCGCTAGCCGAAGTGCAGCGCGTGATTTGCAAAGACGGTGTCGAGGTCGATCAGAAGCTGTACATCGACGAAGACCCGTCCGAGATCCGACACGGCGAATTCGCGAAACTGACACTCGATCAAACCAGCGGACGCATGGAAGCGATCGGCCCCGGAGTGATCGACATGTGGCGTCCTGGCCGAGGCAAACGGGCGGCCCTCGCGCCGCGAGCCGTCGCGCAGGCGAACCGGCCGCTTGAATCCGAAGTCTCGAATTGGGAGTTCACTCGAGTCACCTTCCAAGGCAAAACCGTCGGCAACCTCCGCGATCGGCAGACGAAGTTTCAGGATCGAGTACACATCGTCTACGGCCCGGTCGCACATCCGCTCGACACGATCGACCCCGATCATCTGCCCAAAGATGGCGGCGACATGGAATGCGACACGCTGCAGATTCTCCAAATCAAACCGACCGGCGGACAGAAGCCGTACATCGAACTGGAAGCCAAGGGCAACGCCAAACTCGAAGGCCGTACCTTCAATGCTCGCGCCGACGAGATCACCTTCGACGAATCCAAAGAACTTTACATACTGCGCTCTACGGGCAATCGGGAAGTCACGATCTGGCGGCAAACGACGCCCGATGGCGAGCCGAGCGAAGCCTCGGCGAAGAGCATGCGCTTCATTCCGTCGCAGAATTATCTCCGGTCCGACCGGACCACTGGCATTCGCAGTGGGCCGAATTGAGCATCGCGTTGCGATACGGTTTTGAGGCGGCCCTGATTACGATCCTCACTGCCTTGCCGTACAGGAAAGCCCATGTCTGAAGCCGCCGATCCGCAAAACGCCCCTGTCGAAGAATCGGAAGCCGCCGCTCGCGAGCGGGAAGCGCAAGCCATTCGTGGGCTGGCGATGGCGTACTCTCGGATGCGTGAAGAAATCGGCAAAGTCATCGTCGGACAGCGCGACGTGGTCGATCAACTGCTGATCTCGATGTTCAGCGGCGGACACAGTCTGCTGATCGGAGTCCCCGGACTCGCGAAGACGCTGCTGGTCAACACGCTGTCGCGCATCTTGTCGCTGTCGTTTCGCCGCATTCAGTTCACACCCGATTTGATGCCCTCGGACATCACTGGCACCGACATCCTCCGCGATGATCCGGAAACCGGGCAGCGGAGCTTCCAGTTCATGCAGGGGCCGATCTTCACGAACATCCTGCTCGCTGACGAAATCAACCGCACACCTCCGAAGACGCAGGCCGCGCTGTTGGAGGCGATGCAAGAGCGGCACGTCACGGTTGGCACCAGCAGCTATTTGCTGCCGGCTCCGTTCTTCGTGCTCGCCACGCAGAATCCGATTGAGCAGGAGGGGACGTATCCGCTTCCCGAAGCGCAGCTCGACCGGTTCATGTTCAACATCGTCGTCTCGTATCCGAACGCGGCCGAGGAGCTGCGCATTCTCAAGCAAACGACCGGTGGCGAGAATCCGGTGCTCACGCCGGCACTCAACGGCCGGCAAATCCTCGCGCTGCAAGAAGTCGTTCGCAAGGTGCCGGTGGCTGAGCACGTCTTCATCTACGCTCGCGATCTAGTCCGAGCGACCCGTCCCAACGAACCGGACGCGGCCGACTTCGTCAAAAAGTACATCGGTTGGGGAGCCGGTCCGCGCGCGGGCCAGTATCTGATTCTGGGCGCGAAAGCCCGCGCGATTCTCGAAGGACGTTTTCACGTCAGCCCTGAGGACATCAGAGCGGTTGCGCACCCGGTTCTCCGCCACCGGATCGTCACGACCTTTCAAGCTCACAGCGAAGGTGTTTCTTCGGATCGCGTCGTCGACATGCTGCTGGAGAAGATTCCGGTCGAAGTGCAACAACGCGCCGCGAAATTGGCCGGGAAGTAGCGTACGCGGCTCGCGTGCGTCGGTTTCTGTCAACGCACGCGAGCCGCGTGCGCCACAAGGGAAATAGCCGAGCGAATTGCTCTGGACGCACTTCTCGAAAGCTGACACAACCCCGCCCAATTCGGGGGCTGTGGAGCAGGTCATGACGTATCGAGCCGGTTGGTTGTGTGCGTTAATCATCGGTGGCTTTTGCCTGCCGGGATGCGGGCTGATGCAGTCTGCGAAAAGCGTCGCGCGCGAGTCGATGAAGCCCTTGAAACTGCGGCCCAACGACTACCGAGATACGACCAATGAATCGGAAGACGAATGGACGAGCGTCGGACGGACGGCCAGCACGGTGCGCGGAATGGAGAAAGACAACGATCCATTTCGCAAACTGATTGCCTCGCCCAAAGCCCTGAGCATCGAACGTAATTTGGGGATTGAGTAGGACTACGCAACGTCCAGAATCGGCTTGATGACTTGGCAGCCGATCGCACCGAGTTCGTTTGTGAGGCGCTCGAACATCGCCTCGTCGGAATAGATGCCGACGATTGCTCCGCCGGACCCGGCGAATTTGGCGCTCGCTCCGGCGCGGCGGGCCACCTCGATCATCTCAATGTGCTTCGCCGCCAACTGGCAGATGCTGCGGCGTGTGTTGAAGTTCTCGTCCATCAGAGTCGAAAGGCGAGCGGTATCGCGCTTCAAAATCGCTTCACGCGCGAGCGCCGCCAGCGCAGCGAACTTGAGCATCGCTGCGATGACCGCCTGGTCGCCGGCTTGAAATCTCGCACGCAGCGGATTGTGAACCAACTCCGTCGGCTCGCTGTCGTCCGCACTGAACGCGACGTACAGCGGCGGCAGCAGTTTCGGGTCGAGCGGTTCGTAGACGCCGCATTGCATTCCCATCTGCTCGGTCATGTGGTCTTTCGCGAAATCCATGTAGACCAGCCCGCCATAAACCTGAATGACACGGTCTTGCAGACCGGCGGCGATACCGAGTTCGCCGGTTTCGACGCTCAACACCAGCGACGGCTGAACCTGCTTGGGAATTTCGATGCCGTAGAATTCCATCAGCGCTCGCAAAGTCGCCACGATGATTGCACTCGATCCGGCGAGACCGACCTGCCGAGGAATGTTGCTTTGATACCGCACCGAAAAATTGCGGTCGTGCAACTTGAAGTGGTTGCGTTCACAGAACTCGACGAACCGCTTGATCGTGGCTTTGACGAGTCGGATGCCGCCGTAGTAGCCGTGCAAGCGAACGTCTTGTGCGAGCTCCTTCACGGATCGAAACCGGCTGCGGTCGTCCTGGCTGAGGACGATTTCAACGTCTTCCCATTCGTACAAGACGACTTCGGCCCAGAAGTTCTTCAGGGTGAATGAAATGGTCTTGCCGAAATAGCCGTCCGACGGATTGCCGACCAATCCGGCTCGTGCGTACGCGCGTTGTCGCAGCAGGTCCATGAATCACCTACAACAGTTTTCGCACATGCTCGCGCAGAGCAGATCCGTACTGTGGATCAGCGAGTGCGAACTCGACGAACGCTTGGAAGTAGCTTTCGAAGTTGCCAATATCGAATCGCCGTTCATCATCCGCGAGCTTCACGCCGATCCCCTTGTGACCTCGCTTGAGCAGGATGCGGATCGCGTCAGTGAGTTGAATCTCGCCTCCCTTGCCAGGTTTCGTTTCGGCGAGCGCATCGAAGATCACCGGGCTGAAAACGTATCGAGCTGCGACGGCCAATCGGCTGGGAGCATCGGCAACACTCGGCTTTTCGACGAGGTCCGCCAACTCGAAGACCTCACTGACGGTGCCTTTGGGCTTGGCAATGCCGTAGTGGACGACCTCTTTGGCGGGGACTTCCTCGAAGCAGACAACGATGTCGGCTTTCTCACGCTCGAAGATCGAGGTCATCCGCGAGACGATGTCCGACTCCGCGTTCAAGCCGATGATCGAGTCGCCGAGCGCCACGACAAACGGATGCTGGCCGATCATCGCCTTGCCACAGAGCACCGCGTGGCCGAGTCCGAGTTGCCGCCGCTGTCGAGTGTAAAAGTACTCGACGTCTTCCCGCTCGAACTGCAAATCTTGAAGCTGCTCCTCGCGGCCAGTCTCACGGAGGTAGGTGATGAGCGGCGCGTCGATGTCAAAATGATTCTCGATCGACGTCTTCCCCTGGCCGGTAATGAACAGCACTTGTCGGATGCCGGATTTGACCAACTCCTCAACGACGTACTGCACGACCGGTTTGCGGCCGACCGGCAGCATTTCCTTCGGCTGCGACTTGGTCGCCGGCAACATCCGCGTGCCCCATCCAGCGACAGGCACCAAAGCCAGATCGATCATCGACTCCCTTTCGACGACTTGAGCGAAAAGTTGAACGGCGGGACTGTAACAGATCGCTCACAAACGTCCGAGCATTTCAGATCGCTTCAGCACGACATACCAATTTGGGAATTCCAACAAATCGTAGGGTGGGACCAGCGAAGCGCCGGCCCACCATTGCATTTGATCATTTCGGTGGGCCGGCGCTTCGCTGGTCCCACCCTACGCTGGCAGCAGCGCGGTCGTTTCGTCGAAGCCGCAGACGAGATTGAAATTTTGCACGGCGACGCCGGAGGCTCCTTTGATGAGATTGTCGAGGCACGCGATCACGATTAGTTGCTCGCGACAGAAGCGGACTGTGATGTCGCAGAAGTTCGTGAAGGCGGAATCCTTCGTGCTCGGCAAGTGATCGACGATCCGGACGAACGGTTTGCCTTGGTAGAAGTCACGCATGACTTGCAGCAGTTCGGCCTGCGTGGCCGGTCGAGTGAGTCGTGGGTAGATCGTGGCCAAGATGCCTCGATCCATCGGGATCAAGTGCGGTGTGAAGACGACACTCACATTTTGACCACTGGCGTCTGAGAGGACTTGTTCAATCTCCGGCGTGTGGCGGTGCTTGCCAACCGAGTAGGCCGACAGGCCCTCGTTGCACTCGGAGAACAGCGTGTTGAGCTTGGGCGAGCGGCCGGCTCCGCTCACGCCGCTCTTGGCGTCGATGATGATGTTGGTCGGCTCGATGAGCTTCGCGCACAGCAGCGGCGCGAGCGCGAGAATCGACGTACTGGTGTAGCAGCCGGGGTTCGCGATCAACTCGCTGCCCGGAATCTTCGACGCGAATAGTTCGGGCAGACCGTAGACCGTGCTACCGAGCCGCGTCGGGTCGGTGTGAACTTCGCCATACCACTGCTCGTAGACGGCGGGGTCCGAGAGGCGGTAGTCGGCGGAGAGGTCGATCACTTTGCAACCGGCGGCGAGGATCTTCGGGATCACCGCCGTGCTGGCTCCGTGAGGCAGGCAGGCAAACGCGACGTCGGCCCGTTCGGCAATCTGTTGCGGAGAAAGGTCTTCGCAGCGCAGGTCGAGACGGCCGGTCAAGCTCGGATGCACCGACGAGATTGGCGGCGAACCGTCTTGCCGGCTGGTCACCGCCGTGATTCTCACCTGCGGATGCCGCAACAGAATCTTGATCAGCTCCAGAGCCGTGTACCCGGAAGCTCCGACGATCGCGACGCGAACCATGACCGAACAACCTTTCGTGAGGGACAGTGCCAGGGAAGGGCGGGGATTCTACGGCTGCGGCCTGCGGACAAAAAGACGCTGGACGCGATTTGACTCCGGCCGGCTGTGACCTAGGTTTCGGGTGTCAGTTCCGCTGCCGAAAACCCTCATGGTTCGGAGCTGACGCGGTGAATGACAACTTACGGACGCGGCATGGGAAGCTGGGAGCTTCGAGGGGACCATGCCGCGTCTTTTTCCATGCGCTGGCGTCAAATGCGGAGCGTCAATCGGAGGAGCCATCGTGACGACTCGAGGCGAGGTTCGTAGCCCGTTCCGGCGACAAGTGATCGCGAACGGTGCCGGCCTGCGCCGATCTTGGGCGTGTCGTCGAGCCTTCACCTACGTCGAGTCGATGATCGCACTCGCGGTCTTGTCGCTGGCGGGAGCGGCTCTGCTGACCTCTGTGGCCGGGGCCGTCAGTTCGAGCAACGACTCGGTTTATCGCTCGATCGGAAAAGGCTTGGCCGAGCAACTGCTCGATGAGGTTGCCGCCGCGAAGTTTCCCAGCGGGACGGCCATTGTTTCCGGAGCGATGACGTCTCGGAGTTCGTTCGTGACGATTGACGATTATGCCGGCTGGACCGAAAGCCCGCCACGCACGAAGGCTGGCGAGTTGCTCGGCAGCGACAACGGAGCGACGGCGGCCGAGGCGTACCAGACCATGCTGACCGGCGGTAGCACCAGCCGAGCGGCCGAACTGCAAGCGGCTCCGGGGTTCGTCAATCGCTTCACGCGATCCGTGTTGGTCGAGCGCGTGCAACCCGGATCGACTGGCTGGACCGTGCAGACGCAGAACACATCACATCGCCGAGTGACCGTGACCGTGTCTTACACCGCCAGCAATCAACCCGCGCGATCGGTTGCGCAGGTGAGTCGCGTCTTCTCATCCGTGGCACCGTCGCCGTGAGGCAGGAGATGATGATGAAGGCAGAAGGCAGAAGGCAGAAGGCAGAAAGCAGAACCAACGAGCTGTTTGGTTCGTGCGCTGCGACCCGTCGTGCCTTCAGCCTTCCGCCTTCTGCCTTCTGCCTTCCCAAGCGCGGCATGACGCTCGCGGAACTGCTGATCTCGATGACGATTCTCAGCATGATGTCCGTCGTGCTGGCGGGGATGTCGCACGCGGTGAACTCAGCGTGGTCGTACACAAAGGGGGTCGAGGAGACTGACCTGCAAGCTTGTGCGGCTCTCGAACGGATCGAATTCATGTTCTCGCAGACCGGAGCGTACAAAGTCGCGGGACAGCCGACTCGATTGGGAGTGGCGGTTGTGAGTCGCCCGGTCGGAAAGTATCAACTTCCCGATGTGCTGGTGCTGTGGACCGGCGGCCGATCGGGCGGCATGGCCGCGAACGGCGTGCAATCACGTTTGCCCGTCGTCGGCGAGTTGCTGATCTACTCTTGGAACGCCAGCACTCCAAATCAATTGACCGAGGCGGCCTTTCCCGGTCAGACGGCGGCGTTCGACTTCACGGCCAGTGACCTGACCACACAAGTCACGAATTTGCTGGCATCGACAACCGCCGAGGTCATTCCGCTGTGTGAGCAACTGCGCGTTTCATCGCTGAGCGGCACTGGCTCTGTCGCGGTTTCGTCGCCTCTGCCGACGGGACCAAGCTCACCTTATGGACCGTCGTTGCCGATGTCGCAGCCGAGCAGTCCCAGTTCTTCCAGCAGCACCGCGTTGAGCGTGGGAAACATCCGCTTCACGCTCACACTGACTCCCAGCGACAGCGACTTAGCGGCGGCGGTTCCGCAAACAACGGCTTGGATGCAGTTGAACTGGCCACAGGGCAAGTTCGGAAATCGATCGGGAATGCGGCAAGCAAACCTTCAGATGGAACTGCAAGTGGAGCCGGACGGAATCGTCCGCGCCTCGGACACGGTCTCGGCGATTCCGTTTTTTGGCTCGGCCAGTTTAAGGTATGTTTATGAGCCGTAACCGAGCAAAACATTCCGCATTCCGTCCCGGCTACACGCTGGTCGAGATGCTGATCGTGGTGACGATCGTCGGGCTGATGGCATCGGTGGTCTTGCCAACGATGAATTCGGCGAGCGGCGCGGTGTCATTGGAGGCGATGGCCCGCACGCTGGCGGCGGACCTGCGCATCGCGCGGCATTCGGCGGTGCAATACAACTCGAATTACGCGGTCACGTTGAATTTGACCGACAACTCGTACAGCGTCGCTCAAGCCTTCAGCGGCGGTACACCTAAAGTCGTCAATGTCCTGTCGCATGGAACCAGCGGCAACACAATCGACCTCGATCAATTCGGCGCGGGACGGATGAAGCAATCGCACATCGTGATTGGCGGCGCGGCGTTGAAGGTCTCGAAGTCGTCCGTCACGGACATCGTCTTCGGACCCACGGGCGGCACTGGTCCGACACGCACGCAAGACACCGTGATCTGGCTGCAAGAAAACACGACTCGCGATCGCCGCAGCATCCTGCTCAGCGTGTCTTGGATCACCGGAACTGTCACCGTCGGCGACATCCAGCAATATCCCGCGAAGCTCACTCAGCCCAGTTTTTGAGAGGTTCGCATGAAACGCAACACACGATCGACTGGAAATCATTGCCGCCGCGGCCTCTCACTGGTAGTCGTGATGATCGCCATCAGCATGAGCATGGCGCTGACGTACGCCGCGCTCAGTTCGCAAGCTCGCGGCGTGCAGGTCCGGCAGAACGTCAATCGGAAAGAGATGGCTCGGCAGGCGGCTGAGTCGGGTGCGGCGATCGCACTCAACCAGTTGCAGTCGAACTCGTGGAGCGGTGTGGCGACGCCGTTGTCCGGAACACTCAGTTCTGACAAGCTGGGCAGCACGACCTACGAAGTCACTTTCGTCACGATTGACGGCCAGACGTCGCCAGCGGCCTACCCGGCCGGCAAAGGGCAAACCTCGCTCAGCGGCAGTTGGGAGTTCTTCGATTCGTCATCGAGCGGCCTGTCCACGAGCAGTGCAGATACGGCGGCTATCGCCACTCGGCAAGCGTTTCAGTTGTTGTTGCGATCCACCGGAAAGTGGCAGTCGGCCACCGATGTGCTCGATTTCGTGACCGAGACGATCGAAGTCGGAGTCGAACTTCAACCGCGTGTCCTCGGTCGAACGATTCTGGCTCCCGACATCGTTCAGGCGTCCGACGTGCTGGCCAGCAATGATGGCTACGACACGATTCAGAACTACGCACTCTTCGCCTCGGCGGGGTCGAACGGCAGTCCGTCACTCACGCTGCAACCCGGCCAGCGCATCGACGGACCAAGCTGGCTGACCGATGGCGTCAGCGTCTTCAGCGGGCCGAAGTGGAGCAACTCAGTTCAAGACGAGTTCTTGCAATCCACCGGAACGCTGTACTCTCAGACCAGCGGTGGCACGACGACGCTTTCGCATCCGCATCCGTTCGGTGGGCCGATCTCGACGGTCAGCGGCTTCTCGTCGTCGGAAGTCACCGATCTGACCAAGCTCAACGTTCCCAGAGTCACCGCGAGCGGCTCGCTGACGACACCGTCGATTTCGTTCTCCAGTTGGAAGACGTACCAGCTCTATCAAGGCGGCTTCAACTACTCCGCCGAAACGGTCAGCAGCAGCACGCTCGACAACACTGTCCTGCGTCCATCGCTGGGTAATCCGCTCGGCGTGTTCTACCGCGAGGGGAACCTGACGATCGACGACAACACCGTCGTGCAGGGGACGCTGGTCTGTTCGGGCAAGATTACGTTTACCGGCAACAATGTGCTCGTCGCCAGCATCAATTGGCGAGATTCGTCGGGCGGTGTTGTCGTCGCGACTTCCAATCTGTTTCCGCGATTGCCAGCCATCGTGGCAAACAGCATCCAATTGAATTCTGGCACCCGCGCGTCGATCGAAGGAGCCGTCCTGCTGACCAGTTCACTGACCGGCGCAGATGGCAGCTACAACTTCGTCTCCGACAGCGATCCGAATCTCAACGGCACGCAAGCCACCAGCGCTCCGATCCGGCAGCCGTACAGCCAAGTGCAACTCCCGACCGGCATCGACCTCAGCAGCGTGAGCGGCAGCGGTAGCCACGCAATCTGGCTGGCCGAAGGCAACTCCGGAAATTGGTTTCCGATCATCGAAGTCGATGGGACCAACCGACAACTCACGATTCTGGGCGAAGCGAGTCGCTCCAACCCGACGAATTTTCGCATCCGTCGCCAGCGTGCCCGCAACTTCGACGTGCGTGGGCCGCTGCTGGCGACGCGCGTGACTTTCTCGGCACCGAGTTCGTGGAAACTCAGCAACGGTTTGTGGAACAACCAGTACTCGTTGTGGCAGCTCGTCACTCAGATTCAGGCCAACAACGGCCAACCGATCACTCCCTTCGCCACTTGGGTCGCGGACCCCGCGAATTACGACGGCTGGGGCAGTCCGTGGGACGAGGTCGGACTGCCGCTGGAACCGGTCATCCATGTGCGACCGCAAACGGGAGTTCGATTCCGCGACAGTCTGCCGTTGTTTCGCAGTTATGTGCCGCCGTCAAATCTCATCACGGCGACCAACGATCCCTCCGGCTATCGCTGGCGAGTCCTCTTCTGGCGCGACATGCCGTAGGTCGGACGCCCACGTCCGACCGAACCGAACGGCGCAATCGTCGTCATCGGAAAAGTTTCCACCCGATTGACCGAGGCTCAGGTCGCTTGCCGATCCCCTTCGTGCGGGAGCCTCGCCATGCGAAAAACAGTCGCGCAATTGATGTCGGTGGACTTCGTCACCGTGACCACTCGCATGTCACTGGAAGACGCACTGATTCTGCTGCTCGAAGCCGACGCGACTGAACTGTGCGTCGTCGATCCCCACGATCACTTCGAAGGGATCGTCACCGATTTTGACTTGCTGAAATCCCATGTCCACGGCCAACTGACCGGCCAATGCGTCGGCTCGTTGATCAGCCGCGCAGTGACAGTCTTGTCCGCCGACATGCTCATCGATATTGCCGTCCCCATGTTCCGCGACGGCAGTTGCTCGCGAGCCTACGTCTGCCGCGACGGTCGGCTGCTCGGACGCCTGTCGCGCACCAACGTACTCAGGCATCTCGCTCAGCGCGAATCGGATGTGCCTTCGAAAGAGAGTCGCCCTGTCCGGGTCGCCACGAGTGCGGGACTCAAGTCGACGATTGACACTCACGAGACAACGCCGCGTGCTCCGCAATTCATGACGCCGCTGCCGACGTCCGTGCTCGGCGGCATCAATGTTGCATCTCCACGTTTGAATCCTGGCGTCAGTCGCTAGCCGAAGCGCGCGGCGTGCCGTTGTTCTGCACGAGCCAACACCGAGTCGTTAAGACTCAAACGCGCGGCAGCAAATCCGCCCGAGGCGGATTGTGCCGCCACCCGGACATGAAACGCGCCGTCTTCTCGTGCGTCGAGCGGGGATTGGCCGATCCCGCCTGGCGCGGCCTGCTGTACGTGATGGGTTGGGGGACGGTGACCAAGGTATTGTTCATGCGGGATCGTCTACGACGATGGTGCCAACCACACCCAGAGGCCGATCGTCACGGTTGCCAAAGCGAGTCCGGTAAAGAAGGCGGGCCAGAAACCGAGGCCGAAGCGTTCGGCGAATGCCAGTGGCACGAAGAACGGCAATCCCAATGGCACGAGCACCAGTGTCTCACGAGCCAGCCGGCTGATGGCGGGCAGCTCACGGTGTTGCTGCCACGACATCACGAACGCGATCAGGCTCACGATCGGAAGCGTGAGCAAAATGGCTCCGAGACGCGGCAGGCGCTGCGAGATTTCGGACACCGCTACGATGGTTGCTGCCGCGATTGTGGTCTTGAGGATGATCCACCACATCGTTGATTCCTCCGGCTTGTGCATTCCGGTCGATCGAACATTGTGATCGCGACCAGCGAACGGGGCGCAATCTCGGTCCCCGTTCGCTCGTCACAATTTGGCGATCGACATTCGCCAATCAAAATCTCGCCTACTTCTTTTCTGGCTCAGCGTGCGGTTCTTCCTTGAAGTCGCCGACG
>CAMDPK010000087.1 GCA_945904015.1 Candidatus Kuenenia stuttgartensis | reverse complement strand
CGCGAGATGCCCGTCCCTTCGGGGCCGCGCCACATCGGCCAGTCCAACGGATCGACCTTTTTGCCATCCGCGGCAACCGACAATGCGACCGAGACGATCGACAGAAACAACGCGAAGCAGACACGAAACGCGGCTCGCAACATTATGGGAATTCCTTCAACAGCGGCGGCGAGGCGGGACAGTCGGTAGGGGGCGAAACGATACCGACCGGCCGAATGCCGAACAAGTTCGCCAACGGCTGCTTGCAAGAGAGGTCGTGTCCCGGTTTACTGGTCGCGTCCGCACCGAACTCCCGCCGTCCTCGCAGCCTCGCCGATGTCTGACCTCACCTTCATGATGGGCAAATTCGAAGCCCACATTCCGACCGATCGGGTCTACTCGGACAATCATCTCTGGCTGCAAGCGGACGGTGAACCAAACTGCTATCGAGTCGGCTTCACGGCGTACTCGGTGCGACTGTTACAAGATGTTTATTTTTTGGAATGGTCGATTGACCCACACTCAACCGTCCACAAGAAGCAGGAGATCGGCGAGATCGAAAGCTCAAAAGCAGTCTCGACGCTTTACGCTCCGGCCGACGGGACGATCCTGGACTTCAACGAACGTTTGCTGGACGATCCTTCGGCGATCAACACTGACGGCTACGGCAAAGGATTCCTGTTTCGGATGCAAACCGAAGTGACCTTTCTGACCCCCGAAGAATACATCGCCCACCTCGCCGCCGGCTGGGACAAGACCGAGAAGCTGATCAAAGGACAGTACAACTGAGGAGCGAGTTATTGATGATTGGTCATTGGCGATTGGCTATTGGTTGGGAACAGACCCAACTCAGCCGCAATCGCCAATCGGCAATCGCCAATAACCAATGACCAATGATTTCCGTCGTCATCTCGCAAGCGCAGGGCAAGAACCCGGCGAAACTGCAGCTCGAAGAAGAGCTGGTGGCGGCGTTGTCGTCGGATGAAAACGTCAAAGTTTCGCTCGTGCCGAACTTGTACGACTTGGCCGCCGATCACTCGGCCATGCAGTTCCTGCGGTCGATCCCCGGCGACGTCATCGTGCTTTCGTGGCTGTTTCCACGGGCGGCCCGCTGGATTTTGGATCGCCAGAACGTCCGCGGTCACGAAGGGGTCTCGCTGCTGGAATCCAAGTCCGACGACGCAGAGAGCGACGACGAGTCGCCCGCTCGCAAGAACGGCAATGGGCGGCATGGGCCAGACGACGTCAAGAAAAACGGAAACGGGAACGGCAATGGACATGGTGACGTGCCCGATTCACCGCCGGTGCCGAATCGAAAAATCTATTGCCTCGATCTGCGAGATCATTCGGACGCGAAGGTGTACCTCGACGAGATTCGCCGCATCTCCGTGGGGCAGGTTTTCAACCTGCCCGGCCAGATGTCTTCGACCGTGACGTCGATCGCCGAACCAAGATCGGACGGGCAGGTTGAAAACCTGCCCCATGAACTCGCCAAATACCTGCGGCCGCTGGACCTGCTCGCCGAGCAGAAATCCGCAACGAGTCTCGACGACGATGACGACGTCCCTGCGAACAGTGAGGTCGTGCGGCGGCGTTGGTATCCGGTGATCGACTACAGCCGCTGCACGAATTGCATGGAGTGCATCGACTTTTGCCTGTTCGGCGTCTACGGCCTCGACCCGCTTGGCTCGATCCTGGTCGAGCAGCAAGACAGTTGCAAAAAAGGCTGCCCCGCGTGCAGCCGAGTCTGTCCCGCCAACGCGATCGTCTTCCCCGGCCACAAGACCCCCGCGATCGCCGGAGCCGACGGTGAAGTCGGCGATGTGAAGATCGACTTGTCGAAACTGTTCGGTGCGCCATCCGCAGTGGAACTCGCCGCGCGTGAGCGTGACGTCGAACTCGTCCGCGATGGCCGCGACACCGTCGGCTTGAGCATCGGCATTCCCAAACGCCTCAAAGACAAACCGAAAAAGCCGCGCGACGAGTTGGACGATCTGATCGATTCGCTCGACGCGCTGGAGTTGTAAAAGTGGCGAGTGGCGAGTGGCGAGTGGCGAGTGAGGAAGGCGATCGCATCCGCCGAGCCTACGAAACAGCGAAGGCCGCGTTGCTGGCGGAGATGGTGAGCGAGCCGGTCTTGGCGGATGATCCCGTTCAGAAGCTGCTCGATGCGCCAGTCAGCGAGATGCGGCATTGGGTCGGTGAGCTTTCGACCTCGGCACTCTCGACGGCAACCGCGGTGATGGCGTTGGAGCAGATGCGGCAGCAGTACGTCTCGGCGGGGCGAGATGTGCCGGAGACGTGGACTCGGCTGATTCGCGGCGGCATCGAATGGCTGATCGCTCATCAAAACGCAGACGGCGGCTGGGGCGATACGGTCAAGAGCATCAGCAATATCTCGACGGCGATGCTGTGTCACGCGGTGTTGAAGGCTGTGGAGAGTGGGGAGTGGGGAGTGGGGAGTAATGCTGTCGGAACTCCCCACTCCCCACTCCCCACTCTTCACTCAGCCGCCGCCTACATCGACCGCGCCGGCGGCGTGCCTGCGGTCATCTCTCGTTACGGCAAGGACCGCACGTTTTCCGTGCCGATCCTCACGCACTGCGCACTCGCCGGACTCGTCGATTGGGACGATGTCATCTCGCTGCCGTTTGAACTGGCCTGCATTCCGGCAAAGTTTTACGCCGCGGTGCGGCTGCCAGTCGTGAGTTACGCTCTGCCGGCGCTGATTGCGATTGGGCAAGTGCGGTTTCATTTTCGTCCGTCGTGGAATCCTCTGCGGCGCTGGCTGCAACGCTGGGCGAAGCCGGCCAGCTTGCGCGTGCTGGAACGGATTCAGCCTCCCCACGGCGGATTCCTGGAAGCCACTCCGCTGACGAGCTTCGTCACCATGAGCCTCGCCGCGATGGGTCTGCACGATCACCCGGTTGCTCAGCGCGGGATCGAGTTTATCGTGAAGTCGGCACGCGGGGACGTAGGTTGGGACTCCGTCCCGACCTGTTCGGCAAATGACTCCGTCCCAACTCAATCGGAAGAAGGCGGGTCGGGACGGAGTCCCAACCTACGGGCCTGTTCCTGGCCGATCGACACGAACTTGGCGACGTGGGTGACGACGCTGTCGATCAACGCCTTGGGGGACGACGTGCCGCTCGACGCCCGCCCCGGCCTGCGAGCCTGGCTGCTCCGCCAGCAATACCGAGTCGTGCATCCCTACACCAACGCCGCCCCCGGCGGCTGGGCCTGGACCGACCTCCCCGGCGGAGTCCCCGACGCCGACGACACGCCGGGAGCGATGCTGGCATTGATGCAGTTGGCTGACGCCGACGGTACGGCACGACTACGTCAGCCGGGTGAGACACCGGTTGCGTCCGAGTTTCGGCGGAAACATCCGTGGCTCGCGAAAGCATCTTGGTTCGTGCCGGAATGCCTCATCGAGGATTTTGGTCAGCATGGCTGCATCTGCGGCGCGAGTGGCTGGTTGTCCGATCTGCAAAACTCCGACGGCGGTTGGCCAACATTCTGTCGAGGTTGGGGCACTTTGCCGTTTGATCGAAGTGCTCCTGATCTCACAGCGCATGTTTTGCGAGCAAAATCATCGTTGCTCAACACATGGAAGCGGCAAGTTGAACTTCGTCCGCCGAATCTCCTCGCGCGATCGACTGCTCATGGGGTCTTCAAAGAAGTTTCGCTGGACATCGCTGACGGTCTCAAGTTCCTCAAAAAGTCTCAGCGGCCCGACGGTTCGTGGCTGCCGTTGTGGTTTGGGAATCAGCACGCTCCGAACGACGAGAACCCGACGTACGGAACGGCCAAGGCGTTGGCGGCGTTTCAGGCGTTGGGGCGGATGTCGGACGAGTCGGCCGTGCGCGGCGTGAGGTGGCTCGTCGAGAACCAAAATCCCGATGGCGGCTGGGGCGCGGGACCGGGAACTCCGTCGAGCGTTGAGGAAACCGCACTGGCGCTTGAAGCGCTGTTCGGAGTGGAGAGTGGAGAGTGGAGAGTGGGGAGTGAGGCTACAAAGAGCGGTTCAGAACTCCCCACTCCCCACTCCCCACTCCACACCCCCATTACCGCCGGACTTTCCTGGTTAATCCCCCGCGTCGAAGACGGTCGATTCCGTGAACCGTCCCCCATCGGTTTCTATTTCGCCAAGTTATGGTATTTTGAGGCCCTGTATCCGCTGATCTTCACCGTCGCTGCACTTCGCAAAGCGGCGTCGGTGTGCGAAAACGACCAATAATTCCAGACGGCCGGCTTTGAACCTGCCAACGACGGGAATTGAATATGTCCATCGCGACGACTCCTCTGCACGAGGCTGATGAGCGGCTTGAGCATTCTCACGCTGGCGACCAGGACTCTCCCCCGCCTGAACGGCGGAACGGAAACGCCGCGGCACATCGGCGGTTGTCCGACATTCAGGACGACGACGAGCCGATGCCGATGCGGAAGAAAATTCGCTCCAGCACGTCGCACTTGAAGATCGTGCCGGAGACGTTGGAACTGCGAGAACTCGTGAAGGCGAAGGCGCAGCAGTTCGCGGAAAAGCTGGATCACTCGAAGCCGTTCAACAAGACGCAGTTGACGGCGTGGTCGATGCAGTTGCTCGGCGAGATGTCGTTGCCAGAGAAATACAGCGGGTTCGCGGCGGTGATGATCGGCAACTTCTTCTGGCGTCGGCAATTCTTGGCGACACCGTTCGAGCGGCGGATGCTGTTGCTGCCGCACTGCCTGAAACACGCCGAGGGCTGCCCGGCCGAGTACACCGAATTCGGGCTCGACTGCGAACGCTGCGGAGCCTGTACGATCGCCGACTACAAAGTGCGGGCCGAGCAACTGGGCTACAAAGTGCTCGTTGCGGAAGGCTCGCCGATCGTGCTGAAGATCATCGTCGGCGGGTACGTCGATGGCATCCTCGGCGTCGCCTGCCTGAACGTGCTGGAAAAGGCGATCGACAAAGTGCTGATCGCAGGCGTGCCGAGCTACGCCGTGCCGCTGCACTCCGGCGATTGCCATAACACGTCGCTCGACGAATCGTGGATTTGGGAAGTGCTCGACAAGTACGAGCCGATGCCGGATCAGCGATTGACCGGCTACGTCTCGGTGATGCGAGCGGCCAATCGCCTGTTCGACGAACACTTCGACCGCCTGTTGCCGCGAGTCCGCAGCAAGACGCCGGAGGCAGCCGCAACGCCGCTCGGCAAGACGGAAGACATCGCCTACGACTGGCTCCGCAACGGAGGCAAACGCTTCCGTCCGTTCATCACGCTGGCCGCTTACGACGCCGCGACTGGCGGCTCGTGTCTGAAGAATTTTGATTCGAGCACGCAGCCGTTCGAGTTCCCCGACGCCGTCGCGCGAGTTGCGATGTCGATCGAAGCGTTCCACAAAGCCTCGCTCGTCCATGACGATATCGAAGACGACGACCTGTTCCGCTACGGCCGCGAAACGTTGCACCGCACCCACGGTCTCGGACCTGCGATCAATGTCGGCGATCACTTGATTGGACTCGGTTACAAACTGATCGCCGCTTCTCGTGGGGTAGGCTTCCAGCCTGCCATTTCCAAAGACGCCACGATCACGGCGCGGGACGACCATGACTGGCAGGCTGGAAGCCTACCCCACGACGTCGCCTGTGACGTGCTCGAACGCATGGCCGCCGCGCACATCAAACTGTGCGACGGGCAAGGTGCAGAGATGTTCTGGCAGCAGAACCCGACGCTCGACTTCACGCCGCTCGACGCCCTGCAAATCTACGCGCTCAAAACGTCCCCTGCGTTCGAGGCCGCGCTTTTCGCTGGACTCCGCATGGCCGGTCCGGTCGAGAAATACGAATCGCTGATCGGTCCCTTCTGTCGGCACGTCGGCATCGGCTTCCAAATTCTCAACGATCTGAAAGACTGGCGCGGTGACAACGACAACAAGATGGTCGCCGGCCAAGACGCGCTGGCGCTGCGACCGACGCTCATCATGGCCCTCGCCTGGCAGGCCGCGAACGCTGAGCAACGTCAACTGATGCAAAGTTGCTACTTCGACCGCGAGGAAGAAGACGCGATCCGCCTCGCCCGTCTCCGCCGCTTGTACGAAGATCTCGGTGTGTTCGAGAAAGCCGAACGGCTGATCGAGAAGTCCCGCGACCGAGCGGAACTCCTCGCCGACGACGTCGAATCCGATGACATCCGACAACTCTTGTACTTCCTCGTCGACACGGTCATGGCCGACGAACAAGACAAAGACCCGCGCGATTCGATGCCCAAGCCGACTTCGGTTCTTCATCCGCTGCCAGTGACGACGGCTTAGCACGACGCGCGAGCGAGTGGTTGTTCGAGAAAATCCACTCGCTCGCGCGTCGTGCTGGACGAAGACCGGCTATCGCCACGCGAGCGGCTGCTTCCAGCATTGCTTGAGTTCGTCCAGCGCGGAGTCGATGACAAATGCTCCCGCCGCGCCGCGAATTTGAACGCGGTCGGTCGAAGTAATCTCTCCCAGCTTGACGACCGGCACGTTGGACGAACGGCAGAGGGATTCGACGGCCGCTTGTACCGTCGCGGAAACCTCCAGAACGAAGCGGGAGTTGCTTTCCGAGAACAGCAACACTGCGTCGTCGCTCAGGCCGCTGGACTTGGCGAGCGATTGCAGGTCCAGCGACACCCCCAGGCCGCCAGCGAATGCCATCTCGGCCACGGCGGCGGCCAGTCCCCCTTCGCTGAGGTCGTGACTGGAGCGAACCAGACCTTGCCGAATCGCCTCGTGAACGGCGGTGAAAATGCGAGGTGCGAGTGCGAGATCGACTCGCGGGACCGTCCCCCCTTCGAGACCGTTGACCAGCGCGAAGTGGCTGCCTCCGAGTTCGTTGGCGGTCGAGCCGATCAGCAGCAGCACGTTGCCGACGGCCTTGAGATCCATCGTGACGGCCTGCTCGACGTCATCGAGTTGGCCGAGTGCGGAGATCAGCAGCGAACTCGGAATCGCGACCGTCTGCTTCTGCCCGTTCGCGTCGACAAATGAAAATTCGTTGTTGAGACTGTCCTTGCCGCTGATGAACGGCGTGCCGAACGCGATCGCCGTGTCCTTGCAGGCGAGTGCGGCTCGAACGAGCGTGCCGAGCGTCTCCGGCCGGTCGGTGTTGCCCCAACAGAAATTGTCGAGGATCGCGATCCGCCGCGGATCGGCTCCGACCGCGATGCAGTTGCGAACCGCCTCGTCGATCGCCGAGGCCGCCATCCAGTACGGATCGAGATCGCCGAATCGCGGATTCATGCCACAGGCAACCGCGAGTCCGCGCTTCGATTGCAGATTCGGCCGCACGACGGCCGCGTCCGACGGCCCGTCGTTGCAGACGCCGACTAGCGGCTTCACCACGCTGCCGGCTTGCACCTCGTGGTCGTACTGCCGGATGACCCATTCTTTGCTGCACACGTTGAGCGAACCGAGGATGCGGAGTAGTGATTCCTCGTAGGATGGGCACTCTTGCCCGTCCGGCTTTGCCTCCGCCCCCGAAGAGACGGGCAAGAGTGCCCGTCCTACTTGCCGTAGTGGCTCTTCAACCTTCGGCGTGAACACCGCTTCGCGCACGATCGGCGGGCGGCCGCCGTGCAGAAAGTTCATCGCGAGGTCGGCGACTTGTTGGCCGTGATATTTCAGCACCAGCCGGCCCGTCGGTTTGAACTCGCCGAGGATTGCAGCTTCGACCCCTTCGGAACGGCACAGCGATTCAAACTCGGTCCACGATGACGGCGGCACGGCGAGCACCATGCGCTCTTGAGCTTCGGAGATCCAAATCTCCGTGTAGCTCAGGCCGCTGTACTTGAGCGGTGCTTTTTCGAGCCAGACTTCCGCGCCGATGTCCTCGCCCATCTCGCCGACGGCGGACGAAAAGCCGCCGGCTCCGCAATCGGTGATCGAGCTATACAGGCCGCGGTCGCGAGCTTGCAGGATGACGTCGGCGACCATCTTCTCGGTGATCGCGTTGCCGATTTGGACGGCTCCGCCGGAGATCGTTTCGCTTTCATGAGTCAGTTCGGCGGACGAGAACGTTGCACCGTGAATGCCGTCGCGGCCAGTGCGCCCGCCAACGGCGACGATGTAGTCACCGGGCTGCGCGTGTTTCTCGCACTTGTCGACCGGGATCATCGCCACGTTGCCGCAGTAGACCAACGGGTTGCCGAGATATCGCTCGTCGAAATAGATCGCGCCGTTCACCGTCGGAATGCCCATGCGGTTGCCGTAGTCGCGGACTCCACTGACCACGCCGCGCATCACCAGTTTCGGATGCAGCGTGCCGGGGGGCAGCGAATCGTGCGGCGTGTTGGGAGGTGCGAAACAAAAGACGTCGGTGTTGCAGATCGGCTTGGCTCCCAAGCCCGTGCCGAGCGGATCGCGGATCACACCACCGATGCCGGTGTTCGCTCCGCCGTAGGGTTCGAGGGCGGACGGATGATTGTGCGTCTCGACTTTCATGCAAACGTTGTCGGTCTCGTCGAATTTCACAATGCCGGCGTTGTCCTTGAAGACGCTGACGCACCAATCGGCGTCGCCAAGCCGTCGGCGAATCTCGACCGTCGCAGCGAAGATCGTCTCCTTGAGCATGTTCTGAAAATAGATGTCGTGCCGGCCATCGCGATAATGAATGCGACCGGCGAGCGTCTTGTGCGAGCAATGTTCCGACCACGTCTGCGCGACGGTTTCGAGTTCCACATCCGTCGGGTCACGGCCAAGGTCGAGGAAGTGCTGCCGGATGGTCTGCATTTCGGCGAGGTTGAGATAAAGCTGCCCCTCACGACTGAGCCGCATCAGGCGGTCGTCGTCCATCGCTCGAATCGCGACGTGCGTCAGCTTGAATTGGTATTCGCCGCCGATGCCGATCGTCTCCATCGCCAACGGGCCGACGACGACATGTTCGATCGCGTCATTGGCCAACACACGCTTGATGAGCCGTTGAACTTCCGCATCGGACGCTCCGTCGTTGAGCCAGTATTTGCGAACCGTCGCGACGGTCGTCACGGGGACTTTCAAATCGGTCAGTGCGGCTTTTGTGCTGAGCGCGACGTTGTCGGTCACGCCCGGCTTGAGCATGACGTTGAGTTGGGATAATCCGCCTGCGGCGGATCGGCTGTCGGCATTCGGCTGTCGGCCGAGCGGATGCACGGAGCACGTTTCGACGATCGAATCAACGAGCAATCCCAAGGCACGCTGCTCGATCGTGGCGGCATCGGCGTCCCCTTCGATCAAGAAGGATCGCGCGGCGCGGACGGCGTTGATCGAACCGAGCCGCAACGCTCGCGCTTCGCTCAGCACGCGAGCACCCTCGCGGTCCACTTGCCCTGCTGCCGGATGAATCTCCACTTCCCACAACATGCCGAACTCCCTTGCGTGATGACTCTGTCGCGACGACGCGGTCGGATTGTAGGGAGCAAGCTCGCGAGTCGGCAGCGACGGCGGTTCGCGCAGTCCTCGCTTTTCATCGAAGAGGCCACGGCTATAATCCGCACCCCTTGCGACGGCCAATTTGGCCGACGTTGGTTTTGGCGAGGTAGCTCAGCCGGTTAGAGCACAGGCTTCATAAGCCTGGGGTCGTGGGTTCGAGTCCCACTCTCGCTACTGTGGTTCGTCGGTCATCGTTTCGTCGGTCATCGTTCTGAGATCGACGAATTTTCGGGCGGAGACTCTGGCTGGAAGGCTGGGCCTACTCCTCGTTCGCGACACCCAGCTTTTTGCTCATTGTTAGCCGGTTGCCTTTATCGTTGTAGCCGAAGCCGTTCATGAACGAGCGGATGAGCATAATGCCACGTCCGCCCGGTTTTTCGAGGTTGTCATCTTCGGTGGGATCGGGGACTTCCGTGAGCTTGAAGCCTTCCCCCTGGTCCTCGATCACGACGGTGATTTCGTCGATGGACAATTCACAAGCGACATGGACCTTCTTATCAGGCTCCATGCGATTGCCATGCTTGATCGCGTTGACCAGCGCTTCTTCGAGGGCGAGTCGCACGCCAAAGCAATCACGCATTGGCCAAGCATTTTGCTCCATCAAGCTGACGATGCGTTCCTGAACTTCGCGCGCTTCCGCCGTATCGTTCGGAATCCAGACATCGAATTGTGCAATGTGGGCCATGTCATCCCAGATTCAGGCGACCGTGAATACGGAGTGCCCGCAGACTTGCCCGCCGTGGCTCCATCAGGACGTTGCCCGAAACGTCGCTGCTAGACAGCGGAATTCGGCCCCAGAACTGGGGCGAAGCCTCTTACAGCCCAGCCAATGCCGCTTCCAAGGTGTCTTTCATGTCGAACAGCTTGTTCAACTTGGTGATCGCGAAGACCTCGTAGATGTCTGGCCGAATGGCACACAACCGCAGTTTGCCCTTCGCGGCCTTTACCTTCTTGTCCATCGTGATGAGTTTGCCGAGGGCCGCACTGGAGAGGTATTCGACATTCGAGAAATCCAAGACGATCTTCTGTCGTCCATCCTCTTCGATCAACGCGAACAACTGGTTCCCGATGATTTGGATGTTGCCCTCATCAAGGATTTTTTTGTCGGTGAACTTCGCGACCGTGACGTCTCCCACTTCCTCGAGCTCCAACCGTCGGGTTCCGGTACTCATGGTTTGATTCCAATGTTCCTATCGAAGGGATGTAACTGTCGACTCGCCAAAATGGCTCGAATGATGATGGGCATTGCCTAGAACAGTGTCAAGCATGCCTCCCGCAAGCCAGACCACGTCTCAAGGTGGCTTTCGGCGATCCGCTGACTCCTTGACGAACGGACGTGGCAATCGCTCATCACGGCGTTTCGTTTTTGAGACAGTCGCGATGTGGCGATTGGGCAACATCTTTAGTGTCCGTGTTGCCCAGAAGCCTCGATTCTCAGGCAAAGGCGGTTGATTTCGGTGGTCGCTGCTTGCGAATCGCCTCGCCAGCCTCGCTGGTCCGGTGTTTGCTTCCCGTCGCCAACGTCTCGTTGTTCGCTTCGTTTTTGGAGGCTCGGACTCGTGCGTCGACTGGCCAACTTCATCGCCGCGTTCTGTTGGCTCTCGCTTTTCGCGAGTGGAGTCACGTCGTTGTCGGCGGCGGACGTGGAGGTGAGGCTGACCGACGGCCGGACGCTGCGAGGTTCAGTCCTGGAAGATCAAACCAGTCAACAGCAACTCGCTTTGGAAGTTCGCTCTTCGGGCATCGCGGTGCGTCGGACGTTGTCTTGGAAACAGATCGCTACCGCGAAGATCGTCACGCGATCGAAGCGGGAGGCTCCGCAAGAAGCACCTCAACGACAACCGCGTTCAGAGGACGAACATCGCGGCCGCGGCGAAACATTTGACGATGCGGCGGTTCAAGACAGCGCGAACTTCACAGAGCTGCCGCTGTCAGAATTGATTGTTGCCGCTCAGCCAGTCAGCACGTTCGGCAGGATGGATTGGGATTCGCTGCGACTCTCGGTGCGAGGCTTCGATCAAACTGGTACTCCGGTTCCATTGTTCGGCACTCTCCAAGTGACGTTGTGGGGTCTCCGAGAAGAGACCGGACGTCCGTATCGAGTCAATACACCAACTGGCCCAATGGATGTGGCATCGCAGCGACGGCTTGAACTCGACAGGATTCAAACTTGGTCGCGCAGTTTGGACTCGACGATCCAGCGATTGCCTGGCATTGGCGTGCCAATCGGAGGACGGCTCGGTGGCGGTGGAATCGTTTACGAAGATGTGACGACTTATGCCTGGAGCGCGAGTGGTTTTGGAGGTCAATCCGTCACGAACTTTCCGGGGCGACAAGATCGTGGCCGGCCTGTTTATGCACGCAATCCATCGGACACCGTGCAGATGATTCTTCCGTTGCCGCGACCGCTGCTCGATTCGGATGCTCAACGCTGGCCGATCGGCGAAGTCAGTGTCGAGTTGTTGATGCCGGGAGTGGGCGTGTTCTACGCGGCCTCTCCGGGAGTTGCCCTGGTCCATCAAAGCCCGCTGCGGCAAGAGCTGCTCAACCAAAGCGGCTCACGGTTCTTCCCAAATGAAACAACCACCGAGAGTCGAGGATTCTGGAGAGAGCCAGGCCAACCATCGCAACTGAGACAAATCACTCCACCATTCCCGACCGCCATCACGACAAATCCTGTCCCAGTGTTCGTCACGAAACCTGTCCCTGTGGTGGGGCCGACACCGGTCCCTGGGATCGTCACTACTCCGGTCACAGTGCAACCGCCTCCTCCGTAATCGAAATTGTTACGGCCAGACTGCGGCGTCCTCGCCATCCAGCCGTAGCGTCAAACACTTCGCGCTGCCGCCGGCTTTGATGAACTCTCCCAATTCGGTGGCGTGCGGCGTGTAGCCGTGATTGCTCAAGCTGCGTTCCAGTTCGGGGCAGCCGGTGTTGAGCACGACGTGCTTGCCGACGACCACAGCGTTGCACGCAAATCGCTGAGCCTCTTCCGGTTGAACTTCGATCAGCGTTGGGATGTGCTGACGCAGCGCGGCCTGGCCGTACTCGTCGAATGCCGGCGGGAAATAGATCGCCTCGGTTGGGCTGAGCGGGCAGAAGCAGGTGTCGAGATGATAGTAGTAGTCGCTGACCAATTGCAGCGGGATGACTCGGCAGCCGAGTTCCTTCGCCAGCCATTGCTCGCCACCGACGTCGCTGCGAATGAGGTATCCGGCGAAGAGCGTATCGCCACAAAACAGCGCGTCGCCTGCCCCTTCGAAGTCCCAGCCGAGCGGCAGTTCGCGAGTCTCGAATCCCGCCGCCTGAAACCAGCCCGCATCAATCGCTGTTTCCGGCTGCCGAGCCGCGTGACGAAACCGAGCGAGGTACGCTCGGTCACGCCACACCAACGCGGCGTTGGCGGTGAAGACCAAATCCGGCAGGCCTTTCACCGCCTCCAGCAAGCGGATGTCCGTTCCGACTGAGATCAGCACATCGCGAAGTTGTCGCCATTGCGACTCTGCCAGCGAGCGATCGCTTTGACGGCTGCGGCTCATCCACGGATTGATTTCGTACTCGATGCCGTAATGGTCCGGCGGGCACATCAAGATCGTCGGTCGGTCGAACTGCGGCATGACCCAGCCTCCGTGCGAGTCCGAAGAATCGAAGGTAGCCGCCTCGTTCCGCGCGGCAGAGCAATCCAAGAGAAGCGTCTGCGGGACGCACAAGACTTCGAAGCAGACCGATCACCGTTGCTCCGCCTCGTGGAACGAGGCGGCTACGTTCGCATGACCGAACTATGTGTCGACGTTCGCGGACTGTCGAGACCACTGTGGCGGTCGGCGTGATTGCTTCGCTTGCGCTCGCGGGCTAACGTGCCGCGCGAGTTTGTCCCTTTGAATCTGGAGAGCAAAACATGTCCGACGTCGTCATCAAGACTCGCGAGAACGGCCCGCTGCTCGTCAGCGGCCCGATCTCGCTGTGCGATCATCTCGGCAACAAGTTCGACCTGACTGGCAAGGAGAACGTCGCGCTCTGCCGCTGTGGAGCCAGCCAGAAGCGGCCGTTCTGCGACGGCTCGCACAAGAACTCCGGCTTTCAATCCGCCGAGACCGTTCAGCCTTCGGCCTGAACGCTCTCAGTACTTCCACGAGGGGAATCACGATGCGGTGCTTGCTCGCTTCGATCAGCCTGCTTATGGGCGTCACCAGTTTCTCGTTCGCGCAGCCTCCGGCCGAATCCGATGCCGCAGCCATCCGTTCAGGTTTGGCGGAGTTGCAAAAAACTGTCAGCGAGCTGAAGCAGCAGAAGCGCGACGAGCGACTCGTTGCGGATGTCGAAATCTACGCGAAGGCCGTCGAGTGGGCGTTGCGGCACGCCGAGTTCTACTTGCCGAAGCCGCCGGCCGACGGATCGAAGCCGAAGACCGAGCCGAAGTCGAAGTACCCGCAGTACGCCTTGAATGCGATCAAAACCGGACTCAAGCGGGCCGAGGAACTCGCGGCAGGAAAGTCGAGTTGGACGACGCAGACCGGCAAGAGCATTCGCGGCTACGTCTCTCGCGTTGATGGTTCGGTGCAGCCGTATGCCGTGACGTTGCCGGAAGGGGCGGGTGCCAAAACCTCGAAACGTTGGCCGCTGTACGTCGTGCTGCACGGTCGCGGCGGCGATCGCAACGAGATTCGGTTTCTGGAAGATCATGCCGACAAGCCGTGGCCGAAAGACGGGCCGCAGAGCGCGGCCGACTTCGTGCAACTCGATGTCTTTGGCCGGATCGACAACTCGTATCGCTGGGCCGGTGAGACTGATGTCTTCGAGGCGATCACCGACGTGAAACGCCGCTATCGCATCGATGACCGCCGAGTCGTGCTGTGGGGCTTCTCGATGGGCGGCGGCGGCAGTTGGCATTTGGGAGTGCATCATCCCGACCAGTGGTGCTCGGTCGGGCCGGGAGCGGGCTTTGTCGATTACTACAACTACCAGAACCGCAAAGACCCGTTGCCGCCGCATCAACATGACGGGCTGCACATCTACGACGCGCTCGATTGCGCGCTCAACGCTTTCAACGTGCCGATCTGTACCTACGGCGGTGAACTCGACAAGCAACTCGCCGCCAGCAAATTGATGGTTGATGCCGCGAAGGAACGCGACGTCGAGATCAAGTTTCTGATTGGGCCGGGCGTCGAGCACAAGTTTCATCCGGATTCATTCAAAGAGTTCATGGCATTTCACCGAGCGAACGTCGAGCGCGGTCGGCTGACCTCGCAGCAGCGGAAAGAAATCCGCTTCATCACGTACACGCTGAAGTACAACCAGTGCGACTGGCTGACGATTGAAGAACTGGACGATCATCTGGATGCCGCGACGGTCCATGCCACGGTCGCGAAGGACGGTGTGCTGCACATCAAGACGGAGAATGTCACGGCTCTGCAAATCGCTCGCGATGTCGCCGAGAAGATCGAGATCGACGGCGACGAGCATCCACTGTCGAATGCCGGCGGAGGCCTGCTGCCCGGAGTGTTCTACGCCTGGAACGGGCAGCATTGGGATTTGCTCGACTACGACCAATCGCGAGCCTTCGCCGGGAATCCGCAACTCCACAAACGCCACAACCTGCAAGGCCCGATCGACGACGCCTTCATGGAGCCTTTCCTCTGCGTCTTACCGACCGGCAAACCGTGGCACGAGACTCACGCCGCCTGGGCCAAATGGACCTACGACCGATTCGACCGTGAGTTCGACAAATGGTTCCGCGGCCGAGTCCCGACGATCAAAGACAGCGACTTGACCGACGAGCAGATTGAAGGCAAGAACCTGATTCTGTTCGGCGATCCGAGTTCCAATGCCGTCATCGCTCGTGTGTACAAGGCCCTGCCGCTTCGATGGACGAAGGAGACTCTCGAAGTCGCCGACAAGGATTATGTTCCCTCGACGCACGGAGTGTCGCTGATCTATCCGAACCCGCTCAACCCGACTCGATACGTCGTCATCAACTCTGGCCACACAATGCACGACGCGGAATTCATCGGCACGAACGCGCTGCTCTTCCCGCGCCTCGGCGACGTCGCGGTGCAGAAGTTTGAACCCGCCAAGAACGGCTTCTCTGAAAAGACCGAATGGGCCACGTCGTTCGATTCAAAGTGGAAACTGCCGAAGTAGCCGTGGGGCAGGTTTTCAACCTGCTGGCCAGTCAACGAGCGGGATTTTGGACCGAGAGAGCCGGGCAGGTTGAAAACCTGCCCCACGTTTTGAAACGTGTTGACCCATTTGGCCGAGTTCTTGTACGGTCCCGCCCCCTTCGTTGAATCCCCTCCTGCCTCGCCGGACGATCGTTCTCATTTTCGTCCGCGAATTTCCCATTTCGTGACGGAGCACGCGCATGTGCGGCATTGTTGGTTACGTCGGCTTTCGTCCCGCCTCCGAAATCCTGTTGGAAGGTCTGCGACGGCTTGAGTATCGCGGCTACGACAGCGCGGGCATCGCCGTGATTGACGGCGGCGAAATTGCGATCCGCAAGAAAGCTGGCCGCGTGCAGGAATTGGCTCGATTGTTGGAACGACATCCGGTGAGCGGTTCGCTCGGCATCGGACACACGCGCTGGGCGACGCACGGTCAGCCCACCGACGTCAACTCGCACCCGCATGTCGGCGGCAACGGCGAGGTCGTCGTCGTCCACAACGGTGTCATCGAGAACTATTCGACGCTCAAGTCGCATTTGCAGACGATGGGCTACGTCTTCCGCAGCAGCACGGACACAGAGGTGGCCGCGCATCTGATCGCTCACGAATTCGGCGAGCTGATCAAGATGGGCGAAGACCCGGAATCCTCGAACACCGCGATCCAAGCGGTCGAGGCGGCGATCAAACAATTCAAAGGGACGTACGGTCTCGCGGTCTTGTTTCGAGACATTCCCGATTTCCTGATCGCCGCGCGGTTGGGAAGTCCGTTGGTGATCGGTATGGGGCAGGGGGAGTATTTTCTCGCCAGCGACGCCGGGCCGCTCGCGGGACACACCCAAGAGGTCGTGTACCTCTCGGATCGCGAGCTGGTTGTGCTCACTCCACAGGGGATGCAACTGCATCATCGCGATTCCGGCCAGCACGCACCCAACGTGCAGGTGCTGGAGCAATCGGCCGAAGAATCCGACCTCAACGGCTTTGAGCACTACATGCTCAAGGAGATTTTCGAGCAGCCGGAAACGATCGAGAATGCAATGCGCGGCCGGCTGGACGAAGACGAAGCGACCGCGAAGTTCGGTGGCTTGAATCTGACTCCGCAGCAACTGCGGCGCATCGACCGCATCGTGCTGACCGGTTGCGGCACGAGTTGGCATGCCGGTCTCGTCGGCGAATTCCTGATCGAAGAATTTGCTCGTATCCCGACCGAAGTCGAATACGCCAGCGAACTGCGTTACCGAAACCCGCCGCTCTCGAACAGCACGATGGTCTTCGCGATCACGCAAAGCGGTGAGACCGCCGACACGCTGGCCGCGATGCGCGAGTGCAAACGCAAGGGACATCCGACGCTCGCGATCTGCAACGTGGTCGGTTCGACGATCGCTCGCGAGGCGGACGGCGGCATCTTCTTGCACGCCGGGCCGGAAGTCGGCGTCGCCTCGACCAAGGCATTCACGTCGCAAGTCACCGTGCTGACGTTGCTGGCCTTGTATCTCGGCCGGTTGAGGAACATGTCGTATCCCGCCGGCCAGCGAATCATCTCGCACCTGCAAGCGATGCCCGACGTCATTCGCAAGACGCTCGAATGCCACGACCAAATCAAGGACATCGCGCAGAAGTACTGCGACTACGAAAACTTCCTGTATCTCGGCCGGCTGTACAACTTCCCGGTCGCGCTGGAGGGGGCGTTGAAGCTCAAAGAGATCAGCTACATCCACGCCGAAGGCTATCCCGCCGCCGAGATGAAGCATGGCCCGATTGCTCTGGTCGATGAGAAGACGCCGAGCCTGTTCATCGCTCCGCGTGGTCACATCTATCCGAAAGTGATGAGCAATCTGGAGGAGATCAAAGCGCGTCGCGGCCCGATCATCGCTCTGGCGGGCGAGGGGGACACGAAAATCGATCAACTGGCCGACGACGTGATTTTTCTCCCGTTCGTCGAGGAGTATTTGCAGCCGCTGGTCTGCTCGATCCCGCTGCAACTGCTGGCGTATGAGATCGCCGTGCTGCGCGGCTGCAACGTCGATCGGCCCCGGAATTTGGCCAAGAGCGTCACGGTCGAGTGATCGTGTGGTCGGTGCGGCGTCCGGGCGATCCGCCGCGGCGGACCCTCGAATCGTTTTTGTCGGCACAAGTCGGCTGCAACGTCACTGTTCCGGCCGTTCCCCGCTTGTTTTTCTCGGTCGCTCCGGCGGATGATGCCGAGACTGCGCAACTAGGCGAGCGGAGGGTGTCAACCCTCCGAGGTGTTTATTCGCCCGTTGCTGCACTCGGAGGGTTGACACCCTCCGCTCGCCAGCCGAACTGTCTCGACGGAACTGCCATGCCTGATTTTCTTGCTCTCGATTGGGAACACGGACAAGTTTGCGGCCTGGATGCGGAGGTCACGCCTTCCGGAGTGCGTGTCCGCAAAGCGTTCACGCTCAAGTGGCCGGAGGGAAAGTCTCCCTCGGAAGACGCCCCGGCAGCCGGCGGTTGGCTGAACGAGCAATTCAAATCGCTGGATCTGACCGCCAAAAGTGTGCTGGTCACGATTCCACGCGAAGACGCCGTCGTGCGAGTGCTCGAAGTCCCGAACGTGCCGGATGCCGAGTTACCCAACGTCGTCCGATTTCAAGCGGCGGCGAAATCGACACGACCACTCGACAGTCTGCTGCTGGACTTCCTGCCGTTGCCACGCCGCGAAGGAGTTTCCGGCCGCGAAGTGTTGGTGGCGACGATCGGCCGCGAAGTGCTCGACCCGCTGAAGTTGGTCCTGTTGCGCACCGGCTGCGAGTTGGCCGGAGTCAGTCTGACCGCCACTGCCATGGCCGAACTGATTGCTCGCCTGGTGAGGACTGATCCACCACCACCGCAGTCCGTCGAGTTGGCAATCATCTCGCATGAGCACTTGGTCGAGATCACGCTGCTGCGGGACCGAGCCTTGCTGCTAACACACGCGGCCAGATTGCCAGACGATGCCACAACTCCGGAGCGGGAACAACAAGCAATCGTCGCTGAAGTGAACCGGAGTCTGGTCGCGCTCAAGCGGCAACATCCAGAACTGGCGTTGTCACGGACTTGGTTGTGGGGCGACCCCACCAGCTTGCATGGTTTGGCCGGCGTGCTTCGCAAACGATTTGCCTGTGACGTGAATGTCGAAGACCCGCTCGTGCTGCCAGGGCTGACGTTCGATGGGGACGGTTCAGTGACTTCACACGCGCTGTTCACTGGCCCGGTCGGGTTGTTGTTCGGGCAAACTGGCCGGCGCACCGAGTCGCTCGATTTTCTGCACCCGCGTCAGCCGGTTGTGCCTCGCGACCTGAAGCGATTGTATGGGACAGCCAGCATCGCGGCGGCGGTGTTGTTGTTCCTCGGAGCCTTCGGCTGGCGATGGAACACAATCCGTTTGATGGAGAAAGAAACGGCAGAGCACAGGATCGAAGCCGACCTGCTCAAAAAGGAAATTGATGGTTCGGGCGCGATGGTCAAAAACGTCAACGCGATCGGCAAGTGGACCGATCAGCGAGTCGCGTGGTTGGATCGGCTCTTCGAGTTGTCCGAAGCCATGGAAGGAACCGATCGGCGGTATCTCACGAAGTTGAACGGTCAACCGGGAGCAGCCGGGATCGTTGGCGTGGTGCGTGGCGACGGCTTTGCGAAAGATCGCGACGACATCGACGACCTTTCGGCCAAATTGGCCAGCCACGAAGGAGTCACGGTCACGCCACACCAAGTGGCTCGCCCCGGCACGGACGGCGATTACCCGTGGAAGTTCGATTTGGACGTCTCTTGGAAGCCGGTGAAGAAGGTGTCAGCGGTCGGGGGGCAGGGGTCCGGAGCAAAGAAGAAATAGTCATTCGTCGTTCCTCGGATACCTGTTTCCGAACAAAGGTTCTCCCATGCAACTGCGTGAAAAAGTCCTTGCGGGTGGTTTGACGGCGGTGGTCGCGTTTTATTTCGTCCCGGTGGTTTGGGAGTGGTTCGTCACGCCGGTGGAAGACGCCGAGCGAACGCTGGCCGCCGCGAAGAAGATCCACGATGACCGCGATTACGAACGTCTGAGCGTCTTCACCAAGCAAAAGCTTCTCAAGGAATGGAAGGGCCGCAGTCTGTCTCCCAAGCCGCAAGATGCGGCACGCAACTATCAACAGTGGCTGACTGACCTGGCGGAAGTGGTCGGCGAGTTCTCGAACGTGCAAGTGACTCCCGATCCAGTCGCGGCGGCGGCGAATCAGCCGTTCGTGACCGTGCGATTCAAATTGAAGGCCGACGCGACAATGGCCCAAGTGCGTCAGTTTTTGTTTCGCTTTTTTCAAGCCGACTTGCTGCACAGCATCACGCAATTGGAGCTCGTCAGCCCCGCCGCAACAGGAAATCCAAAACTGACGGTCAACATGTCGTTCGAGGCGTTGTCGCTGAAGGACGCACAGCCACGTGGGCCGACGATGTTCCCACGCACGGAAGTTGCCGAGGACTGGCAAGACCCGACTCATCCCTTGGTCGTGCGCCACGCCGAAGGCTTTCCGACAAAGGCTCCGTTCCTGGTTCGCGTGGGCAAACACTACTTCGAAGTCACCGAGGCCAGCGGCAACAATTGGACGCTCGCGACCGATCCAAACTCGCCGCAGGGTGCCGCCGGGCGACCGGTCTCGCTGCTGGCCGACGAGACCGTCGAGTTCGCACCGGTTCATCCGGAATTTTCGAAACGGGCGATTGCTCACTTCGATCCAATCCTGAAACGGAACCCGTTCGTCAAACCGGTGCCGTACGCTCCGAAGTTGGACTTCGTCGGTTCAAAGTCGTTCTCGCGCGGCGGAACGCTCGATTTGACGTGTCGGGCGATCGGCTTCGATCTCTCGCAAGGAGAACCGATTTTCACTTTGGAGGGTGAAGCTCCCAGCGGAATGTCACTCGATGGCCGCTCCGGCAAGCTGACCTGGAAGCCGAACGATGAGCAGGCGCTTGGCGACTTCAAACTGAACGTGATCGTCAAGGCGGCGGGCTTGAAAGAACCTCTCAAGCAAGAGTTGGCAGTGTCGTTCAAGCAATCCAACAAGCCCCCCAAGTTCGAGGCGGTGGGTGAGCGGCACGCGGTGCTCGGCAAGGAATTCTCGATGCCGGTGAAGGCGACCGACGAGGATCCAGAAACGAAACTGTCGTTCTCGCTGGCCGCCGGTGCGCCGGAAGGGGCGAAGATCAACGCCGAGACTGGCGAGTTCAAATGGACTCCGCCTGTCACGACGGTTCCCGGCCCGATCAAGCTCACTGTGCAAGTGGCAGATAACGGCAACCCGCCCAACACAGTCAAGCAGGAAGTCACCATCACTGTCGGCGACGACCTCGCTCAGTTCACCGAGCTGACGGGCATCTTCGACAAGAATGGCACGCGAGAATTCTGGCTCTCCGACAAGTCGACCAATCGGCGGATCGTGTTGAAGGAGGGGGAAGTCCTGCGCTATGCCGACATCGAAGCGACAGTCTTTCGGATCGACAAGAAGACGGTCCTGCTGAAAAAGGACGACGTGCTCTGGCGACTGGATTTGGGTGACACTCTGAAGAAGCTGCGCAAGCTGGAACCCGCTGCCGCTCCGGAGACTCCCAAGAAGCCGGGTTGAGCTGGCAAGCTGCGAAGAGTGCCCGGATATCGCCGACATTTCCGATCAGGTTTAGTTCACCGGTCGGTCAAGCTTTGCCGATAACGAAGAAATGACGGGGTGTGTCGATCCCAGCGAGCGCGGAGCGTGCCGCCGGAGATCGCCACTTTGCAGACAATTCGTCTGTAAAACTAGCTACGGCAAGGAGGCTGCCTTGAATCCGCAACGACTACGACTCTTCGGAGTGGGACTGACCGCGACGGCATGTGTGTTTGGCTTATGGCACGCGGAGCAGCTCGCGGCCGAAGTCAAGCTCTTCGGCAAGAAGGCGAGCAAGCCGGTGGCCGCAGCGCCGTCGAATGCGGCGCTCGAACAAACGCTTCAACAAATGGAAGCGGAGAGCGCGAAGCCATCGGTAGGAAAGGTCGCGGTTCCCACCGACAAGACGATCAAGATGAACTACTTCAACCGAACGTGGGGGGAAGTGCTGAACGACATTGCCATGCAGAGCGGTCGGCAACTGATCATCGACAAAGTGCCGCCCGGCAGATTTTCACGCAACGATTGGAGCAAGTACTCGTTCGAAGAAACGATCCGTATTCTCAACCGGGAAGTGGAGCCGAAGGGCTTCCGGTTGCTGGCACGAGGTCAGTATCTCGACCTGATCTCGCTGCGTGACGCTCGCAGTGAATTCGCGCGACCGGTCATCGGTGCTTCAGAACCCGTCGTACAAAACACCGCTGCAGAAGTCAGCCCCCCGCCTAAGAAGATCCAGCCGACCAGATCAGCCGCCGTCACAAAACCAGACACGAACCGTCCACGACGCGAGGGGATGATCCAGCAGGCGGCCTTCGAGGAAATGGACGACGAGGACGACGAGGAAGAACTCGAACATCCCGAAGTCACGCGTCGTTGGACGGAAGTCGCGCTGAAGCGTCAGACGGCTCAGAATGTCTCGCGAGCGCTGTTTCAAGCGTTCGAGCAAGATGCCGAGTTGATTGACCAAGGTCCGAACGGACTGCCTGGGTTTGTCGTTTGGAAAGACCTGCTCGTGACGGGGCGTGGCGCGGTGAAATCTCAACCAGCGGTTCCGAAACGGATCGCGCGGTTCGCGGTCGGCGTCGACACGAAGACCAATCGCCTGCTGATTGACGGTTCCCCGGCAGAGGTCGCGTCCATCAAGACTTTGATCGCGAAACTGGATGTCCTCTCGAACGCGGCCGATCGCAGCGTGCGGTTGGTGTCGACCAAGCGTGATGCGAAGCAAGTCGCGCAGACGCTCAATTCGGCGATCAAACAGTTGGCTCAAGCTCGCGCGGCGGAGCAGCCGGATGACTCGGAACTCGCGCAAGTGGAAACGCCCGCCAAGCCTAAAGCGAAAAAGAATGCCAAGAAGCAGCCGGCCGACTCCAAGCCAGCGGCTCCGACGAATCCCGCCGACCCCAAGCAGCCGAGCGAAGCCGCCGAAATGGAAGCGCCGGACAAGTCCAATACATCGTCGATCAGCGGCCCGCTCAAGGGAGATGTCAGTGTCGAAGAACTGGGTGACGTGCTGATCATCCGCGGCAACGCACAAGACGTCGAAATGGTCGAGAAGCTGATCGCCGAGATCGGAAAAATGCTGGCCGGCTCGGTTCCCGACGTGAATGTGCGGTCGTTGAAATACGTCGATAGCGAATCGCTGGCGGACCTGCTGACGACCGTTTACGAGCGGTTGAATCGGTCGCGAGGCCGTTCCTCGAGCGATCAAACCCAGCAGATCGTGGTCATCGCGATCGGCAAGCCGAACTCGGTGATGGTGCTCGCATCGGAGCGCGACATGCCGACCGTGAACAAGCTGATCGACGATCTCGACCAGCCGATCGACGCGACCAAAGAATTCGAGGTCTTCCGGTTGCGATACGCGGTCGCCAGCCAAATGTTGACCGCGATCGACAGCTTCTTCACAGGCGGCAGCACCACCGGTGGCGGACAAGCCCAGGCGACCCAAGGGGCGACCAGTTCGCGCTCGGCGGCCGGCGGCTTGCGAGGTCGCGTACGGGCGATCTCCGATTCACGAACGAACTCGGTGATCGTACAGGCCCGGCCGCGCGATCTCGAAGAGGTACGGCGGCTGATCGACGAGCTGGATCAAGTTGGCTCGCAATCCGTCAACCAAATCAAGTTGATCCCGTTGAAGAACGCTGTCGCGGATGAGATGGCGGAGTTGTTGAACCTCGCGATCCAAAGCGTCATCAGCCCACCCCAGCAGGTACGGACACAGCAAGGTGGCGGAGGCGGATTCGGTGGAGGGGTTGGCGGTGGCCAAGGCCAAGGACAAGGGCAAGTCGATCAAAAACTACGCGAAGCGAAGAGCGCGGTACTGCAACTGCTCGACACGGAAGACGGCGAGCAAATGCTGGAGTCGGGAGTCTTGTCGGACATCCGAATCAACGCCGACCTACGGACCAACAGTTTGGTTGTGACCGCTCCGACGGAGAGTCTCGCGCTGATTCAGGCTCTCGTGAAGCGATTCGATCAGCCAGCGTCGCTGGTTGCTGAGATCAAGCACTTCACGCTGAAGAACGCCGACGCTCAATCGGTGACGACGTTGCTGAATCAGCTCTTCAACAATCAGCAGCAGGGGCAAGGTGGACGACAAGGTGGCGGTGCGAACCAACAGAACCAGCAGCTTGGCATTCAGCTCGCCGGGGCTGAGGACGCCAGCAGTCAGTTGATTCCGCTGCGACTCTCGACCGACGTGCGGACCAACAGCATCATCGCGGTTGGTGGCAGCGAGGCTCTGAGTGTTGTCGAAGCAATCATCCTGCGGCTCGACGAAGACGATGTCCGCCAACGCAAGATGACGGTCTATCGCTTGAAGAACAGCCCGGCGGCGAACGTCGCACAATCGATCACGGCATTTCTGCAAAGCCAGAGCGATCTGGCCACGCAAGCCAATCAGGGCTTGGTCGGCAACTTCGAGCAGTTCGAGCGCGAAGTCATCGTCGTCGCCGAAGCGAACTCGAACAGCTTGCTGATCAGTGCGACACCGCGCTACTACGAGGACATTCTGAAAATCGTCGAGCGGATCGACATGGACCAGCAACAGGTCGTGATTCAAGCCCTGCTGGTCGAAGTCGAGCTGACCAACAACGACGAGTTCGGCGTGGAATTGGGAATTCAAGACTCGCTGCTGTTCGGCCGTGGTGCTGTCTCAACCACGACTGGAAGCACACTGTCAACCTTGGTGCCCGGTTTCAACTTCAACAACTCACAGGTCGCCAATTCGACGCCGTTCAAACCGGAGCAAGTGGGCGGCCAGGGGTTAAGCAATTTCTCGGTGGGCCGAACCAACAGTGACTTGGGCTATGGCGGATTAGTGCTTTCGGCGGGATCGGAGTCCGTCAACGTGCTGCTGCGAGCGCTCTCGGCAAATCGCCGGCTGGAGATTCTGAGCCGGCCGCAGATTCGGACACTCGACAACCAATTGGGTCGCATCAATGTTGGCCGCAACGTGCCCGTCGTCAACGGCTTCACGACCAATGGGGCCTTAGGACAAATCACGCCGACGGTGATTCGCGACGATTCGGGAATCATCCTCGAAGTCACGCCTCGGATCACACCTGATGGACGGATCGTGATGCAAATCGGAGCCGAACGTAGCGACTACGATTTGCAAAACGGAGTCACTCTGACAAGCGGCGTTGGAGGTGTGATTACCTCCCCGATCAAAAATATTTCGCGCGCCGTATCGACAATCGCCGTTGCGGACGAGCAAACGATCGTGCTCGGCGGACTGATTCAAAAGACCGAGACGACGAGCGAACGGAAAGTGCCGTGGTTGGGAGATGTCCCGGTCATCGGCCATGCTTTCCGATTTGACTCGCACGTCTCCAAACGGACCGAGCTGTTGATCTTCCTCACGCCGCGAATCATCAAGAACGACAGCGTCAACGAAATGCTCAAGCAAGTCGAAGCCGAGCGGCTGCACTACACGGAAAGCGAAGCGGAAGCGCTGCACGGCCCACTGTTCGCGGCTCCCGCGCCGCCGACCGAAGGCTCCATTCCGCCGGTCTATCCGCCCGGAGGCATGTGGTCGGATCCGACTCAGAAATCCGTTCCTCTGCCGCCAGCACCGATGCCGAACACCAACCCCAATATCTCGCCCGTTCCGCCGATGTCGGACGATCCGTCGGATGCTGTGAAAGGTGTGGTCTACCAACAGACCGGCAGTCGCGGAGCATCGAACTTGCAAGTTCAACAGGTCGGAGCGACCAAAACTTCCAAGTCCACGAAGAAGCCCACGGTCCTCGACACCTTCCGCCGCAAGGAGGTCCAGCGATGAAGCACACGATTGGAACAGCGATGGTTTTGTGCGTCCTGCTGACCGGCTGCGCGACGTCAGGACTCGTCTCGGATGCAACTCGGCATAAGAAATTCGTCAAAGCCACTCCGCAAAATCCCGCCGTGAAATGTCTGTGCGTTTGGCAGACGGCCGATGGCTTCGACTCCGCAGGAAAATCCTGTCGCGGAGTCGCGGGGCAAGTCTTCTTCTTCAATCAAGACAGTGCGATTCCGGTGATGGTCAACGGCGATGTGCATGTCTTTGTGTTTGATGACCAAGGTTCCGAGGCCGATCAATCCAAGCCGCTGAACCAATTCGACATCGACCGTCAGACATGGAACACACAAGTGACCCGCACACAGTTCGGCCCGGCCTATCGGCTGTTCGTGCCGTACACGCGGTCGGGTCGGAATCAAGCCGAACTCGCCCTGCGTTTGCGGATGACGCCGGACAGCGGCCCGGTTGTGCTCTCGGACCTCTCGACCATCAACCTGACCGGCCACAAGCCCGAGAAATCAGAGAACGCCGACGAATCTCACCTCGCAGCGAAGGTTGAAACGGCCCTTCGCGACCGATTGAATGGCGGCGATACCTCCAACTTTAGAACCGACACGCCAGTCGTCGATGCTCGTACCAAGGCCGCCGACCGCGTGAACTCACGGACCATCGCCACGATCCGTGGGACCACGAGAACCGAAGATTGAGTGGTGCAATTCCCGGATCGGTAAGTATCATGTTCGGCGTTCGTGAGTCGCTGAGTCACCAGGGGAGACTGATCGTGAAATCTTTGCAACGATCCGCGTGGCTGATCGCCGCCATCAGCGGCTTGATCGCCATTCAACCAGCCGCCGCACAGACTCAGCAGCGCACCACGACCGGTGGCACAGGCACATCGGGCTTCGGTGCTACAGGCGGCAGCTCCGGCGGCCTGTCTGGGTCAAACGCTTTCGGCGGGGGCTCGAACCGCTTCAGTACCACGAACGCGAACTCGGCGGGAGCCGGCCAAAGCGTGTTACTGAATCAGCAATCCTCTTTCGGACTGCAAGGCCAGGGTCAGCAGAACGGCATGGTCGGCGCACGCAACACACAGCAGTTCCTGGGAGCCAACCAAGCCGCTCAGCAGAATCAACAACAAAACCAAAACCGCAACCGCAACAATCGTGGCCGACAGAATCAAGGCATGGACCCGAACGATCCCAACGGCATGAATCAACAAGGACAAAACGACTCGCGCCGCTCGATCCGTCCGCAGCAAAAAGTTTCGTTTGACGTGCCGAAGATTCCGTACGAAGAACTCAACATAACTCTGAACTCGCGCTTCGATCGAGTGACTCGTCAGCCCGCTCTGCGAAGTGTGACGGTCGATCTTGATGCCGACGGAGTCGTCGTCCTGCGCGGCGAAGTCGCGACCCCTTCGCAAAAACAGCTCGCCGCCAACATGGTGCGTCTGGAACCGGGCGTGAAGAAAGTCCGCAACGAACTGACGCTGGCCGAACCGGCCGCAAAGCAGTAGCCGCTCGCCGACGAATTCGCCGATCATCTCGACAACGCTTCCACGATTTGCCGCGCGAGTTCCACATGCCCGCGCACGTTCGGGAGTTGTCCGCCTGAAGACCACCAATCCGGCTCCGCTTCCGCTTGAGCCAATCGGTCCTCGAATAACGACCAATGGTCGATCCCCGCAACGTCACGAGCGTCGGCCACCTCACGAACGATCTCGACGTAGGCCGGTAGATCCGTCGCGTCGGTCCAGTGATCGGGCCGAGCAGTCGGCGGCGTCTGCAAAATCAACGCCGTCTTCGTCTTCGCCAGCGCATCGACGATCTCGTTGAGCACTTCGCGAAAGTGAGTTCGTCCCGTCGGCCCGGCTGCGGCATCAGCGGAACCAATCATCAAGAAAACGACCTCCGGCGCGAACCGAGTCACTCGCCAATCGAGCGTTTTCAAAAAGTTGTCGGCGCGCGATTTCGGCACGCCGGTGTTGATGACGACATCCAGCAACCGCCGCAATTTGTTCCGCAGGTGATCGCCAAAGTGTTCTGAGAACGTCCGCCCCGCGCCAGTCTGCCCGGCTCCCTGCACGACCGTGTCGCCTGTGAAGACCCAGGTCGCTGGCCGCGTCCCTTCGAGAATTGTGCGAGCCTTCTCCAAACCCGCCGTCACCGCCTTTAGCTGCTCGCGACGATTGGCTTGTTGCATCACCATCAAGCGACGCGGATCAACGGCTCGGCGGGAAAGAGACATGTGTTTCGATCGCTTCGGAGGCATGGCCAAGTGAAAGTGTTCGCAGTTGGCGGATCAGTCTACGCACGTTCTTTCCCGACGCAATCCGATTGACCGGCTCGAAATGTAAAACGCTGTTGCCGTTCGGCAACAGCCCGGCAAGGTCTGCGAACTGAGTAGTTGAAGTTCATCGAGCCACCTCATAACGTCCCCGGCATTCAGCCCCGCCTCAGAGGTTCCCCATGCAACGCCTGACCGCCCAACAGTTGTCGTACGAATTCAGCCGCGATCGCGAGCCGCGACTCCGCATCCAGTCCGGCGAGACCATCGCCGTCGAATCCGAAGACGCACTCTCTGGCCAACTCCGCAAACCGGGCGATCGCCGCGATCGGACAACGGTCCCGTACAGCAACCCACTGTCAGGACCAATCGGTATCGAGGGAGCAGAACCTGGCGACTCGCTTGCCGTGACGATCCACGAGATCAAGCCGAGCATCGGCCAGTGCTCGACCTACACCGGCAATCCCAAGCAACTCTGCGAGTGACTGGGGAGCGACTGCCCGCATCAGGCTCACATCATGCCGATCCGCGACGGCGTGATTCACTTCAGCGACGAGATCACAATTCCGTATGCCCCGATGCTCGGCTGCATTGGGACCGCTCCCGATTGGGGATCGCCGACGACTCTGCCAGCCGGACCACACGGCGGCAACATGGACATCATCGAAGTCTGCCCCGGCAACACGATCTACTTGCCGGTCTTTGTGCCGGGCGGATACCTCTACCTCGGCGACGCTCACGCCGCGATGGGACACGGCGAGTTGTCCGCCACGGGACTCGAAATGCCCGCCGAATCGACCATCACCGTCAAGCTGATCAAGAACAAAAAACTGCTCAGCCCGCGCATCGAATCTCCGACCGAGATCATGGCCGTCGTCAGCGGCAACCCGATGGAACGCTCCGCTGCCGAGGCATTCGCCCGCTTGATCCTGTGGATGGAAGAAGATTACGGCTGGAACCGCTGGCAAGCCTACGACCTGCTGACTCACGTCGCTCGCCTTTCGATCGGCTACTACGGCATTGGGACCATCGCGGCCAAGGTCGAGAAACGATATCTCGCAAATCCGCCGAGGAAGGTCAGTTAATCCCAAAGCCTTCTGTTCGGTAAATGACCAATAGCCAACGACCAAAAACCAATGACCAATGAAATGATCGCACCGCATTCCAGTACCCGACTCCGCCAAATCGCCGACAAAGTCGAAGCTGGCGAACGTCTGACCTTTGACGAGGGCGTGTTCCTCGATGAGCAAGTCGATGTCCTGACACTCGGCCGCTTGGCGAACATCGTCCGCGAACGGAAGAACGGCAACCTCGCGTTCTACAACACCAACATCCATCTCAACCCGACGAACGTCTGCATTTACCGCTGCGTGTTCTGTGCCTTCCGATCAGACCTGAAGGCCGAACGCGGCTACACGTTCACGGACGACATGATTCGCGCACGGGCTCTCGAAGCGAAGGCGGCTGGTGCGACCGAGATTCATGTTGTCGGCGGCCTGCATCACCAGAAGGATTTTGACTGGTACGTCAACGTCGTCCGTGTCATCCACGAGACGTACCCGGAGATCCACATCAAGGCGTGGACCGGAGTCGAAATCAACTGGTTCGGCCACATCACCAAGCAGCCGTATCGCTGGGTCTTGCAGCAGTTGATCGACGCGGGCTTGGGCAGCATGCCCGGCGGCGGAGCGGAGATTTTTCATCCCGACGTCCGCGCCCAAATCTGCGAGCACAAGGCGGACGGCAGCAACTGGCTCGAAATTCACCGCACTGCTCACGAGTTGGGCCTGCGTTCCAACGCCACGATGCTCTACGGCCACGTCGAACAAGCCGAGCACCGCATCGACCACCTCTGCAAGCTGCGCGAACTGCAAGATGAGACGCACGGCTTCCAAACCTTCATCCCGCTGGCGTTTCATCCGGAGAATACGAAGCTCGACCACATTCAAAAGCCGAGCGGCATGATGGACCTGAAGGTCATGGCGATCTCGCGGTTGATGCTCGACAACTTCGACCACATCAAAGCCTACTGGATCATGCTCGGCGAGAAGACCGCCCAAATCGCGCTCAACTTCGGGGCCGACGACCTCGACGGCACCGTGGTCCACGAATTGATCTACCACGACGCCGGAGCCAAAACCCCCGAGGGTCTCACCGTCACTCAACTTCACCACCTCATCCGCGAAGCTGGCCGCGAGCCGGTCGAACGCGACACGCTGTATCGCCGAGTCATCCGTGATGGAGCGGATTGGAAGATCGGTGAACCGGTCGCTGCATCTCACGCCGTCGGTTGTTGAACGGTCACGAGTCGATGTACGACTTCGTCCACGTCCGTCACATCGGCGAGGTCAATGTCGATATCGAGCAGAAAGACCTCGTGCATCAGTTCGCAGCGTTCGCCGACGGCCTCGCGCGGGACGATGACTCGGAAGCTGTCGGTCGCATCGCGGCAAGTTGCGTAGACGCAGTGGCTGGTGCTGACCCCCGTGACGATCAGCGTGTCGATGCCCAACGCGGTGAGCATCGTGTGCAAGTTCGTGTCCTTGAACGCCGAGGCGTAGCGTTTGCGGATCACCTTTTCCGTCGGCTGACGATTCAGTCGCGGATCAAGTTCAAAGAGTTCTGCTGCCTCTGCCGGGAACTGGAATCTCAGTTTTTGGTCGTGCGGACTGGGCGGCTCGGCTGGATCGTGCGCGAACGTCGTGAAGAAGATCGGTAGTGAGGCCGCACGCGCCGCATCGAGCACTCGGCGAGTCGCCAGCACCACCGCGTCGAGCGAACTGCCGATCTGCTGTCCAGGGTCCAACCAGTACCGAGCCAAGTCGATGACGATCACCGCCGGCCGAGTACCAAAGCCGACACGCCCAGCCCAACCGCGTTGCAGGTAGCGTCCGCGCAGAGTCTGCAAATGCAACAGCAACGGGCCACGCAATTCGTCCGGCAGTCGCAGGTCCGAAGAACCGAAACCACAACTCGTCACGTTGGAATCTGTCACCACGGCATCCCCTCGTTTGTTCTGGCGAGCGGAGCGTCAACCCCCGCCCACCTAGACTCAGGTGAACATTCCGCGAACGCGATGTCCAGCGTGACGCCTTGCAGCGGTGTCCGGGACGAGCTACCAACTCCACTGAGTTTGGTTCTTCAGTTTGCACAACTTGTCTCACAGCGAGGCGGCGTCTTGTCTCGATTTCGATTTGAATTGATGGCGACTGATCCTACGACTGCCGCTCGGCGAGGGCGATGGGTGACGCCGCATGGAGTGGTCGAGACTCCGGCGTTCATGCCGGTCGGGACGCAGGCCAGCGTCAAAGGACTGACGCCGGAGCAACTGCGGCGCGTCGGCGTGCAGAAGGTCTTGGCCAACACATATCACTTGGCGTTGCGGCCGGGGCCGGAGGTTGTGGCCGAACTTGGTGGACTGCACAGCTTCATGGGTTGGGATGGGCCGATCCTGACCGACAGTGGCGGATTTCAAGTCTTCTCGCTGACGGCGCTGCGAAAGCTCGACGACGAGAAGGTCGTTTTCAAATCGCATCTCGACGGCAGCATGTTGGAACTGTCTCCCGAACGAGCGATGCGAATTCAGGAATTGCTCGGCGCGGACTGCATCATGTGCCTCGACGAGTGCCCGCCGGCGGATGCTCCGCGCGAGAAGATTCTCGACGCGGTCGAACGTACGACACGTTGGGCGGTTCGTTGCCGCGAGGCTCATCTGCGAGACGATCAAGCCTTATTCGGCATCGTCCAGGGGGCGACCGATCGCGAGCTGCGCGAACGCTCGGCAGCGGGACTGTTGCCGCTCGATTTTCCGGGCTACGCGATCGGCGGGCTGAGTGTCGGAGAGGCTCCCACCGAGATGTACTCGACGCTCGATTTCACCGCGCCGCTGTTGCCGGCCGACAAGCCACGCTATCTGATGGGAGTCGGCACGCCAACCGATTTGCTGGAGGCGGTCTGTCGCGGAATCGACTTGTTCGACTGCG